>NZ_JBHWHV010000031.1:0-114023 GCF_042732375.1 Streptomyces sp. NPDC059785
GCCCGCACCCCGATCCGGGGTGCGGGCCCACTCGCGTGTCCGGCCGCAGGCGTACGGCCGGACACGCGCCGCGCGTACGTCATCTGTCCACCGGGACCAGCCTTCCCGGGCCGTTCGCCGTCTCCGAGCGCAGCTTGGTGCGCAGGTCGAGCTGGGCCTGGGACAGGGCACCGGGCCCGGCGCGCGGCGGTACCCCGCGCACCATCGCGCCCGGCGACAGCGGCTCTTCGTAGTGGTCGGGGGCCGTGACCAGCGTGAGTCCCGTGGTGCCGACGAGGAGCGCGGTGAAGGCGACGGCGGCGCGGGTCCAGCGGCGGGCGCGGCGTTCACCGCCGGTGCGTACGACGGTGGGCCGGGCCGCGTGCAGCCGCTCGGCGACCGCCGTCCCGGCGAGGCGGGTCCGCAGGGCCGCCGGGATGTCCAGGCCGGGCAGGCGGGCGGTGACGGCTTGGCGCGCGTACAGCAGCCGGTTGGCCGTGGCGGGCGTGCTCGCCTCCGTCTCGGCGGCGGTCTCCGGCAGATCGAGCCCCACGCCGTCGTACAGCAGCAAAGTGCGCCGCCGGGCGGGCGGCAGGGCGAGGACGGCGGACAGCAGGGCGTGCTCGGCCGGGTCGCCGGGCGGCGCCTCGGGGTGCCGTTGGCGGGGGCGCAGCCGGTGCCAGGGGGAGAGCGCGTACGCGTGGGCCGTCGCCCGTACCCAGCCGGCCGGGTCCCGGTCCACGGCGACCTCGGGCCAGCGCTGCCAGGCCTGCTGGAAGGCCCGCTCCACCGACTCGCACGCCAGCCCGCGCCGCCCGGTGAGCAGATACGCCTGCCGTACGAGGGCCGGGGCGCAGGTCTCGTAGAGCGCGTCGAACGCCTGGGCGGGCGTCAGGGAGGCGGGCAGGGGCGCGGGTTCGGACACGGGCTCGGGCGCAGGTGCGGGCTCGGGCTCGGGCTCGGCTGAAGCCTGCGGCGCCTCGGGCTTCGATGTCTTGGTCTCAGACGCCTTGGTCTTCGACCGTTCGGGCTTCGGTGCTTCGGAGCCGGTGCCTCCATCGGCAGCGGGCTTCGGTGCCGGTGCCGGTGCCGGTGCCGGTGTCTTCGCTGGCGTTGGTGTTGGCGTCGACGCTGCCAGCAGCTTCGCGTACGCCTCCCGCTTGCGGCCGCGCGGTGTCGTGCGACCGGCCTCCCAGCCGCGCACCGTTTCGCGGCTGACGCCCACCTCGGCGGCGACCTGTGCCTGCGACAGGGAACGGGCCTCGCGCAGGCGCCGGCGTTCCCCGGCGGGTGGCAGCGGGATGGCGGGAGGCCGTGTCACAGGGCGCCCCTTGGTCCCCTTGGTGCAAAAAAGTACATAAACGTATCTTGAGCGACACATCCGAGGTTTGCCCGTTACGAGGAGAAAGCGCGTGTCGTTGGCAGCATGGCGCGCGTGACCCAGCTGACCGACCGCCGCCCTTCGCTGCCGCACCTGCTCGCCGCGCTGCGGCGCCTGTCGGCCTCACTGCCGCACAGGCTCGCCCGGATGCGCGACCGTTCGCCCGGACTGGGCACCGGCATGCTCGGCGGTGCCCTCGCCGCGGCGCTCGGCCTCGGTTCGTTCGCCGTACTGGTGATGGTGCTGTGGATCGGTTCGCCGTACCCCGGCAGCGACTCCGACGAGGCGCTGCACATGGTCGCCTCCGTCTGGCTGCTCGCGCACGGCGTCGAACTCGTCCGGAACCACACCCTGTCCGGCGCGCCCGCACCGGTCGGCGTCACCCCGCTGCTGCTCGTCGCGCTGCCCGCCTGGCTGATCCACCGGGCGGCGCGCGACACGGCGGACTCGGTGATCCATCCCCGTACGGCCTGGACGGGTGTGGTCGCGGGATACCTCGGGGTCGGGACCGCCACGGCGGTGTACGCATCGGGCGGGCCGCTGCCCCCCTCCTGGCTCTGGACGCCGTTGTGCCTGCCGCTGCTGACCGCGGTCGCGGCGGCCGTGGGGGTGTGGGCCGCGTACGGACGTCCGCGCGGGGGACCGCCCGCGGACGTGCGGCACGGGTTCGACACCCTGCCGCCGGGCGTACGCCGCTTCGTCACCGCGTCCGAGGAGGCGTCACAGACGCCGCGGCTGCCGGTGGCCTGGCGGGCGGCCGGGGCCGGGGCGGTGGCGCTGGCCGGGGCGGGCGCGCTGCTCGTGGCGGTTTCGCTGGTATGGCACGGCGGGCTCGTCCGGCACTCCTTCGGGCAGCTCACGGAGGTGTGGTCGGGCCGCTTCGGCGTACTGCTGCTCTGTCTGCTCCTCGTGCCGAACGCGGCGGTGTGGGCGGCGGCGTACGGGCTCGGGCCCGGGTTCGTACTGGGCGCGGGGCAGGTGACGACACCGCTGACGGCCGCCGGTCCGCCGACCGCGCTGCCGCCGTTCCCGCTGCTCGCGGCGGTACCGCAGGCCGGTGGTACGCCGTTCGGCTGGGCGGTTCTGGTGGTGCCGCTGGCCGCGGGGGTGGCGGTGGCCCGGTGTGTGGCGCGGGCCGCCGCCGAGGAACCGGCGACGCCCTGGTCCCGGCGGCGGACGCTGCGCGAGGCCGGGGTCGCGGCCGGGCTCTGCGGGCTCGCGTTCGCGCTGCTGGCCGGTGTGGCGGGCGGGCCGCTGGGGGTGGCGGCGCTGTCCGGCCTCGGACCGGTGTGGTGGCAGACGGGTGGCGCGGCGGCAGTGTGGACGGCGGTGATCGGCGGTCCGGCGGCGCTGGTGCTCAGGGAGTGGTGGCTGCGGGCGCCGCGCCTGCGGATGCCGTGGCTACGGGCGCCGTGGCTACGGACTCCGCCGCTGCGTACGCCGCTGTTGCGGGCGACGCTGCGGGGGCGGCGGGGGGAGCGGGAAGGGCGGGACGCGGTCGCCGGGCCAGCGCCCGCCTCGGTACCCGGGTCCGCGCCCGCGCCCGCCTCCGTACCTGTACCCGCTCCTCAGGCCGACGAGGTTTCGAGCGGGGGACGTCTCGGGGCGGTACTGCGCTCCGCCGCGGGGCTCGGGTCGTGGCTCTCCGGGGCGCGGGCGCCCGACGACCCGGACCTCGCGTCGTACGACGTGCTGCCGTCCGCGTCCGACGACATCCCGGGCCGGCGCGAGAACACGTCGCGCCGGGCGGAACCGAGGAAGGCGGCGGCGCCTCAGGCCCAGCCGGCCGGACGGCCGGAGGCCAGCCGGCCGAAAGACACCGACGTGCCGCCGAAACCCTCCGAAGCGCCGGCCTTCACCGGCCCCCCGCACCCCGTCGACCCACCGGACCTCATCGACCCGCCGGACCTTGCCGAAGCCCCGGATTCCATCAACTCACCGGACCCCGTCGACCCGCCGGACCTCGCCGAAGCCCCGGATTCCATCAACTCACCGGATCCCTTCCACCCACCGGACCCCATCGACCCGCCGGACCCCGCCGAAGCGCCAGACGTCACCGAGTCCCCGGAACCGGTGACCGAAGTGCCCGACTCCGACGGCTCGCCCACGCCACCCGCAGCTCCCCCAGCTCGATCCGCTCCACCCGAACTCGCCGTCCCGCCTCTCCCCGCATACCCGCCCAAACCCACCGTCGCCCCCGCCGGTGCCTTCGACCCGCTTCCGCCGTCGGAGCCGCCGTCGGAACCGCCCGCGTCGCCGGACTCCGCCGAGGACTCGGTCTTCTCCGGGCTCTCGATCGACCAGGAGACGAGGGGAACGCGGTGAGGGGAACGCAGTCAGGGAGAGATGCGGCCTCGGTCAGGTGTCGCCCAGCAGTCCCCGCAGCTCCTTGGGCAGCAGGTCGTCGCAGGACTGCTTCGCCGCATTGGTGAGCGCGTCGTTCCGGCAGGTGTAGTAGTCGCTGTAGACCAGTTGGGCGGCGAAGGTCGCCGCGACCATGGCGATGGCCAGGCACGCGGTGACCAGGCCGCTCACCGCGGCGGAGGTCTGCGGCCGGGTGTTCGCGGCCGGGGCGGGCCGGTCCGGGTCCGCGGGGCGCGGCTTGGCGCGGACCGAGCTGACGCCCCAGTACAGGGCCAGCGCGCCGAGCAGCAGGGCGACGTACGGCCAGCTGAAGAGGGCGAAGAAGAACGCCCACATGCCGCAGAGCAGGGAGTAGCGCGCGCGGCGCTGGGCCGGGTCGGTCGGATCCCAGCGCATCCCGGTGCCGGGTCCGCCGGCGCCCCCGTCGGGGCCGTTCTGACCCTGCTGGCCGTTCTGTCCGGCCTGGTGTCCCTGGCCGCGGGGCGCGCCGGGGCGGTCGCCGAAGCCGCCGCCCTGCGCGGGGCCGGGCTGGCGGTCGCTCCACTGGCTGCCCCAGGGCGAACGCCCGCCCTGGCCGGAACCGTCACCGTGCCCCCGGCCGCCTTCGCCCCCGCCGGCCGGTCGCCGCGGCTGCCAGGGCCGGTCCGGCGTGCCCTCCGGCGGCGGCGCGAAGGGGTTGCCGTCCGAGCCCGACGCGTTCCCGCCCCTGTTCGGAGGGTTCGGAGAGTTAGGAGGGTTCGGAGAGTCCGGAGGGGGCGGCGGGTTCGTGTGCGAGGAGTCGCGCCCGTCGGAGGAGCCGCCCCCGTCGTCCGGTCCCGATCCGCCCCCGGGCGTGCCCGCGCCCTCCCGCGAGGACGGCGACGGCGGCGGCGTCCCCCCGTCCGCGCCGGGACGCGAGCCCGGGGGAGAGGGGCGCCCCTCACGCAGCAGGAGCGGAGGGAGTCGGAGACTGCGGTCCGGCATCAGGTGTGCGTCTTCCCCTTGATGGTGCTTCTGAGTGTGCTTCTTGATGGTTCTTCCCGTGGTGCCCCGGCACTCCCCTCGGGCCGGTGCGTGGGCGTTCGTGCCCGTGAACGGTGAACGTCCCGCGTGTGCAGGGCGTTCCCGCCGCCGGACGGCGTGCGCGAATGGATACCCAGCAGACGCTACCTTCCGGCCACGCCCCCGTCCCGCGGGGGCCGTCCGGTGTGCCGGTATCGTTGCTGACGGTCGGCCGGTTCGTAGACTTCCCCGTATCCCGGGGCGCGAAGCATTCGTACGACCGCACAAAGACTCCCCCGAGAAAGGGCCCCGCTGTGGCCAAGGCCAAGCGCCTCGTCGTGCTGGTCTCCGGATCAGGCACGAACTTGCAGGCACTGCTCGACGCCGTCGCGGAGCAGGGCACCGAGGGCTACGGAGCCGAGATCGTGGCCGTCGGCGCGGACCGGGACGGCATCGCGGGCCTGGAGCGCGCGCGCCGGGCCGGGCTGCCGGTCTTCGTCCGGCGGGTCAAGGAGTACGAGACCCGCGAGGCGTGGGACGCGGCGCTCGCCGGGGCGACGGCCGCGTACGAGCCGGACCTGGTCGTCTCGGCGGGGTTCATGAAGATCGTGGGCAAGGAGTTCCTCGCCCGGTTCGGCGGGCGGTTCGTGAACACGCACCCCGCCCTGCTGCCCAGTTTTCCCGGAGCCCACGGCGTGCGGGACGCGCTCGCGTACGGCGCCAAGGTCACCGGATGCACCGTCCACTTCGTCGACGACGGCGTCGACACCGGCCCGATCATCGCCCAGGGCGTGGTCGAGGTCCGGGCGGAGGACTACGAGGACGAAGGTGCCGCTCTGCACGAGCGCATCAAGGAAGTCGAGCGAAGGCTGCTCGTCGATGTCGTGGGGCGGCTCGCCCGCAACGGCTATCGCATCGAGGGACGAAAGGTACTTATCCCGTGACCGCCGAAGAAACGACCGCCGCTCCCCAGGATCAGCAGACGGACGGCAAGCGCCCCGTCCGCCGCGCGCTCGTCAGCGTCTACGACAAGACCGGCCTCGAAGAGCTGGCGCGCGGGCTGCACGACGCCGGTGTCGAGCTGGTCTCCACCGGCTCCACCGCCGCGCGGATCGCCGCCGCCGGTGTGCCGGTCACCAAGGTCGAGGAGCTCACGGGCTTCCCCGAGTGCCTGGACGGCCGGGTCAAGACCCTGCACCCCAAGGTCCACGCGGGCATCCTCGCCGACCTGCGGCTGCCCGACCACGAGCGGCAGCTCGCCGAGCTGGGCGTCGAGCCGTTCCAGCTCGTCGTCGTCAACCTCTACCCGTTCCGTGAGACGGTCGCCTCCGGCGCCTCGGACGACGAGTGCGTGGAGCAGATCGACATCGGCGGCCCGTCCATGGTCCGCGCCGCCGCCAAGAACCACCCCTCCGTCGCCGTGGTCACCAGCCCCGCCCGGTACGCCGACGTGCTCGCCGCGGTCGGCGACGGCGGCTTCGACCTCACCTCGCGCAAGCGGCTCGCGGCCGAGGCGTTCCAGCACACCGCCGCGTACGACGTCGCCGTCGCCTCCTGGTTCGCCGACGGCTACGCGGCCGCCGACGACAGCGGCTTCCCCGACTTCACCGGCCAGACCTACACCCGCAAGAACACCCTGCGCTACGGCGAGAACCCGCACCAGGGCGCGGCCCTGTACGTCGACGGCACCGGCGGCCTCGCCGAGGCGGAGCAGCTGCACGGCAAGGAGATGTCGTACAACAACTACACGGACACGGATGCCGCGCGCCGTGCCGCGTACGACCACGACGAGCCGTGCGTCGCGATCATCAAGCACGCCAACCCGTGCGGTATCGCGGTCGGCGCGGACGTCGCCGAGGCGCACCGCAAGGCGCACGCCTGCGACCCGCTCTCCGCGTTCGGCGGGGTCATCGCCGTGAACCGGCCGGTCAGCAAGGAGCTGGCCGAGCAGGTCGCGGAGATCTTCACCGAGGTCATCGTCGCCCCCGGCTACGAGGACGGCGCTCTCGAAGCCCTGACCAAGAAGAAGAACATCCGGGTGCTGCGCGCCGGACAGGCGCCCGCCGACCCGGTCGAGCTGAAGCGGATCGACGGCGGCGCGCTGCTCCAGGTCACCGACCGGCTCCAGGCCGACGGCGACGACCCCGCCACCTGGACGCTCGCCACCGGTGACGCCCTGGACGAGGCGGAGCTGGCGGAGCTGGCCTTCGCCTGGCGGGCCTGCCGCGCCGTGAAGTCGAACGCGATCCTGCTCGCCAAGGACGGCGCCTCGGTCGGCGTCGGCATGGGCCAGGTCAACCGGGTCGACTCCGCGAAGCTGGCGGTGGAGCGGGCCGGCGCCGAGCGCGCCCGCGGTTCCTACGCCGCCTCCGACGCGTTCTTCCCGTTCCCCGACGGTCTGGAGATCCTGACCGGGGCCGGGGTGAAGGCCGTGGTCCAGCCCGGTGGTTCGGTCCGCGACGAGCTGGTGGTCGAGGCCGCGAAGAAGGCGGGCGTCACGATGTACTTCACGGGGACGCGCCACTTCTTCCACTGACCGGTTCCGGCGGCGGACGCCGGAAACATCAGGATCGCCGGAAACACCAGGGCCGTGCCTCTCCCGGAAGCGGGACGAGGCACGGCCCTTGGTGTTCACGGACGCGAAGCGGCCCGCGGGACGCTGCGTATCAGACTGCGGTGCGTATCAGACCGCGGTGCGTATCAGACTGCGGATCAGTACCGCGGACGGTTGAACCAGGCGGCGCCGTCGGACTTGCCGACGAACACGGCGACGAGGATCGCCAGCACGGTGTGCGCCAGGCCGATGACGATGAACGGGTAGATGCCCAGGATCGCCGTGAGGATCGCGAAGACCATGATGGTGACGCGGATGCCGTTGGCGCCGCTGCCGACCTTCACGCCGAGCCAGATGGCGAGGACGCCCCAGATCAGGACCGCGACCGTGAAGCCCCACAGGACACCGGACGAGTAGTCGGCGAGCTGCTGGAACTGGACGTCGTCCTTGAGGGTCTCGTCGTTCTTCGCGGCCGAGACGGCGATGGCGGACAGCGCGAACAGGATGGCGCCGAGCACCTGGAGACCGCCGATGACGAAGAGCATCACGCGCGCGGCCTTCACCCCGCCCGGGATCTCCGTCGGGGCACCGCCGGGGTAACCGCCGTAACCCTGCTGGCCGAGCGGCGGGGCCTGCGGGTAGCCGTAGGCGGGCTGGCCGGGCTGCTGCGGGGCGCCGCCCTGCGGGTATCCGTAGTTGGGCTGGCCCTGGGCCGGGTAGCCGGGCTGCTGGCCCTGCGGGGGGCCGTAGGGGTTGTTCGCGTCGCCGTAACTCATGGCGGTTCTTCCTCCGATGCCTCTGCGGGGACGATCGCGGCAGGGTGCGGAGGAGAGTTCAACAGAGCGGTCCGTCCCCCCGGTACTGCCCGCGGCACTGTCCGCTCATCGTTCTAAAAGGCTCGCGCATTTGTCCAGCCGCAATCCAAATGTGTTGTGCAAGTGCAACATCACCGATCACCAGGGCGGACCTGATTGGAACCGGGGCCGGTCCATCCGGGAGGATGGGGCCATGACCGCCCAGATTCTCGATGGCAAGGCCACCGCAGCCGCGATCAAGTCCGATCTGACCGCCCGCGTGGCGGCCCTGAAGGAGAAGGGCGTCACGCCCGGCCTGGGGACCGTCCTGGTCGGCGAGGACCCCGGCAGCCAGAAGTACGTAGCGGGCAAGCACCGCGACTGCGCCCAGGTGGGCATCGCGTCCATCCAGCGCGAACTGCCCGCGACCGCCACGCAGGAGGAGATCGAGGCGGTCGTCCGTGAGCTCAACGAGGACCCGGCCTGCACCGGCTACATCGTCCAGCTCCCGCTGCCCAAGGGCATCGACGAGAACCGCATCCTCGAACTGATGGATCCGGACAAGGACGCGGACGGACTGCACCCGATGAACCTCGGGCGGCTGGTCCTGAACGAGCCGGCGCCGCTGCCCTGCACCCCGAACGGCGTGCTCACCCTGCTCCGTCAGTACGGGGTCGAGACCAAGGGCGCCGAGGTCGTGGTCGTCGGCCGCGGGGTGACCATCGGACGCTCGATGCCGCTGCTGCTCACCCGGCGGTCCGAGAACGCGACGGTGACCCAGTGCCACACGGGTACGCGTGACCTCTCCGCCCACCTCAAGCGGGCCGACATCATCGTCGCCGCGGCGGGCTCCGCGCACCTGATCAGGCCCGAGGACGTGAAGCCGGGCGCGGCCGTCCTCGACGTCGGCGTCTCGCGCAACGCCGACGGCAAGATCGTCGGCGATGTCCACCCGGGCGTCGCCGAGGTCGCCGGCTTCATCTCCCCGAACCCGGGCGGTGTCGGCCCGATGACCCGCGCACAGCTGCTCGTCAACGTGGTCGAGGCGGCGGAGCGCAGTGTCGGCTGACGGCAACGGCAACGGCAACGGCGAGAACGTACGCGGCAGCGCGGGCAAGGGCACGGGCAAGAGCACGGGTACGGGCAAGGGCACGGGTACGGGTACGGGTACGGACGTCTCGGTCAAAGCCGGTGACGCGGACGCCACGGACGCCACGGACGCGCGGCAGACGAACGAGAAGCCCGCGCCGGACGCGAAGGGGTCGCCCGTGCCGGACGCGAAGGGGTCGCCCGCGCCGGACGCGAACGGTTCGCTGGTGCCTGACGCGAACGGGGAGCCCTCCGTGCGTGACGCGATCAGCGCGCCCGACGCGCAGGGCAGGCCCCGCCGTGTCACGCGCCGCTTCCCGCTGTTCACCCGGGACACCGCGCGGCCCGAGGGCGGCGGCCGCGCGGCGGACCGGACCGCGCCGGCGCCCGCCCGCCAGTGGCCGATCCTCGCCGTGCTGTCGGCGGTCGCCCTCGGACTGCTGCTCACCGCGCTCGACCTGACGCGGCTCGGCACCATCCTCGTCGGGGCCGCGCTGCTCGCCGGTGCGGCGCTGCGCTGGATGATGCCCGACGTGGGCATGCTCGCGGTCCGCTCCCGCTTCACCGACATGCTCACGTACGGGGTGCTGGGCCTGGCGATCGTGCTGCTCGCGATGATGGCCCAGCCGAAGCCCTGGCTGGAGATCCCGCTGCTCGACGACACCCTGCACTTCACCATCAAGTAGCGGATCACGAACGTACGGTGGCCCGCGCCTTCCGGAGAGGGAGAAGGCGCGGGCCACCGTTCTTTCCGTGCGTCTCCGTGTGGGACGAGGCTTCCCGGTGCCCCAGGGGCGGTCACTCGGTGCGCCTCGGCGGAGACCACCGCGGTCCGTCCCCTCCCCCGAGTAAGGACGGGCCGCGGCGGGGCGGGTGTGCCGCCCGGGAACCACACTCATGCACGATGAACAGCCTGTTCAACACCTGGCAGTTGCCTGTGGCACGGAAGTGACCGTTCCGCTATGGTGTCCGCGCCCCGCAACGATCATGTCCTCGCGACGTCCTCGTCACGTCCCCGCGCCCGCCCCCGCGGTCCGCCCCCGCGCCCGTCCTCACGGGCGTGCGACGGCGCGTGCTCCGACCTGAATGCTCCTGTGCGCCCTGCCCCCGGGAACCGCGATCCCGGGCCGGGGCATCCCTCTGGGTAGCCAGAACGGGGACCCGGAGACCGGGACCCCGGGCGGCGGGCGGCACCGCGCGGAAGGATCGTCAAGCACGCACGGGGGGAATGAGGGGGGAAGCAATGCCTCGTTGGAGGGCCTTGCCGGAGGAACTCGACCCACAGGTGAGGGAGTTCGCCAGTCAACTGCGCCGGCTCGTCGACCGCAGCGGTCTGAGCATCGCCTCGGTGGCCGACCGCACGGGCTACAGCAAGACGTCCTGGGAGCGTTATCTGAACGGCCGGCTGCTCGCGCCCAAGGGCGCGATCGTCGCGCTGGCCGAGGTCACCGGCACCAACCCGATGCATCTGACCACCATGTGGGAGCTGGCCGAACGCGCCTGGAGCCGTTCGGAGATGCGGCACGACATGACCATGGAGGCGATCCGGATATCCCAGGCGCGGGCGGCGCTCGGGGAGTTCGGCGCGCCGCCCGCGACCGGCAGGCAGACCCGCAGGGGCGGCGGTACGACGGCCAGGCCCGGCGTCGCCGGACCCGCCGGGGTGTCACCGACGATCCCGCCCCAGCCGTCGGCCCCGAAGACGGCGGACTCCTCGCCGTACGGGGCGTCGTCATCCGGGACACCCGCCTACGGAGCACCCGCGTACGGGGCTTCGGCACACGGCGGCGCGGCTCACGGCGGCGCTGCGTACGGCGCCTCCGCTCACCAGGCGGACGCGGGGCACCAAAGCCGTTCCCGGGGCGGGGCGGGTGGTGCAGGCGCGGCGGTCGACGGGTCCGCGCACGCCGGTGGCCGGGGGGCCGCCGCGGCGCCGTCGGACCCGTCGGGGCCCGCGGGCCGTCCCGCGTCCGCCGGTCCGCCCGCGGGCTCCGGGCCGCCCGGCGGCGGGCGCGGGCGACGGGCCGTCATGTTTCTCACGGGTGCCGTCGGCGCGCTGGCGGTGATCGCGGCGGCCGTGTTCTTCATCGCCCCGGACCACGACAAGGACAAGAGGACCGAGGGCACGCCCGGGAAGCCCGCCCCCACCGCGAGCCGGAACCCCGACCTGCCGGCCGGGGTGAAGTGCAGCGGCGAGGGCTGCACCGGCAAGGACCCGGAGACCATGGGCTGCGGCGGCGAACTGGCGACGACCAGCACCAGCGCCACCGTCGGCGGCGCGCTCGTGGAGGTCCGCTACAGCAGGACCTGCGCCGCGGCCTGGGCCCGGATCACCCGGGCCGCGCCCGGCGACACGGTCTCCGTCTCCGCGGGCAGCGGGGCTGCGGGCCGGACCGGCACGGTCGGGACGAACGGCGACACCGACGCGTACACGCCGATGGTGACCGTGAAGGACGCCACCGACGCGAAGGCCTGCGCCACCCTCGCGACGGGCCGGAAGGGCTGCACGAAGTAGCCCACGGCGGCCGGGCGGCGGCCGGTCCGCGGGAGCCGGGATCTGTGAACGCCGCGGTCGGAGTCCGTAAAAACGTGTGCCGGTGGGGCATGTACCTCGGGCGGATGGGCAGACGGACGGTTACCCCCACGGGATCCGGTTCGCGTCCGGGAGCACGATCCCCCTTCCGGACCCTTCCGGTTACCCATCGGCGGCCGTCCTCCCACCTCTCCCGGACGGGCGGCCGCCCCGGGCGTACGCAGGGGCGGAGCGCCGAAAGGGCGCTGTGGGGCGGGCCACACGAGACCCGGCCGTCCGGGATCGTGGATGCGCGATAGCCTGACCGCGGATCTCTTGACGCCGAGAGATCGATCATCTGCACCTCCGATCGATCAGCGCGGCGGCAGGCGCCGGTCACCCGGTGGGCGGCGCGGGATCCTGCACCCGGGGCAGGGACGCCCCACCGCCTGCTGTCATACGGAGAACGCCATGACCCGCACTCCCGTGAACGTCACCGTCACCGGCGCGGCCGGCCAGATCGGTTACGCCCTGCTCTTCCGCATCGCCTCCGGCCAGCTGCTCGGCGCGGACGTGCCGGTCAAGCTGCGCCTCCTGGAGATCACGCCCGCGCTCAAGGCCGCCGAGGGCACGGCCATGGAGCTCGACGACTGCGCCTTCCCGCTGCTCCAGGGCATCGAGATCACCGACGACCCGAACGTGGCCTTCGACGGCGCCAACGTCGGTCTGCTCGTCGGCGCCCGCCCCCGTACCAAGGGCATGGAGCGCGGCGACCTCCTGGAGGCCAACGGCGGCATCTTCAAGCCGCAGGGCAAGGCCATCAACGACCACGCCGCGGACGACGTCAAGATCCTCGTCGTCGGCAACCCGGCCAACACCAACGCCCTGATCGCCCAGGCCGCCGCCCCGGACGTACCGGCCGAGCGCTTCACCGCCATGACCCGCCTGGACCACAACCGCGCGCTGACCCAGCTCGCGAAGAAGACGGGCACCTCGGTCGCCGACATCAAGCGTCTGACCATCTGGGGCAACCACTCCGCCACCCAGTACCCCGACATCTTCCAGGCCACGGTCGCCGGCAAGAACGCCGCCGAGGTCGTGAACGACGAGAAGTGGCTGGCCGAGGAGTTCATCCCGACCGTCGCCAAGCGCGGTGCCGCGATCATCGAGGCCCGTGGCGCGTCCTCCGCCGCCTCCGCCGCGAACGCCGCCATCGACCACGTGCACACCTGGGTCAACGGCACCGCCGAGGGCGACTGGACCTCCATGGGCATCCCGTCGGACGGCTCCTACGGCGTCCCGGAGGGCCTGATCTCCTCCTTCCCGGTCACCACGAAGAACGGCACGTACGAGATCGTCCAGGGCCTGGAGATCAACGACTTCTCCCGCGCCCGCATCGACGCCTCCGTCAAGGAGCTCGAGGAGGAGCGCGAGGCGGTCCGCGGCCTCGGCCTCATCTGAGCCGGCCCCCGGCCTTCTTCGGCCCCCGTCCGGGATCCCCGGGCGGGGGCCGGCGTATGCGTCCAGACAGTGCCTACGGCGCGTGCGTACGGAAAGTACGTATCGAACGTACGTGCTTTGTCGGTGGATAACCCTCCGCAACGGGAGTAACCCTCGCTATCGTCGTGACGTACGGCCCGCCACGGGGAAGCCGGTAAAGCCGGTGGGCCGGGGGCAGAGCGGCGGGGGTGGTCCCGTTGACGGGATCGAATCGGCGGTACGCGCACAGCGAGGCGACACGGCTGTTGTGCGCCGGGGTGCATCTGGACACGGTCTTCCGGGCGCGCGTCCTGGACGAACTCGTGGGACACGAGGAACGCCCCGCGCCGCCGTCCCTCGGCGTCGACGTGGTCTCGGTGTTCACGCACGCGCTGCGGGCGCGCCGGCAGGAGGCGGCGGCCGCGCTCGTCCTGACCGGCATCTGGGCCGGCTACTTCCTGGTGGAGTACGCCCTCGCGCGCCACGACACGGCCCCCGCCGCCGGGAGTTTCGAGACCGGTGACACGGGCGGTGACGTCTTCGGCACGGGGGTGCTGCTCGGCGTCACCCCGGTCCTGTTCTACGCGGGCGTCTGCTTCCTGCTGTACAGCGCGCGGGCGGCGAACGGCTCGGGTCTGACCATGTATCCGGCCAGCCGCTCGGACCTGGTCCGGCTGCGGCTGCCCCGCCGCGCGACGGCCCGGGGCCTGACCCTGATGGCCCGCGCGGCGGAGATCGCCTACGTGGTGTACGCGGTGCGCCGGCTGCCCGACGACCCGTTCGCCCTGCTCTTCCCGCTGGCGGTCGTCTTCGTCGTCGGCGTCCACCGCGCCCAGCTCACCGAGGTCATGCGCCGTGAACTGGCCCGCGACGTCTTCCCGGCCACGCCCGCGGCGCTGCCCTCGGGCAACGCGCGCGCCTCCCGGATCGCCCGCGCCGTCCTGACGGAACAGCACGCCGCCGTCGCGCTCTACGACGCCCACCGCCCGTTCGTCGGCGCGGGGAAGCCGTACGAGCCCTGGTCGTTCGCCATGGAGATCACCGCCGCCAAGAAGATCGGGGATCTCGGCAGCGCCGCAGGTCTCAAGAACGGTGACGGCCCTCGTCGGGACGGTGCGGACGCCCGGGTGCAGCTCACCAACCGGCAGATCATCGACCTCGTCCGGCCCAAGCTGGAGGAGCTGAGGACATCGGCGGCGCGCGACAGCCGGGACCGGCTCGGCGCGCTGGAGATCGACGAGTTCGTCTACCTGCCGTCGGGCGTGAGCCGCCACGGGGGCGTGTACGGGGCCGAGTCGGCGCGGCTGCACCTCGACGGGGCGGTGGACGAGGGCGGCGAGGCGCGCCGGCACTTCCTGCGGGTCCGCATCGGCGCCTGGGACGAGGAGGTCGTCGTCTCGGTCCTGGTCCGGGTGCACACCCAGGGCCGGATGCTGGTCCTGGAAGTGGTGCCGCACGTGCTGGGGCCGGTCACCGAGGACTACCGGCGCGCGGATCTCATCGCGGCCCACCGGGACGGCGACGCGCCGCGCGAGATCGTGCGGACCCTGCTGACCGGCCCGGCGACCAGTGTCGTCGCGGGCGTCTCCGGCCTGCACATCGTCGTCCAGTACGTGCGCACCTGGCTGACCCGGCCCGAACAGGCGCCGCCCGACGCCCCGCTCGCGTCCGTACGGGAGCTCGGCAGCACGGACAGCCTGTCGCTCTTCCAGGAGATGGACGTCAGCCGCTACATCAAGACCGTCGAGGACCGCATCGCCAGCGGTGTGCGCGAGGCCCTGCGCAGCCACGGCTGCGACACCGGCGAGTTCGAGCAGAACATCGTGAACGTCGCGGCGGGCGGCCAGTTCATCGGGCAGATGAGCGGCGGCACCGCGGTGGGCCGGATCAGCAAGAGCGCCGTCGCCATGGGCAGCGGCGGCGCCTCGTACACGGAAGGGGCCACGGGATGAGCGAGGGCACGGCAGGGCCGGGGCCGCGGATCGGGCGGATCGACCGCAGCGCCGTCAGCTTCGGCGAGCACGGCAGCGCGGCGTACCACGAGGGGCCGCGCGCGGCCGCCGCCGACCCGGCGACCGCGGAACTCCTCGAAGCCGTCCGCACGCTGCGCGAGCATCTGCGGCTGCTGACGGCGACGGACGACACGGCTGCGCTCGACGGCGAACTGGCCACCGTACAGGGCGAGATCGAGCAGACCGGGCAGGTGGATCCGGGCCGGCTCGGACGGCTGCGGCAGCGTCTGGAGACCGCCGCGGCGGCGGTGGCGGGACTGGCGTCGGCGGCGGCCGTGGTGCAGGTGATCGCAGAGCTGGCCGGTTAGCCGGCCGGGCCGCCCGCGGGAGGGCGGGGCAAGGGGGACGAGATGAGGCAGCGGTGGGACGCCGACCGGCAGCGGTGGGTGGACGACGACGGCGAGGAGCCGCGGGCCACCGGCAGCGGGAACGGGAGCGGGAGCGGGGGCAGTACCGGGAACGGGGACAGGCACGGGGACAGGGACAGGAACGGGGACAGGAACGGGGACGGTTCAGGAAGTACGGGGGGCCGTACGGGCGGAACAGGTGCGGGCGGGAGTGCGGGCGGGCCCGGGTATACAGCGGCGGACCAGCGGCAGTGGTGGGCGTCGGCGCAGACCCAGTCCGCGCTGTCCCGCCCGGATCTGACTTCGCCGGACCCGTCCCGCCCGGACCTGCCCTCCCCGGAGGGGCTTTCGTCCGGGCCGCCGGGGCCGCCGGGACCGCTTGTGTCGCCCGAGCCGTCGCCGTCACCCTCGCGGCCGCCCTCGCCCGGCGGTTCCTACCGGTCGACGGCCGTGGTCGTGGCCGCCGCGCTGCTCGCGGGTGCCGTCGCGGGCGGGGTGTGGGCGCTGACCCGGGACGACGACTCCGGGAACCGGGACGCCTCCGGGGGCACCACCCCGTCGGTGACGGTCACGGCCACCGCGCCCCCGTCGGACGACACCGGTGCGCCGCAGGACACGCTCGGCGGGTCCGAATCGCCCCTGGCGTCCGCGTACGCGTCCCCGTCACCCGGCTTCAGCCGGTCGGTGGACGGCCTCGGCTTCACGGTCGACGTGCCCGAGGGCTGGACCCGCACGGTGGATCCGCGCGGGGACAAACCGCCGGTCGTCCACTACACCGCCCCGGGCGGGGACGCGGAGCTGGAGATGTTCGAGCTCCAGGAGCCCAGTCCGGCCGATTCGCTCGACCAGGCCGAGAACGACCCGTCGTTCGGGTTCGGGACCCGGCTGCACGGCTACCAGGCCGTCGACCGGGAGGCGGGCACCGACTGGGCCGAGCTCACCTACCGCTACGACGACGTGGAGGACGGTCCCACCGAGGTCGTCGACCACCGCTTCACGGCCGCGGACGGCACGTCGTACGCGATCCGTTCGATCGGGGCCGAGGGGACCGACGTGGCGACGCCGTCGCAGATCGCGGTGGGCTCCTTCTGCCCGTCCGGCGCGGCCTGCACCGTCCAGTGACGACGCGGGCGCCGCGTACTTGGGGGCTCAGGGGTGCAGGCGCTTCTCGAACCAGTGGGCCGCGTAGACGTTGTCGTCGTAGCGGGGGATCTCGGTGTAGCCGCACGACCGGTACATGGCCTGGGCCTCGGTGAGGACCGCGTGGGTGTCGAGCCGCACGGTGCCGTAGCCGCGCGCGACGGCCTGCCGCTCCAGCTCCACGAGCATCCGCCGGGCCAGCCCGAGCCGCCGCCCCTGCGGACGCACCCACACATGACGGATCTCGCCGACCCCGGCCGCCAGCCGCCGCAGCGCCCCGCAGCCCACCGGCCGCCCCTCCTCGTACGCGACGACGAACGCGCCGGTGCGCCCGGACACCTCGGCGGGGCGGACCAGGGCCGCGGGGTCGAAGCCCTCGGGAAACCGGGCGTCGATGTCCGCCGCGTACGCCGCGAGACAGGCCCGGGCGTCGCGGGAGGCGCCGTCGACCACCTCGACGGTGATGCCGGCCAGGCGCAGCAGCCGCTCGGTCACGGCGACGGCGGCGGTGAGCCGGCCGCGCTGCGCCGCGTCGAGCCCGCCGAGCAGGCGCTCGGCGAAGCCGTCGGCCCGCCGGTTCTGCTCGGCCACCTCCGCGCGGCCGTCGTCCGTCAGCTCGGCGACCCGCAGTCTGCTGTCCCCGGAGTGCACCCGTACCCGTACCAGCCCCTGTGCCTGGAGCGTCTTGACCAGGCGGCTCACATAGCCGGCGTCCAGGCCGAGCCGGACGCGCAGGTCCCGCAGCGAGGTGCCGTCCCCGATCTCGAACAGCAGCCGGGCCTCGCCGAGGGGCCGGTCCTGCCCGAGGTAGTGGTCGTCGAGCACGCCGATCCGCCGGGTGAAGTAGCGGTTGAAGCGCCGCAGCGCCCGTACGTCGTCCGCCGACACGTGGTCCGCTCGGCCCGCTGAAACCGTCCCCATATTTCTTTGACCCTAGTCAAAGGAAACGGCGAGTGTCCATCAGGATCAGTGACACCCCGCACTTTCGGCCATCCGGCCGCATGCATCGCGGGCGGAAGGGCAGGTGCTCACGACCCCGGACGGTGAACAGGTGTCCACGCGGGGTCGGAGAGGGCCATGGGAAGCCATGGAACAGGAGCGGAGGGCGTGCCGGGCATGGCGAGCGATACCGACGGACGACAGGCGGAGCAGACCGTCCACGCGGGCGGGCGGTGGTCGGCGGCCGCGTCCGGCGCCACCCGCGACATCCTCGACCCCGCGGACGCGCGGCCGTTCGCCGTGGTGGCCGAGGGCGACGAGCGGGACGCGGACGCCGCCGTCGAGGCCGCCCGCCGCGCCTTCGACGAGGGCACCTGGCCGGGCACGCCCGTCGCCGAACGCGCCGCGCTGCTGCGCCGCGTGGCGGACCTGCTCGTGCGCGACCGCGAGGAGCTGGGCCTGCTGGAGAGCCGTGACGCGGGCAAGACGGTGGAGGAGGGGCGCGTCGACGTCGACTGCGTCGCCGACGCCTTCCGCTACTTCGCCGATCTGGTGGTGGGGGAGGGCGCGGGACGGGTCGTGGACGCGGGCTCCGACACCGTGCACAGCGTCGTCGTACACGAACCGGTGGGTGTCTGCGCCCTGATCACTCCCTGGAACTACCCGCTCCTGCAAGCGAGTTGGAAGATCGCGCCGGCCCTCGCGGCGGGCAACACCTTCGTCGTCAAGCCGAGCGAGATCACCCCGCTGACGACGGTCGCCCTGGTGGAGCTGCTGGCCGAGGCCGGGCTGCCCGACGGCGTCGCCAACCTCGTCACCGGGCCCGGCCACTCCGTCGGCGCCCGGCTGGCCGCGCACCCCGCCGTCGACCTCGTCTCCTTCACCGGCGGGCTGGTCAGCGGCACCAAGGTCGCCGAGGCCGCCGCCCCGGGCGTCAAGAAGGTCGCCCTCGAACTCGGCGGCAAGAACCCCAACGTGGTCTTCGCCGACGCCTGCGCGACCGAAGAGGGCTTCGACACCGCCGTGGACCAGGCGCTCAACGCCGCGTTCATCCACAGCGGCCAGGTCTGCTCGGCCGGCTCCCGGCTCATCGTCGAGGAGTCCGTGCGCGAGCGCTTCGTCGCCGAACTCGCCCGCCGGGCCGCCCTGATCAGGCTCGGCCGCGGTACGGAGGACGGCGTCAAGTGCGGGCCGCTCGTCTCGGAGCGGCAGCGGGAGAGGACCGAGGAGTACGTCGCCTCCGCGCTCGCCGAGGGAGCGGTGCTGCGCACCGGCGGCAGGCGCCCCGAGCCGTCCGAAGCGCGCCCCGCCACCGGCTACTTCTACGAGCCGACCGTCCTCGACCGCTGCCACCGCGGGATGAGGGTCGTGCGCGAGGAGGTCTTCGGGCCCGTCCTCACCGTCGAGACCTTCCGCACCGAGGACGAGGCCGTCGCGCTCGCCAACGACACCGAGTACGGGCTCGCGGGCGCCGTCTGGACCGCCGACGCGGGCCGCGCCCGCCGGGTCGCCGGACGGCTGCGCCACGGCACCGTGTGGATCAACGACTTCCACCCTTATCTCCCGCAGGCGGAGTGGGGCGGCTTCGGCAAGAGCGGCGTGGGGCGCGAACTCGGCCCCGCGGGTCTGGCCGAGTACCGCGAAACCAAGCACATTTACCAGAACCTCGCGCCGCGCCCGGTGCGCTGGTTCGCCGGCTGATCCGCCCGTCTCGGCCGGTCGGCCGCCCGTCTCCGCCCGCTGACCGCCTGTCTCCGCCCGCCGACCGCCCGTCTCCGCCCGCCGACCGCCCGTCTCCTTCCAGCTCCAGCTCCAGCGAGGAGTACCCCTACATGACCCAGCACGCCATGCCCGAACCCGGGACCACGTACGACTACGTCGTCGTCGGTGGTGGTACCGCCGGCTCCGTCATCGCCTCCCGGCTGACCGAGACCCCGGACGTCACGGTCGCCGTCATCGAGGGCGGCCCCAGTGACGTGGGCCGCGACGACGTCCTCACCCTCCGCCGCTGGATGGGCCTGCTCGGCGGGGAACTGGACTACGACTACCCGACCACCGAGCAGCCGCGCGGCAACTCGCACATCCGGCACAGCCGCGCCCGCGTGCTCGGCGGCTGCTCGTCCCACAACACGCTCATCGCCTTCAAGCCGCTGCCGTCCGACTGGGACGAGTGGGAGGCGGCGGGCGCCGCGGGCTGGGGCGCGGTGCCGATGGAGGTGTACTACGCGCGGCTGCTCAACAACATCGTTCCGGTCGGCGAGAAGGACCGGAACGCCATCGCCCGTGACTTCGTCGACGCCGCGCAGAGCGCGCTCGGGGTGCCGCGGATCGAGGGCTTCAACGAGAAGCCGTTCACCGAGGGCGTCGGCTTCTTCGACCTGGCCTACCACCCCGAGGACAACAAGCGCTCCAGCGCGTCCGTGGCGTATCTGCACCCCGTCATGGACGAGCGGCCGAATCTGACGATCCTGCTGGAGACCTGGGCGTACCGGCTGGAGATCGAGGGGGACCGGGCCGTGGGCGTGCGGGTGCGCGGCAAGGACGGTACGGAGACCCTGGTGCGGGCCCGGAACGAGGTCCTGCTGTGCGCGGGCGCCGTGGACTCGCCGCGGCTGCTGCTGCACTCCGGCATCGGGCCCGCCGGGGACCTGGAGCGGCTCGGCATACCCGTCGTCCACGACCTGCCCGGCGTCGGCGAGAACCTGCTCGACCACCCCGAGTCGGTGATCGTCTGGGAGACGCACGGCCCGATCCCGGACAACTCGGCGATGGACTCCGACGCGGGCCTGTTCGTCCGGCGGGGCGCGGACGACCGGGACGGTCCGAACCACGATCGGGACCGCGATCCGGGGCCCGACCTGATGTTCCACTTCTACCAGATACCCTTCACCGACAACCCCGAGCGGCTGGGTTACGAACGGCCCGCGCACGGCGTCTCGATGACCCCGAACGTCCCCAAGCCGCGCAGCCGCGGCCGGCTCTACCTGACCAGCGCCGACCCGGCCGAGAAGCCCGCCCTCGACTTCCGGTACTTCACGGACGAGGACGACTACGACGGCCGTACGCTCGTCGACGGCATCAAGATCGCCCGCGAGGTCGCCAAGGCCGAGCCGCTCGCCGGCTGGCTCAAGCGCGAGGTCTGCCCCGGGCCCGGCATCACGGACGACGAGGAACTCAGCGCCTACGCCCGGCACGTGGCGCACACCGTCTACCACCCGGCGGGCACCTGCCGGATGGGCGACGGCGACGACCGGCTGGCCGTGGTCGACCCCGAGCTGCGCGTGAGGGGCCTTCAGGGGATCCGGATCGCCGACGCGTCCGTCTTCCCGACGATGCCCGCCGTGAACCCGATGATCGGGGTGCTCATGGTCGGCGAGAAGTGCGCCGACCTGGTCGGACAGGAACACGCTGAACTGGTCGGGAGTGATGCGCGATGACCATGACCCAGCAGGCGCCCGAGGTGCCGCCGAGCCGCGGGGGCGGCGCGGACGCGGCGCCCGTGTTCTCCGTACGCGAGCTGTGGAAGGTCTTCGGCCCGAAGGCCGAACGGGTCCCCGCCGACCCGGAACTCGCCGCGCTCACCCCCGCCGAGCTGCGCTCCCGCACCGGCTGTACGGCCGCCGTCCGCGACGTCGGCTTCGACGTGCGCAAGGGCGAGGTCTTCGTTGTCATGGGCCTGTCCGGATCGGGCAAGTCCACGCTCGTGCGCTGCCTCACCCGGCTCATCGAGCCCACCTCGGGGCGGCTGGAGATCGACGGCGAGGACGTCCTCGCCATGGACAAGGGCCGGCTGCGCGAGCTGCGCCGGCACCGGGCCGCGATGGTCTTCCAGCACTTCGGCCTGCTGCCGCACCGCTCCGTCCTCGACAATGTCGCGTACGGCCTGGAGATCCAGGGCGTCCCGCGCGCCGAACGCCGCGAACGGGCCGCCGCGGTCGTCGCCAAGGTCGGGCTCGACGGCCTCGAACAGCGCAGGCCCGGCCAGCTCTCCGGCGGCCAGCAGCAGCGGGTGGGTCTCGCTCGTGCCCTCGCCGTCGACCCCGAGGTGCTGCTCTTCGACGAGCCGTTCAGCGCGCTGGATCCGCTGATCCGGCGCGACATGCAGGAGGAGGTCGTCCGGCTGCACCGCGAGGAGGGCCGCACGATGGTCTTCATCACCCACGACCTGAACGAGGCGTTGCGGCTCGGCGACCGGATCGCCCTCATGCGCGACGGCCGGATCGTGCAGCTCGGCACCCCCGAGGAGATCGTCGGCTCGCCCGCCGACGACTACGTCCGCGAGTTCGTCCGCGACGTGCCGCGCGAACAGGTCCTGACCGTGCGTACGGCGATGCGGTCCGCGTCCGCGGAGGAGGCGGGGCGCGGTCCCGCGGTGGCCCCCGACGCCACGGTCTCCGAGGCCATCGAGGCCGTCGCCCGCTCGGGCTGCGCCGCCCGCGTCGTCGACTCCGGCCGCTGCCTGGGAGTCGTCGACTCGGAGGCGCTGCTCGGGGTGGTGGCGGGCAGGGAGGGAACGGCGCCTGCGGTGGCGGGCACGGCGGCGGGCACGGACGGACCCGCCACCGCGCCGGGGGCGCACGGCACGGCGACGGCGACGGAGCCGGCGGGCCCTGCCGCCGGCACCCTGGGCGCCGCGCGCGCGGAGGCTGCGGGAGTGCCGGTGGCCGCGCCCGGCGGGGCTGCCGGCGAGTCCGCCGGTGAGCCTGCGGCCGACCTGGCCAACCCGGCCGACCCGGCCGGCACGTCCGGCGGCAAGTCCGCCGGTTCTGCCGGTTCCGGGCCGGCGGGCTCTGCCGCCGACACCGACGACGCGGGCGCCGCGCGCGCCGCTGAGCCCGGGGACGCCGGCGGCGCCGCCGGTTCCGCCGACACCGCGGGCGCCGCGCGCGCGGAGGCTGCGGGAGTGCCGGTGGATGCGGAAGTGTTGGTGCTCGCGCCCGACGGGACTGCTGGCGGAGCCACTGGTGAGCCCGCCGGTGAGTCGGCGGCCGATCCGGCTGGCAGGTCCGGCGGCAAGTCCGCCGGTGCCGCCGGTTCCGCCGACACCGCGGGCGCCGCGCGCGCGGAGGCTGCGGGAGTGCCGGTGGATGCGGAAGTGTTGGTGCCCGCGCCCGACGGGACTGCTGGCGGAGCCACCGGTGAGCCCGCCGGTGAGCCCGCTGGTGAGTCCGCCGGTGAGCCCGCGGCCGACCAGGCCGACCAGGCCGACCAGGCCGGCAAGTCCGCCGGTTCCCGTTCCGCCGGTTCCGCCGGTTCCGGTGTCGGTTCCGTCGGTGAGGAGGTCGGCTGATGGCTGCCGTCTCTTCGGCCGTCGTTGCTGCCGGGGGCGCCGGGCCGGTGCGGTGGCTGGTTCGGCGGCCGGTCGCCGGGAAGTTGCTGGTGCTGGCCGTCGCCGCCGCCGTACTGGTTCCGGTCGTCAATGCACGGTGGGCGAGCGGGAGTTGGCCCGGGGCGCTGACCGTCGACCTCGGCGGCCCGCTCGGCAGAGCCAGCGACTGGATCATCGACAACCGGGACAGCCACCCGCTGTTCCTCTACTTCCTCGGGTACGTCAGCAACGCCGTCGTCCTGTCCGTCCGCGCCGTCTACCTGGTGCTGCTCGCGGCCGGGTGGGCGGGCGTGACCGCGGTGGCCGCCGCCGTCGCCTGGCGCACGGCCGGGGCCCGGCTCGCCTGCGGCACGGCCCTCGCGTTCCTCGCCTGCGGACTGCTCGGCATGTGGGTGCCCACCATGCAGACGCTGGCCCTCATGGTGGTCGCCGTCCTCGTCTCCGTCGTGCTCGGCCTGCTGCTCGGCCTCGCGGCGGGCCTGTCCGACCGCATCCACCGGGCGCTGCGCCCCGTCCTCGACACCATGCAGGTGCTGCCCGCGTTCGCGTACCTGCTCCCCGTCGTCCTGGTCTTCGGCATCGGCGTGCCCGCGGCCGTCCTGGCCACCGTCGTGTACGCCGCCCCGCCGATGGCCCGGCTCACCGCGCTGGGCCTGCGCGGCGCCGACGCCGGGGTGATGGAGGCCGTCGCCTCGCTCGGCGCCACCGCACGGCAGCGCCTGCTGACCGCCCGGCTCCCGCTGGCCCGCGGGGAGATCCTGCTCGGCCTCAACCAGACGATCATGATGGCGCTGTCCATGGCGGTCATCGCCTCCGTGATCGGCGCGGGCGGCCTCGGCGACCGCGTCTACCAGGCGCTCGCCTCCGTCGACGTGGGCGCCGCGCTCGCCGCGGGCATCCCCATCGTGCTGCTCGCCGTCGTCCTCGACCGGGTGACCGGCGCGGCGGGGGAGCGGCTGGGCGACCCGGACCACGACAGGGGCGCCGCGTCCTGGGCGTACGCGGGGCTCGCCGCCGTGGCCGTCGCGGTCGCCGGTCGGCTCCTCGGCCGGCTCGACTGGCCCTCCGGCTGGGTCGTGCACATCGCCGAGCCGGTCAACAGCGCCGTCGACTGGATGACGGACCACCTCTACTCCGGCGTCCCGTACGTCGGCGGCACCGCCGACTGGGCGGGCCGCTTCACCACCTGGGTGCTCGATCCGCTGCGGGACGGTCTGCTGTGGCTGCCCTGGTGGGCGGTGCTCCTGATCGTCGCCGCGCTCGCCTGGGTGATCGGTACCTGGCGCACCGCGCTCACCGCCGTCCTCGCGACGGCCGCGATCGGCGTGCTCGGCGTGTGGGAACCGTCCCTCGACACCCTCTCCCAGGTGCTCGCGGCCGTCGCCGTTACCCTCGTCCTCGGCTTCGCGACCGGGATCGCGGCGGCCCGCAGCGAACGGGTCGAGCGGCTGCTGCGGCCGGTCCTCGACGTCTTCCAGACGATGCCGCAGTTCGTGTACCTCATCCCGGTGGTCGCGCTGTTCGGTATCGGGCGCGCGCCCGCCGTGGCCGCGGCCGTCGTGTACGCGCTGCCCGCCGTCGTCCGCATCACCACGCAGGGCCTGCGCGCGGTCGACCCGGCCGCGCTGGAGTCGGCCCGCTCGCTCGGCGCCACCGGCGGGCAGCAGCTGCGGCAGGTCCAACTGCCGCTGGCCCGCCCGGCGTTGCTGCTCGCCGTCAACCAGGGCGTCGTCCTGGTCCTCGCCGTCGTCATCATCGGCGGCCTCGTCGGCGGCGGCGCGCTCGGCTACGACGTCGTCTTCGGCCTCGCCCAGGGCGATCTGGCCACCGGTCTGGTGGCGGGCTCGGCGATCGTCTGCCTCGGTCTGATGCTCGACCGGGTGACCCAGCCGACGGACCGCCGCACCAGGAAGGGAGCGTGAGCGCGACATGAGCCGTATCCGGACCATCACCAGCACCACCGGCTCCACCGCTACCGCCGCCGTGACCGCTCTGTTCCTGCTCACCGGCTGCGGCGCCGCCGACATGACCAAGCAGTCCTCGCCCTTCGCGGGCGCGGAGGGGGCCCGTACGGTGACCCTGTCCGTGCAGTCCTGGGTGGGCGCACAGGCCAACGTGGCCGTCGCGCAGTACCTGCTGGAGCACGAGCTCGGCTACCGCGTCGACACCGTCCAGGTCGACGAGGTTCCCGCGTGGGACGCGCTCAGCCAGGGCCGGGTCGACGCGATCCTGGAGGACTGGGGCCACCCCGAGCAGGAGCAGCGGTACGTCGACGACAAGGGGACGATCGTCCGCGGCGGGAAACTGGGCGTCACCGGGCACATCGGCTGGTTCGTCCCCACGTACTTCGCGAAGCAGCACCCGGACGCCACCACCTACAAGAACCTGAACAAGTACGCGGACCGGTTGCGCACCGCCGAGAGCGGCGGCAAGGGCCAGCTCCTGGACGGCTCCCCGTCGTACGTCACCAACGACAAGGCGCTGGTGAAGAACCTGGACCTCGACTACCAGGTGGTGTTCGCCGGTTCGGAGGCCGCGCAGATCACGCAGATCAAACAGTTCGCGAAGGAGCGCAAGCCGTTCCTCACGTACTGGTACTCGCCGCAGTGGCTCTTCGAGAAGGTCCCGATGACGGAGGTGAAGCTGCCCGCGTACGAGGAGGGCTGCGACGCCGACGCCGCGAAGGTCGCCTGCGCCTATCCGCACACGCCCCTGGAGAAGTACCTCAACGCGGACTTCGCGCGGCACGGCGGTGAGGCGGCGCGGTTCCTGAAGAACTTCAGGTGGACGACCGACGACCAGAACGAGGTGTCCCTGATGATCGCGGGCGAGAAGCTGTCGGCGCAGGAGGCGGCGGAGAAGTGGGCGGACCGCCATGAATCGACATGGCGGTCCTGGCTGCCCTGACGGCTTCAGCCGAGGTATCGGCCGGGCAGTTCCCCCGCGATCTCGCGCAGCGACTCCATGGCCCGGCGCTGCAAGCCCGGCCCGAACGTGATCCGGGTCGCCCCCCGCTCGCCGAGTTCGGCGGGCGAGGGGCCGCCGGGCGCCGCCCACGCGTTGAGCGGCCCCTCGATCGCCGACCGCAGCAGCGGCAGTACGCCGACGGGGGCGCCGATCGGATAGACGCAGTCGGCGCCCGCGGCGACGTACAGCGCGGCCCGTTCGATCGCCCGCCCGGGATCCGTGACCCCGCGCACGAACGTGTCGATGCGGGCGTTGAGGAAGAGCCGGTCGCCCGCGGCGGCCCGTACCTCGGCCAGCCAGTCGGCGTGGGCCCGCGGCTCCTTGAGGACGCCGCCGCTCGAGTCCTCCAGGTTGCAGCCCACCGCGCCCGTCTCCAGAAGCCGTTCCACCAGCTCCTCCGGCGCGAGGCCGTAGCCGTCCTCGACGTCCGCGGAGACCGGTACGCCGGCCGCCCGGACGATCCGCGTGACCGCCGCGAACATCTCGTCGGCGGGCACGGACCCGTCCTCGTACCCGAGCGAGGCGGCGATCCCGGCGCTGGGCGTCGCCAGCGCCGGGAAGCCGGCCTCCGCGAAGACCCGCGCGCTGCCCGCGTCCCACGGTCCGGGCAGCACCAGCGGGTCACCGGGCAGCCGCCCGAGGTGCAGCGCCCGGAAGGCGGCGGCCCCGTCCCCGCCCGGCGCCCGTCCGCTCACCACCGTGTGCTGCCCGCCGGGATGCGCCGGGTCACCATCACCCGGTTCCAGTTGTTGATCGCGGCGATCAGCGCGAGGAGGTACGCGAGCCGGGTGGCGTCGAAGTGCCGGGCGGCCTCCTCGTACACCTCGTCCGGTACGAAACCCTCGGTCAGGACCGTCACGGCCTCGGTCAGCGCGAACGCGGCCCGCTCCCGCTCGGTGTAGAGGTCCCCGGCCTCCTCCCAGGCGTTCAGGAGCTGGAGCCGGTCCTCGCTCACGCCCGCCTCGCGGGCGATCCGCAGATGCATGTCGAGGCAGAAGGCGCAGTGGTTGAGCTGCGAGGCGCGGATCACGACCAGCTCGGCGAGTCCGGGGTCGCCGAGCCCCTTCTTGGCCGCGGCGCTCACCGCCTGGAGCGCGGAGCGGACGGCGGGATCGAGAGCCGTCGTGCGCGCCGTCGTCTGTTCCGTCACCTGTTCCGTCACCTGTGCCGTCACTTGTGCTGTCCTGCCTGGTAGTGGCCCGGCGCCAGGCGGCAGGTCACGCCGAACCGGTTCCAGGCGTTGATCACCGTGATGGCGGCGATGAGCTGCGCCAGCTCCGTCTCCGCGAAGTGCCGGGCGGCCTTCTCGTACACCTCGTCAGGCACGAAACCGTCGGTGAGGACCGTCACGGCCTCGGTCAGCTCGATCGCCGCGAGTTCCCGCTCGGTGTAGAAGTGCGGCGACTCCTCCCACGCGCTGAGCTGCACGATGCGCTGGACGCTCTCCCCGGCGGCGAGCGCGTCCTTGGTGTGCATGTCGAGGCAGAACGCGCAGTGGTTGAGCTGCGAGGCGCGGATCTTGACCAGTTCGAGGAGGACCGGGTCCAGGCCCTTCCTGGCCGCGGCGTCGAGCCGGACCATCGCCTTGTAGACGTCGGGGGCCAGCTCGGCCCAGTTGAGGCGGGGGCTCGGCTCGGGCGCGTACGAGGGGTTCGCGGGAGGGGCGGTCTCTGTCGTCATGCGGTCGACCCTACGAGCCGAGTAGCCCAGGGGTATGGTCCATTTTCATGGCGAAAAACCGGGCCACTTTGGGCGTCGACCTCCACCTCGAACCGGCCGGACCGGGCGGTTCGGGTGTCCGCCGGGGGCTGACGGACGCCCTGCGCGAGGCGGTCCGCGGCGGCCGCCTCGCCCCCGGCACCCGCCTGCCCTCCTCCCGCTCCCTCGCCGTGGACCTGGGCGTCGCGCGCAACACCGTCGCCGACGCCTACGCCGATCTCGTCGCCGAGGGCTGGCTCACCGCGCGCCAGGGTTCCGGCACCCGGGTGGCGGAGCGGGCCGTCACCGCGCCGGCGCCGGCCCGCCCCGCCGGCCGCCCGGGACGGCAGCGGCCCGCCTACGACCTCGTCCCCGGCACCCCCGACCTCGGCTCGTTCCCGCGCGCCGAGTGGCTCAGGGCGGCCCGCCGGGCGCTGGCCGCCGCACCGGACGACGCGCTCGGCTACGGCGACCAGCGCGGCCGGCCCGAACTGCGCACCGCCCTCGCGGGCTACCTCGCCCGCGCCCGCGGCGTCCGCGCCGACCCCGAGCGCCTGGTGGTCTGCTCCGGTTTCTCGGACGCCCTGACGCTGCTCGGCGCCGTCCTGCACCGGCGCGGCCTGCGCACCCTCGCGGTCGAGTCGTACGGCCTCGACGTGCACTGGAACCTGCTGCGCCGCCCCGGGCTGCGCACCCGGCCGCTGCCCTTCGACCGGCTCGGCACCCGCACGGACGACCTGGGCGGCGCGGGCGCGGTCCTGCTGACGCCCGCGCACCAGTTCCCGATGGGCGTGCCGCTCAGCCCTGACCGCCGGGCCGCCGTCGTGGACTGGGCGCGCCGCACCGGCGGGCTGATCCTGGAGGACGACTACGACGGCGAGTTCCGCTACGACCGCCAGCCGGTCGGCGCGCTCCAGGGCCTCGGCCCCGACCACGTGGTCTACCTGGGCACCGCGAGCAAGTCCCTGGCTCCCGCGCTGCGGCTCGGCTGGATGGTCCTGCCCCCGTCGCTCGCGGCCGAGGTGATCTCCCTCAAGAGCGAGGGCGGATGGTCCACCGGGGTCCTGGACCAGCTGACCCTGGCGGAGTTCCTCGCCTCCGGCGCCTACGACCGGCACGTGCGCGCCGTCCGGCTGCGCTACCGGCGGCGCCGGGACGCGCTGGTCGCCGCGCTGGCCGAGCGCGCCCCCGCCGTCCGCGCCACCGGCATCGCAGCAGGACTGCACGCCGTCCTCCAACTGCCGCCCGGCACCGAGCAGCCGGTGGTCCAGGCGGCGGCCTGGCAGAACCTCGCGGTGCACGGCCTGGCGCGCTACCGGCACCCCGGCGCCTCCGCCGACCGGTTCGACGCGCTGGTGGTCGGCTACGGCACCCCGCCGGACCACGCCTGGTCGGGGGCGCTGGACGCGCTGTGCCGGGTACTGCCCTGAGCATCGCGCCGAGTACTGCCTTGAGCATGGCGCCGAATACTGCCTTAAAGTGATCGCTTGCTGTCTTGGAATGATCTGAACAGAACAACGGGGGAACGGACATGACGGACGTACGTCGTCAACTGCGCTCGGGCACGGTCGTACTGGGCGGGATGGGGCTCCTCGCGGCGGCGCTCACCGCCTGCTCCTCGGACCCCGACAAGCGCTGCGTGGACCGCGACAGCTACCGGGCCTCCTGCGGCTACAAGGTCGTCGCCGACAAGAACTGCACCTCCACCAAGACCTCGGTCAACGGCACCTGGTACTACGGCGGCAGCAAGAAGAGCGGCTACGTCGAGGGCGGCTCCTTCACCAAGTCGAGCAAGGGCTCCGGCAGTTCCACCGGCGGCTCCTCCGGCGGCAGCGGCGTCGACCGCGGCGGCCTCGGCGGCGGCAAGGGCAGCTCCGGCGGCTGAACCCCGGTCACCAGAACCAGCCCCCGGCACACGATCGGACCCGTACCGCATGGAACGCCGCACCATCGCCCCCCGCCCCGGCTGGCAGCAGACCGTCGAGGAACAGGGGCTCATCTACCCCCTCACCCGTTACCCCGACGACTCCCTGCGCCCCTACTGGGACGAGAGCGCCTACTACGTCTTCTCGCTGCCCGAGGTGGAGGCGCTGGAGGAGACCGTCGAGGAACTGCACCGCATGTGCCTCGCGGCCGCCGCCCACATCGTCGACACCGGCCGCTTCGCCGACCTCGGCATCACCGAACCGCGGGTCGCCGAGCGCGTCGCCGAGTCCTGGCACCGCCGCGCCGAACTCCCCTCCGTCTACGGCCGCTTCGACCTGCGCTACGACGGCACGGGCCCGGCCAGGATGCTGGAGTACAACGCCGACACCCCGACCTCCCTGGTCGAGGCCGCGGGACCGCAGTGGTTCTGGATGGAGGAGCGCTTCCCGGGCGCCGACCAGTGGAACTCGCTGCACGAACGCCTCGTCGCCGCCTGGAAGAGGCAGGCCCCGCTGCTCCCGCCGGGTAGCCCCCTGCACTTCGCGCACTCCGCCGTCGACGAACTCGGCGAGGACCTGATGACGGTCGCCTACCTCAAGGAGACCGCGGAGCAGGCCGGCCTCGACACCGACTGGCTCCCGGTCGAGGAGATCGGCTGGGACCACCTCTCCGGCCGCTTCGTCGACAACCGGCTCCGCTTCATCCGCAGCTGCTTCAAGCTCTACCCCTGGGAATGGCTCACCACCGACCGCTTCGGCGGCCACGTCCTGGACACCCTCGACAACGGCGGCGGCACGGGCTCCACCCTGTGGATCGAGCCCGCCTGGAAAATGCTGCTGTCCAACAAGGCGCTGCTCGCCGTCCTGTGGGAGCTGTACCCCGGCCACCCGAACCTGCTGCCCGCCCATCTCGACGGCCCCCGTGAGCTGGCGGACACGACCGGCTACGTCGCCAAGCCGCTGCTCGGCCGCGAGGGCGAGGGCGTCACCGTCCACCCGCCCGGCTCCGCGCCCGCCGCACCCGGGGAGCCCTGCTGCTACCAGGAGCTGGCCCCGCTGCCCGACTTCGACGGCAACCGCGTCGTGCTCGGCGCCTGGGTCGTCGAGGACGAGTCGGCGGGCCTCGGCATCCGCGAGTCCGCCGGGCTGGTCACGGACGAGTACGCGCGCTTCGTGCCGCACGTGATCCTCTGACCCCGCACTCCCGCTCGGCTCGCATGGTGGACGGGTGAGCCGCGCCGTCCGGCACGGCCGGTACGCTGATCCACGGGCCGTGACTGGCGCGCTGGGATGGGACCGACCATCGGGGAGCGGCCCGCGCGAACCGTGTGCCGTGCGCCTGGGCCGACCCGTGAACGCTGAACCCACGCCGTCCGGAGGCCGTCATGTCGGAATCCCCCGCATCCCCCGCCCCCCGCTCCACCGAGTCCACCGCCTTCCGCAGCGCGCTGGACGTGATCCGGGCGGTCGAGCCCCGGGTCGCGGACGCCATCGGCCAGGAGGTCGCCGACCAGCGCGAGATGCTCAAGCTGATCGCCTCCGAGAACTACGCCTCCCCGGCCACCCTCCTCGCGATGGGCAACTGGTTCAGCGACAAGTACGCCGAGGGCACCGTCGGCCGCCGCTTCTACGCCGGCTGCCGCAACGTCGACACCGTGGAGTCCCTCGCCGCCGAGCACGCCCGCGAGCTGTTCGGCGCCCGGCACGCCTACGTCCAGCCGCACTCCGGCATCGACGCCAACCTCGTCGCCTTCTGGGCCGTCCTGGCCGACCGCGTGGAGGCCCCGGCCCTGGAGAAGGCCGGCGTGCGCAACGTCAACGACCTCTCCGAGGCCGACTGGGCCGAGCTGCGCCGCGCCTTCGGCAACCAGCGGATGCTCGGCATGTCCCTCGACGCGGGCGGCCACCTCACCCACGGCTTCCGCCCGAACATCTCGGGCAAGATGTTCGACCAGCGCTCCTACGGCACCGACCCGGCGACCGGCCTGATCGACTACGAGGCGCTGCGGACCTCCGCCCGCGAGTTCAAGCCGCTGATCATCGTCGCCGGGTACTCCGCGTACCCGCGCCTGGTGAACTTCCGGATCATGCGGGAGATCGCCGACGAGGTCGGCGCGACGCTGATGGTCGACATGGCGCACTTCGCGGGCCTGGTCGCGGGCAAGGTGCTCACCGGCGACTTCGACCCGGTCCCGCACGCCCAGATCGTCACCACCACCACGCACAAGTCGCTGCGCGGCCCGCGCGGCGGCATGGTGCTGTGCGACGACTCCCTCAAGGACCAGGTCGACCGCGGCTGCCCGATGGTCCTCGGCGGCCCGCTCCCGCACGTCATGGCCGCCAAGGCCGTCGCCCTCGCCGAGGCCCGCCGCCCGGAGTTCCAGACGTACGCGCAGGCCGTCGTCGACAACGCCCGCGCCCTCGCCGAGGGGCTGACCCGCCGCGGCGCCACCCTCGTCACCGGCGGCACCGACAACCACCTCAACCTGATCGACGTCGCCTCCTCCTACGGCCTCACAGGGCGCCAGGCCGAGACCGCGCTGCTCGACTCGGGCATCGTCACCAACCGCAACGCCATCCCCGCCGACCCGAACGGCGCCTGGTACACCTCCGGCATCCGCATCGGCACCCCCGCCCTGACCACCCGCGGCCTCGGCACCGCGGAGATGGACGAGGTGGCGGGCCTGATCGACCGGGTCCTGACCACCACGGAGCCCGGCACCACCAAGTCCGGCGCCCCCTCCAAGGCCCAGCACGTGCTCGACCCCAAGATCGCGGACGAGATCTCCCGCCGGGCGACCGACCTGGTCGCGGGCTTCCCGCTGTACCCGGAGATCGACCTCGGCTGACCCGCCGCGCCTCTACGCACCCCGACCGCCCGGCGTCCGCGCCGGGCGGTCGGCCGTTTGCCGTGCGTCTGCCGCCGTGTGTTCCTCGTCTCACCGCCCCCGGCCGCCGGCCGGTTCGGCCGACTTGTTGCAGTACAGGCAACGGACCGGTGCACTGCTGTTTCCGGCCAGTACCGGACCCCGCCCCCTCACCTGAGAGAATGGTGAACATGGCCCTCGAAAGTCCTCGCGTGCTCTCCGGAATCCAGCCCACCGCAGGCTCGTTCCACCTCGGCAACTACCTCGGCGCCGTCCGCCAGTGGGTGGCCCTCCAGGAGACCCACGACGCGTTCTACATGGTCGTCGACCTGCACGCGATCACCGTCCCGCAGGAGCCGGGCGAGCTGCGCGCCAACACCCGGCTCGCCGCCGCCCAGCTCCTGGCCGCCGGGCTCGACCCGGACCGCTGCACGCTCTTCGTGCAGAGCCACGTCCCCGAGCACGCCCAGCTCGCCTGGATCATGAACTGCCTCACCGGCTTCGGCGAGGCCTCCCGCATGACCCAGTTCAAGGACAAGTCGGCCAAGCAGGGCGCCGACCGCGCCTCCGTGGGCCTGTTCACCTACCCGGTCCTCCAGGTCGCGGACATCCTGCTGTACCAGGCCAACGAGGTGCCGGTCGGTGAGGACCAGCGCCAGCACATCGAGCTGACCCGCGACCTCGCCGAGCGGTTCAACGGCCGCTTCGGCCGGACGTTCACGGTCCCGAAGCCGTACATCCTCAAGGAGACGGCGAAGATCTTCGATCTGCAGGACCCGTCGATCAAGATGAGCAAGTCGGCGTCCACGCCGAAGGGCCTGATCAACCTGCTCGACGAGCCGAAGGCGACCGCCAAGAAGGTCAAGAGCGCGGTCACCGACACCGACACCGTGATCCGCTACGACACGGAGCACAAGCCGGGCGTCAGCAACCTGCTCACCATCTACTCGACCCTCACCGGGACGGGTATCGCGGATCTGGAGCAGCGCTACGCCGGCAAGGGCTACGGTGCGCTCAAGACGGACCTCGCCGAGATCATGGTCGACTTCGTGACGCCCTTCCGGGAGCGCACCCAGAGCTACCTGGACGACCCGGAGACGCTGGACTCGATCCTGGCCAAGGGCGCGGAGAAGGCCAGGGCGGTGGCCGCGGAGACCCTCTCCCAGGCCTACGACAAGGTCGGATTCCTCCCCGCCAAGCACTGAGGGCCGGTGCGGAGCCGGTCACATCGCCAGGAGGGCATCCGGTACGGGGCCGCACCGCCGTACAGTCGATAGCTGAACCAGCGGCCGCCCCTGCCCGTAAGGACCGGGAAGATCGGGAAACCGGGAGACCGGGAAGATGCGGCACGACAAGACGACAGGAGACGACGTGGGGACCGTAACGATCGGCGTGTCGATCGCGGTCCCGGAGCCTCACGGCAGCCTGCTCCAGGAGCGGCGCGCGGGCTTCGGCGACCTCGCGGCTTCCGGCATCCCCACGCACGTCACCCTGCTGCCGCCGACCGAGGTCGAGGCCGCGGCGCTGCCCGCGATCGAGACGCACCTCGCCGAGGTCGCCGCCGCCGGGCGCCCGTTCCCGATGCGGCTGTCGGGCACGGGCACGTTCCGCCCGCTGTCCCCGGTGGTGTACGTGCGGGTCGTCGAGGGCGCCGAGGCGTGCACCTGGCTCCAGAAGCAGGTCAGGGACGCGTCGGGGCCGGTGGCCCGCGAGCTCCAGTTCCCGTACCACCCGCACGTCACGGTGGCGCACGGCATCGACGAGGCCGCCATGGACCGGGCCTTCGAGGAGCTGGCCGACTACGGGGCCGAGTGGCCGTGCACCGGTTTCTCGCTGCACGAGCAGGGCGCGGACGGGGTCTGGCGCAAGCTGCGCGGGTTCGCCTTCGGCGGCACGGTCGTGCCCCCGCAGGCCTGCGCCCCGGCGGACCACGGCACGACCCTGCCGACGCGCTAGGGAGTGTTGCGAAAGTCCCGCCTGCCGCGCGGCCCGCCCTTCGGGCGAACGACGGGACTTTCGCAACACGCCCTGCCGGACCGCCTCCCGAAGCCTCGGGCGCTCAGACCGGCAGCCGCCGGAACAGCGCCCGCGGTACGTGCCGCAGCGCCGCCATCACCAGCCGCAGGGCGCCGGGCACCCAGACCGTCTCCGAGCGCCGTCGCAGCCCCGCCTCGACGGCCTCCGCCACCGCCTCCGGCGTCGTCGCGAGCGGCGCCGCGTCGAGCCCCGCCGTCATCTTCGTCCGCACGAACCCGGGCCGTACGACCATGACGTGCACGCCGGTGCCGTGCAGCGCGTCGCCCAGGCCCTGCGCGAAGGCGTCCAGGCCCGCCTTGCTGGAGCCGTAGATGAAGTTCGAGCGGCGGGCGCGCTCACCGGCCACCGAGGAGAGCACGACCAGGGAGCCGTGGCCCTGGGTCTGGAGCGAGCGTGCGCTCACCAGCCCCGCCGAGACGGCGCCCGTGTAGTTGGTCTGGGCGACCCGCACCGCCGAGGCGGGCTCCTTCTCGTCCCGTGCCTGGTCGCCCAGGACGCCGAAGGCGAGCAGCACCATGTCGATGTCGCCCTCGGCGAACACCTTGCCGAGCGCCTCCTCGTGGGAGTCCGGGTCGAGGGCGTCGAAGGCGACGGTGCGCACCTCGGCGCCGAGCGAGGTCAGGTGTTCCGCCGCCGCCTGAAGGGCGGGCGAGGGGCGGGCGGCGAGCCACACGGTGCGGGTGCGGCGGGCGATCATCCGGCGCGCGGTGGCCAGCGCGATGTCGGACGTGCCGCCGAGGATCAGCAGGGACTGGGGGATGCCGAAGGCGTCCTTCATGGGAACCATGCTCCTCATCAGGGGGTGCCGGTGTCAGAGGCCGAGCCGGCGGGACAGGTCCGAGGTGAAGACACCGCGCGGGTCCAGCTCCGCGCGCAGCGCCCGGAACTCGCCGAGCCGCGGATACATCCCGCTCAGCAGCTCGGGGCGGAGCCGTGCGTCCTTGGCGAGGTAGACGCGTCCGTCGGCGGCGGCCACCTCCCCGTCCAGTTCGTCGAGGAAGGCGCCGAGTCCGGGCAGGTTCGCCGGGATGTCGAGGGCGAGGGTCCAGCCGGGCAGCGGGAAGGACAGCCAGCCCGGGTCGCCCTCCCCGAACCGCTTCAGGACGGCGAGGAAGGACGGGCAGCGGCGCTCGGAGATGCGGTGCACGATCCGGCGCAGCGCCTCCTCCTTCCCGTAGCCGACGACGAACTGGTACTGCACGAAGCCGCCGCGGCCGTAGACGCGGTTCCAGTGCGGGACGCCGTCGAGCGGGTGGAAGAAGGCGGACATCCGCTGGAGTTCGCCGGTGCGCGCGCGGGGCGCCCTGCGGTACCAGACCTCGTTGAACAGGCCGACGGTGGTCCGGCCGAGCAGCCCCTCGGGGACGAAGGACGGTGCGGCGGGCAGCCGGCCGGGCCGGAAGTCCAGGGGGCGGCGGCGGGTACGGGCGGGCAGCGCGTCCAGCGGGGCGTGGTCGCCGCGGGTCAGCACCGAGCGGCCCAGGGCGGTGCCGCGGGCGAGCAGGTCGATCCAGGCGACCGAGTACCGGTAGCGGTGGTCGGTGGCCGTCAGGCGGGCCATCAGGTCGTCGAGGTCCTCGGCGCGCTCGGTGTCCACCGACATCCACGAGGTCTCGACCGGCTGGAGCCGGACGGCGGCCGTGAGGATCACGCCGGTCAGGCCCATGCCGCCGGTGGTGGCGTCGAAGAGCGGGGTGCCGGGGCGCACGGTGCGGATCGAGCCGTCGGCGGTGAGCAGTTCGAAGGAGGCGACGTGCCGGGCGAAGGAGCCGGACACGTGGTGGTTCTTGCCGTGGATGTCCGCGCCGATCGCGCCGCCGACGGTCACGTACCGGGTGCCGGGGGTGACCGGCACGAACCAGCCCAGCGGCAGCAGGACCTCCATCAGCCGGTGCAGGCTGATCCCGGCGTCGCAGAGCACGGTCGCGCCCGCCGTGCCGTCCTCGGCGGCGGCCGTCGCGTCGATCACGTGCACGCGGTCGAGCCCGGTCATGTCGAGCACGGCGCCGCCCGCGTTCTGCGCCGCGTCCCCGTACGCCCGGCCGAGCCCGCGGGCGATGCTCCCGCGCTCCCCGCACGTGACGACGGCCGCCACCGCCTCCTCGTAGCTGCGCGGGCGGATCAGACGGGCGGCGGTCGGGGCGGTGCGGCCCCACCCCGTGACGGAGACGGTGTCGGCTGAGTCCGTGACGGGGGCGGTGCCGGCTGAGTCCGCGCCGGGGGCGGTGTCGACCGGAACGGTGCCGACGGGGGCGGTGTCGGAAGGCATGCCCGCGACCGTATCGCCGGAAAGGGTGCACAACGCCCGCTTGCCGCCGCCCCTCACGGCTCCTCACCGAAATGGGTGATTAATGGGATGTCGTCCAAGATTGCCGTAATTCTACGGCCGTTCCCTAGAAGAGTGACATCACATGGACCACCTTGACGACATGGACCGTCGGCTGCTGTCGGCCCTGCACGAGTGCGGCACGGACCCGCGGGTGGCGGCCGCGGCGCGCGCCCTGTCCTTCGCCGGGGAACACGGTGCGGTGTGGCTCACGGCGGGGCTCGTGGGGGCGGCCATCGACCGGCGGCGGCGCCCCGCCTGGCTGCGCGGCACGGCGCTCACCGGCACCGCGCACCTGACCAGCATGGGCGTCAAACGGCTGGTGCGCAGACCGCGTCCCGCGCATGTGACGCCCCTGGTCCGTACGGCGGGACGGCACTCCTTCCCCAGCTCGCACGCGGCGTCCGCGGCGGCGGCCGCGGTCGTCTACGGCGCGCTCGGCGCCCGCGCGGTGCTCCCGCTCGCCGCCGCGGTGTGCCTCTCGCGGCTCGTCGTCGGCGTCCACTACCCCTCGGACGTGGCCGCGGGCGCCGCCCTCGGCGCGCTCACGGCCCGGCTCGGCGCGGGCTGGATGGAGGCGGCGCGATGACCGAACGCACGGCGACGACCGAACGCACCGCCCTCCCCGAAGCCCCGGGCGGCGTCCCGGCCGTTGCGGCCGCCCCCGTCCGCCGGGGCCCCGCGGGACTCGCGCTCGGCCTGCTCAGGACCGCCCGCCCGCGCCAGTGGGTGAAGAACGTCCTGGTGGTGGCCGCCCCCGCGGCGGCGGGCGAGCTGTTCTCCCGGCACGCGCTCGGTCAACTCGCGCTCGTCTTCGCACTGTTCACGGCCAGCGCCGCAGCCGTCTACCTGATCAACGACGCCCGGGACGCCGAGGCCGACCGCGCGCATCCGGTCAAGCGCCACCGCCCTGTCGCCGCGGGCCAGGTCCCCGTCCCGGTCGCCTACACGGCGGGCGGGATCCTCGCGGTCCTCGCCCCGGCCGTCGCCGCCTGGCTCTGCTCGCCGTTCACCTCGGCGCTGCTGACCGCCTACCTCGGGATGCAACTGGCGTACTGCGTCAGCCTCAAGCACGTCCTCGTCGTCGATCTCGCCGTCGTCACCACCGGGTTCCTGATGCGCGCCATGATCGGCGGACTCGCCCTGGACATCCCGCTGTCCCGCTGGTTCCTGATCACCACCGGCTTCGGCGCGCTGTTCATGGTGGCCGCCAAGCGCTACTCCGAGGCCGTGCAACTGGCCGGGAAGGCGGGCGCCACCCGGGCGCTGCTCACCGAGTACACCACCGGCTACCTGCGGTTCGTCTGGCAGCTCGCGGCCGGGGTCGCCGTCCTCGGCTACTGCCTGTGGGCCCTGGAGGAGGGCGGCGGCCCCGACTCCGGGCTGCTGCCGTGGCGCCAGCTCTCGATGGTCGCCTTCATCCTGGCGATCCTGCGGTACGCGGTCTTCGCCGACCGGGGCACGGCGGGCGAACCCGAGGACGTGGTCCTGCACGACCGCGCCCTCGCCCTGATCGGCCTGGTCTGGCTGGCGATGTACGGCCTCGCGGTCGCGCACTGGTGAGCCTCGCCCGCGGGCGGCAGGGCCCCTTCGTCCGCGAGGTCCTCGGCTTCGCCGCCGCCGGTCTCCTCGCCTACGCCGCCGACCTCGGCCTCTTCGTCTGGCTGCGCGGCCCCGCCGGACTCGACCCGCTCACCGCCAAGGCCCTGTCGTTCGTGGCGGGCTGCTCGGTGGCGTACGCGGGCAACGCGTTCGGCACCTACCGGCACACGCGGCTGCGCGGCCCGCGCCAGTACGCGGCCTTCTTCACGGTGAACGTCGCGGGCGCCCTCGTCCAGCTCCTCTGCCTCGCCGTCAGCCACTACGGCCTCGGCCTCACCTCGCCGCGCGCGGACACTCTGTCCGGCGCGGTGGTCGGCATGGCGCTCGCCACCGTGCTGCGCTTCTGGGGTACACGGACATGGGTTTTCCGAGGGGAGGGCAGAGACGGATCATGGACTGGCTGAAGAAGCTGCCGGGCATCGGCCCGGTCGTCGCGCGCGGGATGCGGACACATGCCTGGCGGTCGTACGAACGCCTGGACCGGGTGAAGTGGACGACGCTCGCCGCGGCCATGACGTTCATCAGTTTCGTGGCGCTGTTCCCGCTGCTCACGCTGGCCGCCGCGATCGGGGCGGCGACACTCGGCGCCGATCAGCAGAAGGAACTCCAGGACAAGATCGCCGAGCAGATCCCCGGCATCTCCGACCAGCTCGACATCAGCGGTCTGGTCGACAACGCCGGCACGGTCGGTGTCATCGCCGGTGCGCTGCTGCTGTTCACCGGCGTCAGCTGGGTCGGCTCGATGCGGGACTGTCTGCGCGCCGTCTGGGAGCTGGACGACGAGGACGTGAACCCCGTACTGGCCAAGGTCAAGGACGCCGGGATACTCGTCGGCCTCGGCGGCGCCGTCCTCGCCACCCTCGCCGTGTCCACCGTCGCCTCGGCGCTGGTGGGCTGGATCGTGAAGCAACTGGGTCTCGACGAGGGCGGCGTGGGCAGCGTCCTGCTGCACATCGCCGCGTTCGTCGTCGCCGTGCTCGCCGACTTCCTGGTGCTGCTGTACGTCCTGACGCTGCTGCCCGGCGTCGAACCGCCCCGGCGCAGGCTCGTGGTCGCCGCGCTGCTCGGCGCCATCGGCTTCGAACTGTTGAAACTGCTGCTCAGCGGCTACATCCAGGGCGTCGCATCGAAGAGCATGTACGGCGCCTTCGGGGTGCCTGTCGCCCTGCTGCTGTGGATCAACTTCACCTCGAAGCTGGTCCTGTACAGCGCCGCGTGGACGGCGACGGGCAGCGCCCCGGAGCCCGGTGAGGTCACGGCCGGGTCGTCCGGCGACGCACCAGATCCGGCAGCGGCCACCGGCGATTGACCAGGAACACGGCGCCCGCGATCACCACGACGAGACCGCCGACGATCGCCAGGGCGGTGCCGATCCCGTCGGAGCCGCCCTTTCCGGCCGAGGCCGCGGCGACGGGCGAGGCCGACTTGCCGGCCGCGCCGGACGCCGAGGCGCTGGGCCGCGCACTGCCGTCCGTACCGGTCTGCACGCCCTTGGGTGCCACCAGCTCGCCCACCGGCTCGGCCTTGCCGGCCGCCTTGAAGCCCCAGTCGAAGAGCCGGGTGGTCTCCTTGTAGACCTCGTTGTGCTCGTCCTTCGAGGGGTTCATGACGGTGACGAGCAGCACCCGGCCGTCCCGCTCCGCGACCCCGGTGAAGGTGGCGCCCGCGTTGGTGGTGTTGCCGTTCTTCACCCCCGCGATGCCCTGGTACGGGGTGATGTCGCTGTCCCCGGCCAGCAGCCGGTTGGTGTTCTGGATCTCGTAGGTCCCGCGGGTGGTCCTGCCCTTCTTGTTCTTCTTCGTCTCGCCGGGGAACTTCGCGGTCACCGTCGAGCAGTACTCGCGGAAGTCCGCCTTCTGGAGCCCCGATCTGGCGAACAGCGTCAGGTCGTACGCGGAGGAGACCTGGTTCTTGGCGTCGTAGCCGTCCGGGCTGACCACCTGGGTGTCGGTGGCCCGCAGCTCGTCGGCGTGGGCCTGCATGTCGGCGACGGTCTTGTCGACGCCGCCGTTCATCGCGGACAGCACGTGCACGGCGTCGTTGCCGGAGCGCAGGAAGACCCCGAGCCACAGGTCGTGGACCGTGTACGTCTCGCCCTCCTTTATCCCCACCAGGCTGGAGCCCGCGCCGATGCCCGCCAGGTCGGAGCTGGCGACCTCGTGCTTCTCGGTCTTGGGGAACTTCGGCAGCACCGTGTCCGCGAACAGCATCTTCAGGGTGCTCGCCGGGGGCAGCCGCCAGTGCGCGTTGTGCGACGCCAGGACGTCACCGCTCTCGGCGTCGGCGACGATCCAGGAGCGCGCGGTCACGTCCTTGGGCAGCACCGGGACGCCGTCCCCGAGGTTCACCTGGGTCCCGGACTCGCCGAGCCGGCTGCCGCCCACGCTCGACATCTTCGCCGGGGGCGCGTCCGACGGGGTCGCCTTCGGGCTGCCGTCCGCGTAGGCGGGCGCCGTGAGCGAGAGGGACAGGGAGGCGGACAGCGACAGCGACAACAGGGCAGCGGAAGCGACCGGCAGGCGACGCCTGGCGGCCTTATGTGAAGCGGGCACGATCGAGAAAGTACAGGGCGCGGAGCGGGAAGTCGCGCCCCCCTCCCCACCCCGGCCGCGGGCCCCGTGCGGCGGCGGCGATACTGAGGGCATGAAGCTCAGCCGCCCCGTCTCCTGGTTCCTGCTCGCCTTCGGGGTGTGGAGCTGGATCATCTGGGTCACTTTCGTCAAAAACCTGATCAAGGACGGCAGCGGGCTCGCCTTCGACGACGCCGGTGATCCCACCGCGTACTTCTGGGTCCATCTGCTGCTCGCCGTCGTGTCCTTTGTTCTGGGGACGATCGTCGGGGTCATCGGGTTGCGCGGCGTGCGCGCGTTGCGCCGTACGTCATAACGAGACGTCGTCAGAACGGAACTTCCGGAACGGGGGGCGCACGGCGCCATGGTCATCGTCTTCGTGCTGATCGGCGTGGTCGTACTGGCCGCGTTCGCGGCGCTGCACTGGTACCTGTGGCGCCGGCTGGTCCGCGACACCACCCGCGGGCCCGGCCCCGCCCGCCGGATCGGCACGGGCGTGCTGATCGCGGGCCCGGTGCTGATGTTCGCCGCGGTCGCGGCCGAGCGGACCGGCGCGCCCTTCCTCCTCCAGCGCATCCTGGCCTGGCCCGGCTTTCTGTGGATGGCGCTGCTGATCTACCTGACCCTCGCACTGGTGGTGGGAGAGGCCGTGCGCCCGCTGCTGCGCCGCGCGCTGGACCGCCGGACCCCCGCCGAGGACCCGGCGACCACACCGGAACGGGCACTCGTACCGGCGGAGCGGGCGGGGCGGGCTGAGCGGGCTGGGCAGGCGGAGAAGGCCGAGCGGGCGGGGCAGGCTGAGCGGGCTGGGCAGGCGGAGAAGGCCGAGCGGGCGGGGGCCGCGCCCGGCACGGCGTCGGCGAAATCCGAGTCAGGGTCCGGCAGGGTGTCGGCCGAGCCCGCGTCCGGCCCGGAGCGGACCGAGTCCGGGTCCGGCGCGGTGTCGGCCGAGCCCGCGTCCGGCCGGGAGCGGACCGAGTCTGCGTCCGGCGGGGAGCGGACCGAGTCCGGGTCCGGCGGGGAGCGGACCGAGCCCGGGTCCGGCCCGGTGTCGGCCGAGCCCGCGTCCGGCAGGGTGTCGGCCGAGCCCGCGTCCGGCCGGGAGCCGGCGGGGTCCGTGTCGGTCGGCTCTCCGGAGCAGTCCGCGCCCTCCCGGCGGCTCTTCGTCTCCCGGGTCGTCGGCGGGGCCGCCGCGGCCGTCGCCGCCGGGACCGTCGGGTACGGCGCCCACGGCGTGCTGCGCGGGCCCGCCGTCAAGCGGGTGACCGTGCCGCTGGCCAAGCTGCCGCGCGCCGCGCACGGCTTCCGGATCGCCGTCGTCAGCGACATCCACCTCGGCCCCGTACTCGGCCGCGGCTTCTGCGAGCGGGTCGTCGACACGATCAACGCCACGCAGCCCGACCTCATCGCGGTCGTCGGCGACCTGGTCGACGGCAGCGTCAAGAACCTCGGGCCCGCCGCCGCGCCGCTGGCCCGCCTGACCGCACGCCACGGCGCCTACTTCGTCACCGGCAACCACGAGTACTTCTCCGGCGCCGAACAATGGGTCGAGGAGGTGCGCGCGCTCGGCCTGCACCCGCTGGAGAACGCCCGCACCGAGCTGCCCGGCTTTGAGCTCGCGGGTGTCAACGACGTCGCGGGCGAGGACGAGGGCCAGGGCCCCGACTTCGGCAGGGCGCTCGGCGACCGGGACCCGGCCCGCGCGGCCGTGCTCCTCGCCCACCAGCCCGTGCAGATCCACGAGGCCGTGAAGCACGGCGTCGACCTCCAGCTCTCCGGGCACACCCACGGCGGCCAGCTCTGGCCCGGCAACTACCTCGCCGAGCTCGCCAACCCCACCGTCGCCGGACTCGAAAGGTACGGCGACACCCAGCTCTACGTCTCCCGCGGCGCGGGCGCCTGGGGCCCGCCGGTCCGGGTGGGCGCGCCCTCCGACATCACGGTCGTGGAACTGGCGTCGAAGCGCGCCTGAAAGCCGCCGGCATATACCCGTCCGCTGGAATCCGGACAGTTGGTGCCGGGGGTACGGCCGGGTAGGGCGGGGCCGGGGGCCGTATGCCGGGACCGCCGCGTCACCCCCGGCCCGTGCCACCCGCCCGTGGGCTCCCGGCTTCCCGGCGGGATATGACACCTGACGGGGCCCGGCGGATTATGACAGCTGACGTGATCCCACGGGGTCAGAACCGGCGCAGGTGACACGGCACCGGAACCCGACGCAGCATCATGTGTCGGAGCTGTGACCGAGGGTGAGGAGGGGAGGGCTCGTGGTGCGGCGTGACTCCTTCCGGCTGCCCCGCCATCCGGCCTCCGTCGGACTGGCCCGGCGCCGGGTGCGGGACCACCTCGCCAACTGGGGGCACGGCGACGACGATCCGGCGCTGGACGACGTCGTACTCCTCGTCTCCGAGCTCACCACCAACGTCGTACGGCACGGGCCGCTCCTGGAGCGGGAATTCGAAGTCGCCGTGACGGCGCTCGCCGACGGCTCCTGCTTCATCGAGGTCTCCGACGAAGGGCTCGCCGAGCCTCGGGTGCGCGCGGTCGGCGAGTACGACGAGTCGGGCCGCGGGCTGCGCATCGTCGAGGACACCGCCGCGGCCTGGGGGGTGTGGAGCCGGGGACGGTTCGGCAAGACGGTGTGGGCGCTGGTCCCCGCACCGGACTGGAACGGCCCGGTCCCGAAACCGGACGACGACCCCGAACCGGCGCTGAAACCGGACGACCCGGAGGACGGCCGCCGGCACCCCGAGAGCGGCGGGTGAACACCGGCGCCCCACCGCACCCGGCCACCGCACGCCCCAGCGCGCCTTCGCACCCGGCCACCGCACGCCCCGCCGCACAGTCCGCCGCTCACCCCAGTGCATCTTCACGCCCGGCCGCCGCACGCCCCGGCCCCCCGTACCGGCAGCGTCACCGTCACCGTCAGGCCCTCGCCCGGGGCCGTGCGCACCGCCACCTCGCCGCCGTGGGCCGTCACCACGCCCTGCACGATGGCCATGCCGAGCCCGCTGCCCGCGCCGCCGCCCGCGCGGAAGAAGCGGTCGAAGACCCGGGCCGCGTCCTCCTCGTCCAGGCCGGGCCCCTTGTCGGCGACCCACAGGCGCACGGCCTGGTCCGCCCGTTCGAGGCCGAGCCGTACGGGCACGTCGGCGGGGGTGTGGACGCGCACGTTGCCCACCAGATTGCCGAGCACCTGCCGCAGCCCCGACTCGTCGGCGTGCACCAGGAGGGCGCCCGCGGCGGTCACGGCGACCGGCCGGTCCGGCTGCTGGGCCCGCAGATCCGCGGCGGCGTCCCGCACCAGGGCGCTCAGGTCGACGTTGCGGAAGCGCAGTCGGGGCTGCTGGTCCAGTCGGGCCAGGGTGAGCAGTTCGTCGACCAGCCGGCCCATGCGGTCGACCTCCGCGTTCATCCGCCGCCAGGCCCGCAGCCGTTCGTCCGGGTCGTGCAGCATCCCCTGGTCGTAGAGCTGGAGGTAGCCGCGGATCGCCGAGAGCGGGGTGCGCAGCTCGTGCGAGGCGTCGCCGACGAAACGGCGGAGCTGGGCGGCGCTGCGCTCCCGGGTCCGGTAGGCCGACTCGACCTGGTGGAGCATGGAGTTGAGGGCGATCCGCAGCTGCTCGACCTCGTCGGTGGGATCGCGTGTCGACGGCACCCGGCGGGTCAGATCGCCCTCGGCTATGGCGGAGGAGGTCTCCACCATGTCCTCCAGTGGCCGCATCCGCCGCCGCACGTTCATCATGGTCAGCCAGGCGAGCCCGGCGAGCAGCAGCGTGCCGACGGCCAGGTCGAGCTTCAGCGCCTTGGCGATGCCCTTGTGCAGTCCGTCGGTCGAGGTGGCGAGCAGCACGTACGAGCCGTCGGCGAGCCGGGCGCCGGTGACCCGGTAGGGCGTGCCCCGCACGGTGACGCCGTGCGGATCGGCGCCCGTGAGGCCGGACGGCTCGGCGACCGCGGCGGCCAGCGCCCGCTGGCCCTCGGTCGGCGGGAAGCCGCCGACGGTGACGGCCTCGCCCGTGCGGTCGACGACCGTGAAGATGGTGTCCTGGTTCGGCGACTCCTGCTGCGCGGGTGCCACGAACCGGTCGCGGACCACCGCGAGCGCGCTGAGCGAGTCGATCTGCCGCACCGTGAGCCGCGAGCTGCCCAGCGAGTCCCGCATCTGGACCAGCTCGGTGTCGACCTGGTCCAGCAGGTAGTGCCGCATCGCCATCAGGCTCACGGCGGTGGCGACGACGATGCCGAGCGCCAGCAGCCCCACGTTGGCCAGTGTCAGCTTGCCGCGCAGCGAGTGGACCCCGCGCCGGCGCCCGGTGCCGCCGCCCCACCGTGTCCGCGCCTTCACGCGAGCCGGCATCTTCACGCGTGTCGGCACCTTCACGCGAGCCCGTATCCGACGCCCCGCCGGGTGGTGATCACGGGTGCCCCGAGGGTGTCCAACTTGCGCCGCAGATAGCTGACGTACGTCTCGACGACCGTCGACTCGGCCGGGGCGTGCTCGTACTGCCAGACGTGGCGCAGGAGTTGGTCCTTGGGCACGATCCGGCCCCCGTTGCGCACCAGGAAGCGCAGCAGCGCGTACTCGGTGGGGGTGAGCTCGACCGTGCGGCCCGCGCGGCGCACGCAGTACGTCGTCTCGTCCAGCTCCAGGTCGCCGTAGCGCAGCGGCGGGCGCTCGGGCAGGACGTCGGCGGGGCGGGTGCGGCGCAGGACGGCGGTGATCCGGGCGATCACCTCGTCGATGTTGAACGGCTTGGTGATGTAGTCGTCGCCGAAGCCGAGCGCGCCGACGATCTCGCCGGGCGCGTCCCGCGCGGTGACGAAGACGAGCGCCAGATCGGGCTGCCGGGCGCGCAGTTCGCGGCCGAGGGCGCGGCCGTCGCCGTCCGGCAGCATGACGTCGAGCAGCGCCGCGTCGGGCCGGGTGCGCTCGGCGAGCGCGAGCGCCTCGCGGACGGTGCCCGCGGTCATCACCGCGAACCGGTGGTAGCGCAGCGCGATGGCCAGGACGTCCGCGATGCTCGGCTCGTCCTCGACGACGAGCACGGTGGCCCCCTCGTGGCCCGGGGCGGGTGTCACCTCGTGACCGGTCATGGACCCAGTATCGGCAACCACGCCGCCGCGAGGGGCCGCCTGCGCTTTGGAGTTCCTTGAGAGTCATGCACGCGTCGTGGCCCCCCGCGAGGGCCCGCCGGGATTCTGAGGACTCAGGACCTGGGGGACCCGATGAAGGAGCGTAGAGCGTGACGACATTGGCACGGTGGTGCTACCGGCACCGGCTGGTGGTCCTGTTGCTGTGGGTGGGGGCCCTGTTCGGGCTCGGCGCGGCGGGCTCCGCCGCGGGGACCGATTACGCGAACGTCTTCTCCCTGCCGGACACGGACTCCAAGCGCGCGTACGACCTGATGGAGAAGGCGTTCCCGCAGAGTTCCGGGGACACCGACACGGTGGTCTGGAAGGCCGACGGCGGCTCGGTGCGGGACGCCTCGGTACGGGAGCGGATCGAGCCCGCCCTCGCGGAGATCGGGCGGATGAAGGGGGTCGGCGAGGTCGCGGGCCCGTACTCGGGGGCCGCGGGGGCGGCACAGATCAGCCGGGACGGCACCGTCGCCTACGCCCGGATCACCTTCGAGGAACAGGCCAACGCCGTACCCAAGGAACTGGTGCAGGACGTCGTCGACCGCGCGAAGGACGCGGAGACGGGCGACCTCCAGGTCGAGCTGGGCGGGCAGGCGGTCACCCGGATCCAGGAGCCGCCCACCGGTATGGCCGAGACCGTCGGCATCGCGGCCGCCGCCGTGGTCCTCTTCCTCGCCTTCGGCTCGCTCTTCGCGATGGTCCTGCCGATCGTCGTGGCCGTCGCGGGCGTCGGTACGGGCCTGATGTCCACGACGCTGCTCAGCCACGTCACGGACGTGCCCGAAGTGGCGCCGCTGCTCGGCTCGCTGATCGGCCTGGGCGTCGGCATCGACTACGCGCTGTTCATCGTCACCCGGCACCGGCGCTCCATCCTGCGCGGCGCCGCACCGGAGGAGTCGGCGGTCACCGCCCTGAACACCTCGGGCCGCGCGGTGCTGTTCGCGGGCGGCACGGTGTGCATCGCCCTCGCGGGCATGCTGGTGATGAACATGCGGTTCCTGGACGGTGTGGTGATCGCGACCTCGCTGACGGTGGTCCTGAGCGTCCTGGCCGCGATCACGCTGCTGCCCGCCCTGCTGGGGCTGCTCGGCACGCGGGTGCTCAGCCGCCGCCAGCGCCGCCGGCTCGCCGCGCGGGGCCCGGAGACGGCGGAGCCGAGCGGTCTCGCGGCGCGCTGGTCGGCGTACGTGCAGCGGCGTCCGCGCTCGACGGCGCTGGTCGCCGTGGTGGTGATGGCCGCCCTCGCGGTCCCGGTCCTCTCGCTGCGCCTGGGCACCAGCGACCAGGGCAACCAGCCCGAGTCGACCACCACCCGGCAGGCGTACGACCTGCTGGCCGAGGGCTTCGGGCCCGGCTTCAACGGCCCGCTCCAGGTCGTGGTCGAGCGCGGTGACGCGGCCGGTCTGGTGTCCCGGATCGAGGCCGCCGACGGCGTGGCCCAGGTCGCCGCGGCGCCGCCCGCGCAGGGCATCACGGTCATCCAGGTCGTACCGGAGACCTCGCCGCAGTCCGTGGAGACGGACCGGCTGATCGACCGGCTGCGCGACGACGTGATCCCCGAGGCGGGCGTCGAGGCGCACGTCGGCGGGGTGACCGCCGTCTTCAAGGACTTCGCGTCCGTGACCGGCGACCGGCTGCCGTACTTCGTCGCCGCGATCATCGGGCTCGGCTTCCTGCTGCTGCTCGTCGCGTTCCGCTCGCTCGTCGTGCCGCTGACGGCGGCCCTGATGAACCTGATCGCGGCGGCGGCGTCGTTCGGCGTCCTCGTCGCGGTCTTCCAGTGGGGCTGGGGCGCGGAGGCGCTCGGCTTCGGCAAGGAGGGTCCGATCACCGCCTTCCTCCCGGTGATCATGCTCTCGCTCCTCTTCGGCCTGTCCATGGACTACCAGGTGTTCCTGGTCAGCCGGATGCACGAGGAGTGGGTGCACACCAGGGACAACGCCCGCGCCGTCCGCGTCGGCCTCGCCGAGACCAGCCGGGTCATCAACTGCGCCGCCCTCATCATGATCTGCGTGTTCTCCGCGTTCGTGCTCAGCGGCGACACCGAGGGCGCCATGGCGGGCATCGGCCTCGCGGCGGCGGTCGCGCTCGACGCCTTCATCCTGCGTACGGCGCTGGTGCCGGCGGCGATGCACCTGCTCGGCCGCTCCAACTGGTGGCTCCCCGCGGGTCTGGAGAAGCGGCTGCCGCATCTGGCGGTGGAGCCGCGCGAGGAACCGGAGCCGGGCCCCGAGCCGGCACCGTCCGGCGGCGCGAGCGTCGTCCACGGTTTCGTCCGCACGACGGAGGGCGGCCCGGTGGCCGACGCGGCGGTGACCCTGCTGTCGAAGGGGGGCCGGCAACTGGACCGGGTGACGTCCCTGGCCGACGGCTCCTACATCGTCTCGGTCCCGTCCCCGGGCGCGTACCTGCTGTCGGCGACGGCCCCCGGACACGGTTCCCGCGCGCGGCAGGTGACGGTGGAGGAGGAACCACTGGTACTCGACGTGGAGCTGGCGGAGGATCTGCCCGAGGGCGAGGCCGACGCGGTCAGTCAGTCGTCCGGCGACCGGCCTTGAGGATGGCGTCGACGTCGAGGGTGACCTCGGCGCCGACGTCCTTGGGCAGGGTGACCGTCTCGCCGGGGGAGTACGGGCGGTGGTTCTCGTACTCGTCCCCGGCGGGACCGGTCAGCACGTGCAGGCGCTGGTGCCTGCGGTCGACGATCAGGTAGACCGGGATCTTGGCGGCGGCGTACGCCTTCACCTTGTCGCGCAAGTCGGTCCGGTAGTTGCTGGAGGTGACCTCCAGGACCAGCCGGAAGCAGACGGGGTCGTAGCAGTTGTTCTCGACGTAGTGGTCCCGGTAGTCCGCGTCGACGAGGGCGAGGTCGGGGATCGCGTAGTCCTCGGTGCCGGTGGGGAGCCAGAGGCCGATGCCCTGGACCACCTTGGACTCCACACCGTGGAGCCCAGCGGTCAGGAAAGGGACCATGAGGTCGGTCAGGGCCTCGCTGTGAGGGCCGTCCGGTGGCGGGGTCACGAGGATCTGGCCTCCGATGATCTCGACGCGGTAGCCCGGGGCGAGGCTGTCCCAGAGCCGGTTCGCCTCCGCGATCAGCGGACGGTCGGCGTGGGGTCGCTCGACGGATGCAGCGGACATCACGTGCCTCCTGGGGGCTGGTTGTCGAGAGCATCATCGTAGGCGGGTCGGGACCCGAACGTCCCGTTGAAGCCGCTTCACCCGTTGGTGATCATTTGCCCCGCCCGTTGACCTTCGGGGCCTTCGGGTCCGGCAGCATCCGTGTCATCCCCGGCAGGAAGTCCGTGAACAGTTCGTGCACCTCGTGGACGAGGGGGCGCAGGACGCGGAAGCGGGCCAGGGAGACGCCGCGGGTGGTCAGCCGGGCGCCGCGCTCGGCGAGGCGGTAGCTGCGCTCGCGCCCCTCGGTGCGGTCGAAGACCCAGTACAGGACCAGGCCCATCTGCGAGAGCCACATCAGCTCCGGCAGAACCTCCCTCAGCTCCTCCGGCACCTTCGCCTTCGACCCGGCGAGCACCTTGCGGTGCAGGGCGATGGCCTCCTCGCGCGGGCCCGCCGACTCGGGCGAGAAGGGGCTGAGCGGACTGTCGGGGTCGGCGGCGTTCTTGAAGAACTGGGCGGCGAACTCGTGGTACGGCTCCGCGACGTCGAGCCACGCCTTCAGCACCCCGGCGATCCGCGCCTCCAGGTCCTTCTCGCCCTCCAGGACCGGCCGCACCGCCCGCTGGTGCTCCTCGCCGATCCGGTCGTAGAAGCCCTGGATCAGGTGCTCCTTGCCGGCGAAGTAGTAGTACGCGTTGCCGACGGAGACCCCGGCCTCCTTGGCGATGGCCCGCATCGTCGTCTTGTCGTAGCCCCGCTCCTGGAACAGCCGCAGGGCCGTCTCCAGGATCAGGGCGCGGGTCTGCTCGCTCTTGGCGGGGCCGGGGCTCTCGTTCGCTGCTGGCACGGGAGTGAGCCTAACCAGTGGCGCAGGAGCCGTCGGCACAGGCGGGCGGCGGACTGTAGGACCAGCCGCCCTGCGGGTCGTACGTCCAGCCGTCCCCGCCGCGGTAGGCGCGCCCGCCCCAGCCGGGATCGGCCGCCTGCCGGGACTCCCGCCACTTGGACGCGCCCAGTACCGCGGCCCTGGCGAGGTGCGCGCCCGCCGGGGTGCTGAGCCGGTGGGCGAGCCGCCGGTACCTGCGCAGCGACCACAGGCACACGACGAACGCGGCGGAGGAGCGGTAGACCTGCCCGCCGTCCCCGACGACCGTGATCTCCTCCCGGGTGACCCGGTGGTCGAGCCCTGGGAAGCGGTGCCGGGCCTCGTCGGACCCGGCCGGCACGAACCGGAGCGGCACCAGCTTGGGCTGCTTCGCCAGCCAGTCGCGCACGAAGACACAGAGCGAGCACTCCGCGTCGTACAGGACCGTGAGCCCGCGGACGGGGACGCGCGCGGCGTCCCGGTCCGGTCCGGCGGCTGCCGTCGTGGTCATGGCTCACGCGCCCGGCGTCGGCGCGACCCAGCCCTGCGGGGCCACGGGCGGAAGCTGCTCCCGCTCCATGACGCCCCGGCGCCGGATCCTGTTGAGGACGAAGACGTTCCCCAGGTGCATGACCCCGAGCACCAGCAGCACCACGCCGAGCTTGGTCGACAGGGACTCGAAGACCCCGCGGGCGTCGGTGATGTCGCCGTCCTGGTTCAGGTACAGCGCGACGAAGCCCAGGTTCACCAGGTAGAAGCCGACCACCAGCAGGTGGTTGACCGCGTCGGCCAGCTTCTCGTTCCCGTGCAGCACGTCGGAGAGGAAGATCCGCCCGTTGCGGCTGAGCGTCCGGGCCACCCAGACCGTCAGCGCGATGCTGATCAGCAGGTAGACGATGTATGCGACGACCGTGAGGTCCATGTCCCCACCCCTTCTTGAACGCGTTCAAAACGCTGTCGGGAAGAAACATAGACCTGCTTTTGAACATGTTCAAGTCGAGGTCTGGGCGGCTTTACGCCTGGGGTGCGCGGCCGAGCTCGGGCCGCTTGCCGTAGTCGGTGAGGCCGATGACGTTGCCCCACGGGTCGGCCAGCTCGACCGTCCAGCCGGTGGCCACGGGGAAGGGCGCGTCCAGCGTCGCGACACCCGCGGTGGCCAGCGCGTCGGCCGCCGCGCGCGCGTCCCGCACCTCCAGCCACACCCGGGGCGACGCCCACGGCGGCGTCCGGCGCCCCAGCTCCCCGTCGAGCTGGAGCAGCAACCCGGGGGTCTCCTTGCCCACCCTCAGCAGCGCGATCCCGGCCTCGTCGAGCCGGAAGACGACCGGGAACCCGGCCCGCTCGTAGAAGGCGACGGCCTCGCCGAGATCACCGACCGGCAGCAGTACGTTGTCGAAACCGAGCAGTTCGTACGACTCTTCGTCTGACATGTCATCAGGTTAGGTACGTGGCCGCGGACCGGGCGGGGGCTGACCGTGCGGGTCACCCGATGAGGCGAGGCACCGGCCGGTGACCGATGAGGCGACGCACCGCCGCTGACCGATTGTCAGACCCTGCCTCTACTGTCCTCGCCATGGGAATCGTGACGTTCGTCGACGAGACGACAGCGGGGGAGCGGCGTACGGCCTGGGGGCTGGAGATCGCCGAGGAGCGGCTGACCGTGCGTGAGCTGATCCGGCGGCGGGTCTTCCAGGAGGTCGCCGAGTACAACGCGCGGACGACGGGGGTGTTCCAGGGGCTGGTGCAGCCCGAGGACACCGAGCGCGTGCTGAACGGGTACGCGCTGCGCACCCCCCGCCGGATAGACCCTGAGGCGCAGACGGCGCTGGCCCTGAAGGCGTTCGCGGGCAACGGCTTCCTGGTGCTCGTCGGGGACCGCCAGGTCACCGACCCGGACGCGGAGATCGACCTCCCGCTCGGCACGGAGGTCACGTTCCTGAAGCTCGTACCGCTGGTGGGTGGCTGATGAGCAGGACACCACGGTCGGGCGCAGCCCGGATCGGCAACCGCGTCGCCGCCGGTGACATGGACCGGGTCGCGGACGACGCGCTGAAGACGCTCGTCCACAACCACGGCTACCACACGGGGATGTGGGAGGCGGTGCTCGGGCAGCTGCGGGACCTGCCGGCCGAGCGGCGCCGCGAACTGGCGCACGCGATCGCCGACCGCTTCCCGGCCGTCGGTGACAACCCCCACGACCGGGGCAACGCCCTCGCGCTGTACGCGATGGCCGCCCGCGGTCTGGACGAGGACCCGCTGGCCGCCGAGCGCCACCGGACCCTGGCGGACCTGGGCCGCAGACACACGCTGTGGATCAGGGCCCGTATCGACCTCGTGGTCGAGGCGGAGCTGACGGCGGGCCGGTCGCTGCCCCCGGAGTTCGTGGCGACCCTGCGCCGCACGGCCCAGGACGCCTACTGCTACAAGGAGACGAGCGCGCTGGCGAAGCAGCTCACCGAACCCGCTCTCAACGTCGGCGAGGCATGGGCCGAGCAGGCCCTGCGGGACGCCACGGCACCGGACTGGCAGGCCCTGCTCGTCCACGCGGCCACCGCCACCACCGCCAAACCCACCGCCCGCTGGGAGAAGCGGGCCCGCGTCCTCGTCGGCGCCCTGGGCGCGGAGCGGGTGCGCGAGAGCGTGGTGTCCTGGTTCACCCTCGTCGGCCGCCCCCGCACCCTCCCGCTGGAACTGGACCAGTACGAGGGACATCTCAACGACGCCTACGACCCCTTCAACGCCGTCGCCCTGCGCGGTCTCGCCTGGACGCTCTCGCTGCTGCCACCCCACCCCGGCACCGCACGCGCCCTCGGCGCCCTGGTCGAGACCTCGCTCAAGAAGGTAGCGGGGCTCGGCCCGCGCAACCCCAAGGTCGCCAACGCCGGCGTCGTCTCCCTCGCCCGCATCGAGGGCGAGCCCGCCCTCGCCGAGCTGGCCCGGCTGGCCACCCGGGTCACCTACAAGGGCACCGCCAAGCTGATCGACACGGCGCTCGCGGAGCGGGCCGCCGCCCTCGGCCTCAGCCGTGAGGAGATCGAGGAACTGGCCGTGCCCGCCTACGGGCTCACCGGCGTCGGCAGCGCCGAGCACCGGCTCGGCGAGGCGACGGCCCTGCTGGAGGTCGAGGGCACCAGAGCCCGCCTGACCTGGCGCAACGCCGCGGGCAAGGCCGTGAAGAGTGTCCCCGCCGCCGTCCGGCGCGACCACGCCGAGGAGCTCAAGGAGCTGAAGGCCGCGGTCAAGGACATCGACAAGATGCTGTCGGCCCAGAGCGAGCGCCTGGACCGGCAGTTCCTCGCCCGGCGCACCTGGGCGTACGGCACCTGGCGCGAGCGCTACCTCGACCACCCGCTGGTCGGCACGCTCGCCCGCCGGCTGCTGTGGACGGTCGACGGCACCCCGGCCGGGTACGCCGACGAGGCCCTGCGCACCCTCGACGGCACCTCGGTCACCGCGGGCGAAGAGGTCCGCCTCTGGCACCCGGCCGGCCAGGAGCCGGCCGACGTCCTCGCCTGGCGCGACTGGCTGGAGCGGCACGCGATCACCCAGCCCTTCAAACAGGCCCACCGCGAGGTCTATCTGCTCACCGACGCCGAGCGCGCCACCGGGACGTACTCCAACCGGTTCGCGGCGCACGTCCTGCGCCAGCACCAGTTCCAGTCCCTCGCCGCGATCCGGGGCTGGCGCAGCCAGCTGCGGCTCGCCGTCGACGACGAGGCGTCGCCCGCCACCCGCGAGCTGCCCGAGTGGGGCCTGCGCGCCGAGTACTGGATCCACGGCGACGGCGGCGACGACTTCACGGGCATCACGGAATCGGGCAGCTTCCTGCGGCTCCGCACCGACCAAGTGCGCTTCTACCCGATCGACGCCCCGGAGAACTCGGCGCACTGCTGCGGCGGCGAGTACAGCATGTGGCTGCGCGACGGCGAGGACCCGGTGGAGCCGCTGCCCCTCTCAGAGATCCCGCCCCTGGTCCTCTCCGAAGTCCTGCGCGACGTCGACCTGTTCGTGGGCGTCGCCAGCGTCGGCAACGACCCGACCTGGCAGGACGGCGGCCCCGACGGCCGCTACCGGGAGTACTGGACGTCGTACGGCTTCGGGGAGCTGAACCAGAGCGCGGAGACCCGGCGGGCGCTCCTCGAACGGCTGATACCAAGGCTCGCGATAGCCGACCGGTGCGCGGTCGAGGGCCGCTTCCTGCACGTGAAGGGCGAGCGCCACACGTACAAGATCCATCTCGGCTCGGGCAACATCCTGATGACCCCGAACGACCAGTACCTGTGCATCGTCCCGAAGTCCGGTACGGCGACCGCGCAGGGGACCGGCTACCTGCCCTTCGAGGGTGACCGGACCCTGGCGGTGATCCTCAGCAAGGCGATGCTGCTGGCGGACGACCTGAAGATCACGGACCCGACGATCCTGAGTCAGCTCTAGTCGGACACCTGCTGTGACCGGCCCGCGCGCAGGATCGCGTCGACGTCCACGGTGACCTTGGCGCCGATGGAATCGGGGAGGGTGACGGACTCGCCGGGGGAGTGGATGCGGTGGCCGCCGTACTCGCTCCCGGCGGGATCGGTGAGGACGTGGAGGCGCTGGTGCTTCCGGTCGACGATCACGTAGACCGGGATCTTCGCCTCGGCGTAGGCGGCGACCTTGGTCTTCAGATCGGCCTTCCAGTTGGTCGAGGTGACCTCCAGGACGAGCCGGAAGGCGACCGGGTCGTAGCAGTTGTTCTCGACGAGGTGGTCGACGAGATCGGCGTCCACCACAACGAGATCCGGGATCGCGTAGTCCTCGGTGCCGGTGGGCAGCCAGAGACCGACGCCTTGGAGGATCTTTGTCTCGTCCCCGTGCAGACCGGCTGCAATGAAGGGGATCATGAGATCTGTCAGGGCGAACGCATGCGGGCCGTCCGGCGGTGGCGTCATGAGGATCAGGCCTCCGATGATCTCGACGCGGTAGCCCGGATTGCGGTCCATGAGGCGGTTCGCCTCCGCGATCAGCGGACGCTCGCTGTGGGGCCGCTCGACGGATGCTGCGGACATCACGTGCCTCCTGTGGGCTGGTGTCGAGGCCATCATCGTAAGCCGGACGGTCCCCGAAAGGCCGTTCCAGCCGCGTTCACCCGAACGGGTGGCATATGCCAGAAGGCGCCAAAGGGCCCCGTCTCCAGCCGAAGCGGAGACGGGGCCCGAGGGCAAGGCGTACGGAGATCAGAGGCGGCGCGTGATCAGCGCGCGCTTGACTTCCTGGATCGCCTTCGTGACCTCGATACCGCGCGGGCAGGCGTCCGTGCAGTTGAACGTGGTGCGGCAGCGCCACACGCCGTCCTTGTCGTTGAGGATCTCCAGACGCTGCTCCCCGGCCTCGTCACGCGAGTCGAAGATGAAGCGGTGGGCGTTCACGATCGCGGCCGGGCCGAAGTACTGGCCGTCGTTCCAGAACACCGGGCAGGACGACGTGCACGCGGCGCACAGGATGCACTTCGTGGTGTCGTCGAAGCGCTCGCGGTCCTCGGCGGTCTGGAGGCGCTCGCGGGTCGGCTCGTTGGTGTCCTTCGTGATCAGGAAGGGCATCACGTCGCGGTACGCCTGGAAGAACGGCTCCATGTCGACCACGAGGTCCTTGAGCACGGTGAGACCCTTGATGGGCTCCACCGTGATCGGCTTCTCGGGGTTGATGTCCTTGATCAGCGTCTTGCAGGCCAGCCGGTTCTTGCCGTTGATCCGCATGGCGTCCGAGCCGCAGATGCCGTGCGCGCAGGAGCGACGGAAGGTCAGCGTGCCGTCGTGCTCCCACTTGATCTTGTGGAGACCGTCGAGGACACGTTCCTTCGGGTCGATCTCGAGCCGGAAGTCCTCCCAGACCGCCTCGGCCGAGACCTCCGGGTTGAACCGGCGGATCCGGAAGGTGACCGTGATGTACGGGGAGTCGGCGAAGCCCGCCTCGGGCTTGGCGTCTTCCTTCTCCAGGGTCGGGGTTGCCATCAGTACTTACGCTCCATCGGCTGGTAGCGGGTCTGGACGACCGGCTTGTAGTCGAGACGGATGGACTCGGTGCCGTCGTCGCCGACCTCGCGGTACGCCATGGTGTGGCGCATGAAGTTGACGTCGTCGCGGTTCGGGTAGTCCTCGCGGTAGTGGCCGCCGCGGGACTCCTTGCGGGCCAGCGCGGAGACGGCCATGACCTCGGCGAGGTCGAGCAGGTTGCCCAGCTCGATCGCCTCCAGCAGGTCGGTGTTGAACCGCTTGCCCTTGTCCTGGACCGAGACGTTCTTGTAGCGGGCCCGCAGCTCGGCGATCTTCTCGACGGCCGTCTTGATCGTCTGCTCGGTGCGGAACACCATGACGTTGGCGTCCATGGTCTCCTGGAGCTCGTTGCGCAGGACCGCGACCCGCTCCGTGCCCGTGGAGGCGCGCAGCCGCTCGACCTGCGAGACGACCAGCGACGCCGGGTCCTCGGGCAGCTCGACGAAGTCGGCCTTGGCCGAGTACTCCGCCGCCGCGATACCGGCCCGGCGGCCGAAGACGTTGATGTCGAGCAGCGAGTTGGTGCCGAGGCGGTTGGCGCCGTGCACCGACACGCAGGCGACCTCGCCGGCCGCGTACAGGCCCGGGACGACGGTGGTGTTGTCGCTCAGCACCTCGCCCTCGACGTTCGTCGGGATGCCGCCCATGGCGTAGTGCGCGGTCGGCTGGATCGGGATCGGGTCCGTGTACGGCTCGATGCCGAGGTACGTACGGGCGAACTCGGTGATGTCCGGGAGCTTGGCGTCGAGCTGCTCCGGCGGCAGGTGCGTGAGGTCGAGGTAGACGTGGTCGCCCTCGGGACCGCAGCCGCGCCCTTCACGGATCTCCGTGTAGATGGAGCGCGAGACGACGTCACGGGAGGCGAGGTCCTTCATGACCGGCGCGTACTTCTCCATGAAGCGCTCGCCGTCCTTGTTGCGGAGGATGCCGCCCTCACCGCGGGCGCCCTCCGTCAGCAGGATGCCCATGCGCCAGATGCCGGTCGGGTGGAACTGGAAGAACTCCATGTCCTCCAGCGGCAGTCCGCGGCGGTAGACGGCCGCCTGGCCGTCACCGGTCAGGGTGTGCGCGTTGGAGGTCACCTTGAAGAACTTGCCGGTGCCGCCGGACGCGTAGATCACGGCCTTCGCCTGGAAGACGTGGATCTCACCGGTGGCCAGCTCGTACGCGACCACACCGGCCGAGCGCTTGACGCCGTCGACCTCGGTGATCAGCTGGTCGAGGACGTAGAACTCGTTGAAGAACTCCACACCCTCCTTCACACAGTTCTGGTACAGCGTCTGGAGGATCATGTGGCCGGTGCGGTCCGCGGCGTAGCAGGACCGGCGGACCGGGGCCTCGCCGTGGTTGCGGGAGTGACCGCCGAAGCGGCGCTGGTCGATCGTCCCGTCGGGCGTCCGGTTGAACGGCAGGCCCATCTTTTCCAGGTCGAGGACGGAGTCGATGGCCTCCTTCGCCAGGATCTCGGCGGCGTCCTGGTCGACCAGGTAGTCACCGCCCTTGACCGTGTCGAAGGTGTGCCACTCCCAGTTGTCCTCCTCCACGTTGGCCAGCGCTGCGGCCATGCCGCCCTGCGCGGCGCCCGTGTGGGAGCGGGTGGGGTAGAGCTTCGTCAGCACGGCGGTGCGGCTGCGCTTCGTCGCCTCGATGGCGGCGCGCATACCGGCGCCGCCGGCGCCGACGATGACGGTGTCGTACTTGTGGATCTTCATGATTCTCGCAGCCCCGTGCCTAGCGGATGTTCGGGTCGAAGGTGAAGATCACCAGCGTGCCCAGGACGATGGTGAACACCGTGGCGGTGTAGAGCAGGCCCTTCAGCCACAGCCGGGTGTTCACGCGCTCCGCGTAGTCGTTGATGACCGTGCGCAGGCCGTTGGCGCCGTGCAGCATCGCGAGCCACAGCATGCCGAGGTCCCAGGCCTGCCACCACGGGGACGCCCAGCGGCCGGCCACGAAGGCGAAGCCGATCTTGGAGACGCCGCCGTCGAGGACGAGCTGGATGAGCAGGTGGCCGAGGACCAGGACGACCAGGACGATGCCCGACAGGCGCATGAACAGCCAGGCGTACATCTCGAAGTTGCCACGCGTGGACTTCGGGGTCTTCTTGGTGCGCTTGCGCGGGGGCTCGATGACCGGCGCGGGATTGCCGACGCCGTACAGCGAGGCGCCGGCACCCTCGACGGGGCCGATGCCGGAGGCGGTTTCAGTCGTGGACATCAGGCGTCAGCTCCCGAAGACTTCGCGGAACGCGTGGCCGAGGACGGGGTACAGGGCCCCGGCCATCAGCACGATCCAGATGCCGACAACGGTCCAGAGCATCTGCTTCTGGTAACGCGCGCCCTTCGACCAGAAGTCGACGGCGATGACACGCAGGCCGTTGAGCGCGTGGAAGAGGATGGCGGCGACGAGGCCGTACTCCAGCAGCGCGACGATCGGCGTCTTGTACGTGGACACGACGTTGTCGTAGTCCTCGGGGGAGACACGGACGAGAGCGGTGTCCAGGACGTGTACGAACAGGAAGAAGAAGATGAGGACGCCGGTGACTCGGTGAGCCACCCAGGACCACATTCCTTCCCGGCCGCGGTACAGCGTTCCAGCCGGCACGGAAGAACCCTCCGGGAGCGGGGATTGGGGCCGCGCCGGCTTTCCTTGTCGGTCGGGCCCGGCCGGGTACGGTCCACCGGCCCCGGCCATGGTAGCGACGAGTTGTCGGAACGTTTACATGGGGCCCGTCTGTGTGATCAAACAGGCAATCAAACAGGCACGTACGGGCTATCGGGGCGCCCCGAACCGGAAGATTCCGGACGTTCGTCCGACCCTGCCTCGAACGCCTGAACGAGCCGGGCGAGCCTGCCGCGGGCGAGCCGGCGCAGTTCCTCGCCCGCCAGCGCCCGCTCCTCCTCCGGGTCGTTGACCAGCCGGGACCTGATGCCGGCCAGCACCTGGTCGAGCGCCTCGGCCGGATCGAAGTCGTCCAGACAGATCACGAAGACGTGCCCGAAGCGGCTCTCGTACGCGGCCTGGGCGGCGCCGAGCGCGGTGTGCGCGGCGGAGTAGGCGCTCGCCGGGAGGGCGGTGAGGGGCTCGCCCGCCAGCGCCTCGGCGAGGTCGGTGGGCGTCAGGTCGTACGCCGCCTCGTCGGCCGCGGCGAGCAGCGCCTCCAGGTCCGGATACGGCCGGTGGTCGGCGAGGCGGCGGGCCCAGCGCAGGCTGCGGCAGCAGGTGAGCAGGGCGCGCTCGGCGGCGTCCGGGGCCGCGGTGTTGAACGGCTCGAGGCCGGCCGGGGAGGGTGCCGCGCCCTTCTGCCCGGGAAGTGCGACCTGGCCCGGGAGGCGTGGGGGACGGTGCGAAGGCAGCGTGGGTCCTCGGCGATGGGTGGTTCGGCAGGGGCAAGTGTGCGAGATGTGCCGTCACGTTATCCACGGTGGTCAGCACGTGTCCGATGGACGCCCGAAATTCACCCTGACGGGAGAGTTTCGGAACATGTGGTGGACGGTCGGCCGACACGTGGCGCGGAGGCGGAGGCCTGGGCTTAGGTTCACAGTGGAGACGGAGACGGAGACGGAGACGGAGAAGGGGACGGAGAACAGGTACGCGAGGTTCCCGGGGAGGCGGCCGCAGGGCTGAGCACGAGAGGCACGACCGACGCGCGAGCCGCGCCGAAACCGAGAAAGGCACACGCAGCCGTGAAATCCGTGAAACGTGTGACAGCCGAGTCACCAGTGACAGCCGCGAAGGCTACGGAGGCCGTGAGGGCCGCAGGAAGCACCTGGGCCACACAGGCCGAGCACACCGCCGGTGCCCGTGCCGGAGCCGGTGTCGGAGCGGTAGCCGCCGTGGCCGCCGCGGACGGGGCGTCCGCCGTGGCGGCACTCGCCGAGCCGGCGGCCGGAGCACCCGGCGCGTCGGTCGCCGGGGCGGCGGAGCGGATGGTGGCGGCGGCCGGGACGCCCGTCGCGACGGTTGTCGGGGTTCCCGCTGTGGCGCCGCCGGGGACGCCCGCCGCGACGGCGGCCGGGGCAGCCGCCGAGTCGACAACTGCTGCGGCGGCGGAGCGGGTCGGAGAGGCGGAGCGACCCATGACGGCGGCCGGGGTGCCCGCCGTGGCGGCGTTCGGGGCACCCGTCGCAGCGGTCGCTCGGGTGACCGGGCCGGACGGTGCGGCGGTCGAGTGGGGCGGCCCGGTGGTCGGGGCGGCGGCTGTGGTGGCGACCGGGGCACCCGCAGTGACACCGCCTGGGGCGGCCGACTCGGCGGCCGCTCGGGCGGCGGAGCGAGCCGTGGTGGTGAAGCGAGCCGTGAGGGCCGAGCGGGGCGCGGTGGCCGAGTGGGGCGACGCAACTGCCGTGGTGGTGGCCGGGACGGACGTGGCGGCGGGGGTGGCTCGGTGAGCGCCCGTGGGCGGCGGGCGCACGGGCGGGCTCGGCGGGAGCGGGCGGTCGGGCGGGGCGGGGTGCTGGCCGCGGTCGGGGTGGTCGTGGTGGGGGCCGCGGCGGCGACCGCCGCGTTCTGGCCCTCCGGTGACAGTCACCCGGCCGGTGCGTCCGACGCCTCGGCGACACCGAAGTCCTCGGCCTCACCGTCGCCGAGCCGCAGCTACCCCCTGTCGCAGACGCCCCGCACCATCCCCGCGGTGCGCGAGCACACCCCCGCCCGGGGCCCCGGCTGGCGCCCCGGCGACGACGGCCGCGTGGTGGTGAACGAGGACTCCCTCGCCGACGAGGGCAAGCTGCTCGCCGGCGAGCTCGGACTGTCGTACGCCGGGAAGGCCGACGCCGAGGACGGCGACGTCGCGCTGGAGCTGAACGGCGACGGCAAGAAGGCGAACGCCGAGTCGTACACCCTGACCGTGCGGAACGGGCGGGTCACCGTCACCGCTCCCGAGCAGGCCGGGGTCTTCTACGGCACGCGCACCCTCAAGCAGGAGGTGCACGACGGCGGCACCGCTCCGGAGGGCGTCGTCCACGACGAACCGGCCAAACCGCAGCGCGGCTTCATGATCGACATCGCCCGCAAGCACTTCTCGGCCGACTGGATCGAGGACCGGATCCGGGAACTGGGCGACCTGAAGTTCAACGAGCTCGGCCTGCACTTCTCCGACGACCAGGCGTTCCGCATCGAGTCGGACTCGCACCCCGAGGTGGTCTCCGACGACCATCTCACCAAGGCCCAGGTCCGCGAGATCGTCAAGCTGGCCGAGAGCCGCCACATCACCGTCGTCCCCGAGATCGACTCGCCGGGACACCTCGGCGCGGTGATCGCCGCGCACCCCGACCTCCAGCTCCGCAACGCGCAGGGCACCGCCACCAAGGGCGCCGTCGACATCTCCAGGCCCGCCGCGGCCGACATCGTCGACGACCTGCTGAACGAGTACGCGGACCTGTTCCCCGGCGGCCAGTGGCACCTGGGCGCCGACGAGTACCAGGCGCTGACCGTGCCGGACCCGGCGTCCTCCTTCCCGCAGCTCGCGAGCGCGGCCACGAAGGCCCACGGCACCGGCGCCTCCGTCGAAGACCTGGCGACCGGCTGGCTCAACGACCGGGCGGCCGTGGTGCGCAAGCACGACAAGACCCCGCGAGCCTGGAACGACGGCTTCTTCAAGGGCGGCAAGGTCCAGGCCGACGACGACATCCGGGTCGCGTACTGGACCGGCAAGGAGATCGGCGCGCGGCAGCCCGCCGAGTACCTGGGCGAGGGCCGCAAGATGCTCAACTACAACGACGAGTTCCTCTACTACGTGCTCGGCCAGCCGAACGACTTCGTCTACCCGACCGGCCGGCGCATCTACCAGCAGTGGAACCCGCGGGTGCTGCGCGGCACGTCGGCGGTGGCCGAGAGGTACGACGACCAGATCCTCGGCGGGTCCTTCGCGGTCTGGTGCGACCTGGCGAACTCCCAGACCCAGGACCAGGTGGCCGCCGGGATCCGGATGCCGCTGCGCGCGACCGTCCAGAAGCTGTGGGACCCGGGCCAACCGGCCCTGTCCTGGACCGACTTCGAGAAGCTGGCGGACCGGCTGGGCTGAGCCGGGCAACCGGTCGGTGCGATTCAGGTGGACGTACGGGCCCTTTGGCACGTATGTTCCGCTGGCCGGAGTGGCGCCAGGGAGAGGCGCCCCCGGCCTTCTTCACCTACCGGACCGGGGGGACCGTTCCATGCTCTGCGCACACTGCCGTCATTTCGACGCGACACCGGGGCAGAGCCTCTGCGGGCACTGCGCGGCGGTCACGCCCCAGCCGGCCGCCGGACCCCCGCCCGCGGGGCAGCCCGCGCCCGCCGGTCCGCCCCCGGTCCCCGGCGGCCTGCCCACCGCCCCGCCGCTCGGCGCCGCACCGCCCCAGTACGGCCCGCCCCAGTACGCCACGCCCTCGTACACCGGGCACGGCACCGCCTGGCTGCGTTCGCCGGTCGCGCTCGGCAGGGCCAACGTCATCCTGCTCGGCACCGTGATCGCCACGGACCTCCTCGCCGTCGCGGCCGACCTCAACACCCGTTCGGTGGCGGACGAACTCGCCGGCGGGAACGTCACCTCCGCATTGCAGGACAAGGCCGACCGCGCGGACGTCCTCTACGCCGCGTCCGGTGTCGTCCAGGTCGTCGCCCTGATCGCGGCCGCCGTCGTCTTCCTCGTCTGGTTCCACCGGACCCGGGTCAACGCCGAGGTCTTCGACGCCTCCGCGCACAGCAAGAGCCGCGGCTGGACGTGCTGGAGCTGGTTCGTACCGGTCGTGAACTTCTGGTTCCCGCGCCGGATCGCGGTGGACATCTGGAACGCCAGCAGCCCCGTCGGCACCCGCCGCCCGCACGGCATCGTCAACGTCTGGTGGGGCTTCTGGCTGTTCTCGCTGCTCGCCGGGCGGGCCGCGTACACCTCCTACAACCAGGCCGACACGGCCGCGGAGCTCCGCTCGGCCGCGAGCCAGATGCTGTTCTCGGACCTCATGGACGCCGTGGCCGCCGTGTTCGCCATCGTCGTGGTGCTGCGGCTGACCCGGATGCAGGACGAGAAGGCGCACGGGGGCGGGGCCCTCTTCCCGGCCTGAGAGCCCGTTCACGGGCCCCGGCGGCGCGGCGCGCGTGCGCCGCGCCCGCGTCCGGGGGAATTGCCCGATTCGCTGATTCGCTGGCGGACCCCCGGGCGGCTGTGGTGTATTCGGCGCGAGCCGAATCGCTTACCCGGGGGGACGGGCCGATGGGTTACTGGGGGTACTTCGTCGTCGCCAGGAGCGGGCGCCCGCTCGCCGAACTCGGCACGCTCGCCGCGGCCCCGGGCCTGGTACGGCGCAGAACGGCGCCCGGCGGCTGGCAGGTGTGGGAGTACCCGGGCGGTGACGGCGACGTCGGCAACATGAACGTGCTCGCCCGCGAGACGGCCGCGCCCGCCCTCTTCGGGTACGTCATGGACAGCGACTGCGTGGCACTGGAGGCGGCGGCTCCGGAGAGCGGCGCGTGGACCGCCTGTCTCGGGCGCGACGCGATGGCCGGGTACCTCGGCGGCGGCGACCCGGACGGCCTCGGCGTCGACGACTACTTCCTCGAACCGCCCGACGCCGCCGAGCGGGCCGCCGCCTGGGCCGCGGAGGCCGGGCACCGGGTCGCCCCCGACGTGCTGCTTCCCGTACTGACGGCGGACCCGGAGCCGTTGGCCGAAAACCTCTTCTTCCGGCTGCTCGACCGGCTCGGCGTGGTGCCGCTGTGACACTCCCGGGCCGTCGCACGCAGTAGGGAGCAGTACGGGCTCCGTGACCGGAAGGCGCCCCTGACGACGTACTTCGACGTGGTTCGACGTTTTGAGGGAGGCGCGATGAACGGCGGGACCAACCTGGTGGAGCTGATCGCCCAGGCCGACGAGCGGGGCCTGGCCGCGAGCGGGCTGGCTTGTTTGGATCGGTGTGTACCCGTGCTGGGCTGCGACGAGGAGATCCTGCGCCCGCTGTGGTCGAGCCTGGTGGACGGGGAGGCGTGGGACGAGCGTCTGAAGCGGGTGCGTGCGGAACTGGACCCGGGCGTGCGGGATTCGGGCACGTCCGGCTCGGATACGTCCGGTTCCGTTGGTACGGCATCCGGTACGGCATCCGGTACGGGACCCGAGGGCGAGGCCGCGGCGCTCGCCCGCCGGATGCTCGCCACCGTGCCGGACCGTGCCGACGCGGCCGGTCTGCGCGGCTGGGCGGACGCGTGCTCCGTGGCGGCCCTGCGGATCCACCGGCTCCTCGACGCGAGCGCGGCCACCGTCGCTGGTGAAGGCGGCGGAGGCGGCCCGTCGAACCTCCGCGAAGGCCGCGCCGACGGCGCGTCCCCGCTGGTCGCCGCCGAACTGCGGCGCCAGATCACCGTCCTGGAGCTGCTCGCGGATCACGGCGCCGGTGGTCTGCGCGCCGCGCTCGACCTGTCGACGGAGGGCCGGCGGGTGCTGCGCGCGGTGGTCTCGCGCCGGGCCCGCGCGGCGGGTTAAACCCGGCCGGGCGGAAGAGTCCTGTGAGCGTTCCGAGGCGGTCGTGGAAGCGGCGCGACGGTCCTGCGCCGGTGTCGCGGCGGGCCGCGGAACGGCGTGACGAAAGCCGTTGGAGAAACGCTTTCTCCAATGTGACTGCACAGCAACTGACCAGGCCATCAGCTGCCGCGAAGCCCGTGCGGTGGGCGGCGGACGCGGTCGCGGCGATGCGCGAGGGAGCGCGGCTGCGGCTCGACTACTCGGCGCAGAGCCTGTGGCGCGTCGACCGGACGATCGAGGAGATACGGCGCGACGGGGCACCGTACGCCGCCGTCGAGAACGTGCTGCGCGGGTTCGGCGCGTACACGGGCGAGGTGATCGTCCGGCGGACCGGCGGCGAGTGGTGGCAGACGGGCGGCGACCACTGGGTCCGCACCCCGGACGGCAGACTCTGGGCCCCCTTGACCGAGGCCCGCCACTGCTGGTCGGAGGCCGGCTCCCTACGCCTCCTGTGCCGGGACGCGACGACGGCGCCCCGTTAGGGGCGCGGGGAACTGCGCGCCGGGCCACGACGGCGCGGCGGCCGACCGAGGACCTGTAGGGGCGCGGGGAACTGCGCGACCAGCCGAGACGGCGCCGCGGACGACCGACGACCGGGCCGCCGCTACGGCGCCGGCGCGGATGCCCCGCTGGACACGCGGGGTGCCGCTACGGCGTGAGCAGCCCGCCCAGCCGGGCCCCCGTGGCCGTGCCCAGTTGGGTCACGCCGTAGTACTTCGAGCCGACCGGAAGGACGGCGCCCGAGGCGACGGGGACGTACAGCAGCGTGCCGTTGCCGGCGTCCTCGCCCTCCGTGCCGACGGTCAGCTCGGCGTACCCGTCGCCCGTGACGTCGGTCAGGGAGACCGCCGAGCCCAGCTTGTCGCCGCTCTCCGTGACGCCGGGCACGTCCGCCGTGTCCTGGGAGAGGGCGAGCGAGCCGGTGCCGGTCAGCCCCGCGGCGGTGCCTTTGAGGAGCCAGACCGAGCCCGCGTCGGAACGGTTCGTGCCGTCCCGCGTGATGTCCTCGTTCGGGGCGCCGGTGAGCACGTCCGCGTACCCGTCGGCGTCGACGTCGCCCACCGACACCGAGCTGCCGAACGCGTCGCCCGCCTCGGCCGCGCCCTCGACACCCGAGGTGGCCTGGTGGACCGTCACCGCACCGGTGGCGGTGGGCCCGGACGCGCCGCCCGGCACCATCGTGACCTGCCCGCCCGAGTGGGCCCCCGACTCGGCGGTGTAGGGCTGGCCGATGACGATGTCGTCGTAGCCGTTGCCGTTCACGTCCCCGGCGGCGACGGAGCGGCCGCCCTTGACGGAGAGCGTGGCCACCTTCGACAGGCCGAGCGTCTTCGAGCCCTTGAACCAGGTGACCCGGCCGGTGCCGGACGCGTCGATGTAGGTGAGCGCGACGTCCGCGTATCCGTCCCCGTTGAAGTCGCCCGAGGCGGCGTCCGCGTGGGAGAGCGCGCCGTCGGCGGAGGTGAGGTCGCCCGCGACCTCGTGACCGGCGTCGAGCCGGGCCGCCCAGTTGCCGCCGGTGCCGGTGGCGGCGGTGAAGACGTCCGCGCGGCCGTCGGCGTTGAAGTCGCCGACCGCGACGGCCGCGCCGAACCGCGCGCCGGTGTAGACGTAGTCGTCGCCCAGGGCCATGGTGTCGGCGCCGGAGTCGAACGCGGGCCCGTACAGGATCGTCACCGCGCCCCGGTCCTTGTGCCCGGTGGTGTCGTCCTCGCCGGGCGCGCCGATCGCGAGGTCCGCGACGCCGTCCCCGTCGATGTCGCCCCACGCGGTGGCCGCGCCCCACTCGTCGCCGGACTCGGCGGCCCCCGGTACGCCCGTACTGCCCTGGTTGAGCCTCAGTTTCGCGCCGGACACCGGGCCGCTCGCGCCGCCGGGCAGCAGGGTGAGCCAGCCGCTGCCCTGCTGGGGCGTGGCGGCGACGAGGTCGGCGATGCCGTCACCGGTGTAGTCGGCGAGCGGGGCGGTGCCCGGCGCGGCGACGGCCTGCGGCGCGAGGCCCGCGCCGGCCAGCACGGCCGCCCCGAGCGTCAGCCAAGCAGCCCGCGCGCCGCCCTTCGACGGCCGGTCCACGTGTGTCTTGCGTCGGCTCACAACTCCCCCACCCCGGATGGACTGCACGGAAACCCCACCCGTCTCGCGGGTGACCGTCCATTTCAGCGCATCAGCATGCCCGAACACCGCGCGGGGAGGTGTGCGCTGCGTCACTCGCAGGGTCGGCCGGGGCCGGGCGGAGGGGGTGGCTCCGCAAGTAGCGGGACGGATGGGGTTGCTGACGGCCAGTGACACTTATGTGGGACCTGACGCTGATGACCGTGAAGGCGCCGACACGGCCGGCCGTGCCGCACGGTGTGCGCAGCCATGACCACCACGACCACACCCGACCACCACGACCGCCATGACCACCACGACCACACCCGACCACCACGACCGCCATGACCACCTCGACCGCCATGACCACCACGACCGCCATGACCACCTCGACCGCCATGACCACTCGCCACGAACGAGGACTGTGTTGGCCCAGCAAGGGGAGCCCCGTCGCGGGCGGGCCCGCGACGGTGAACTGGGTGCGGCCGTCGCGCGGGCGCAGGAGGGCGACGAGACCGCCTTCGCCGCCGCGTACCGGATCGTGCACCCGGGCTTGCTCGGATACCTGCGCGGACTGGTCGGCGAGGAGGCGGAGGACGTGGCGTCCGACGCCTGGCTGGAGATCGCCCGGGACCTGGGGCGCTTCCGGGGCGACGGGGCCGGCTTCCGCGGCTGGACGGCGACCATCGCCAGGCACCGGGCGCTGGACCACCTCCGCCGCCGCCGGACCCGGCCGCGCCCCGCCGCGCTGGAGGAGGACCTGCTGGAGCTGCCCGGCCCGCACAGCACGCAGGACGAGGCACTGGAGGCACTCTCCAGCCGGTACGCGCTGCGCCTGCTGGCCACGCTGCCGCGCGACCAGGCGGAGGCGGTCCTGCTGCGGGTCGTGGTCGGTCTCGACGGGCCCGCCGCCGCGCGCGTGCTCGGCAAGCGTCCGGGCGCGGTCCGCACGGCCACGCACCGCGGGTTGAAGCGCCTCGCCCGGCAACTCGCGGCCGGCGGTGTGACGCGCGAGGGCCCCGGCACGCTGGGGGAGTCGGAGTGAGCGCCGAAAAGCCGACGGCCGGGAACGGGTACGGACATGGGTGACAGCCAGAGCACGGAAGGCGACCGGTGCCGCGGTCACGCCCCACCCCGGCTGGATCGACCGGATCGCCCGGACCGCCCGGACCGCCCGGATCGACCGGACCGCCCGGATCGACCGGATCGACCGGATCGATCGGATCGACCGGATCGACCGGACCCATCGGACCCATCGGACCGGCCGGATCGACCGGACCGGCCGGATCGACCGGACCGGCCGGATCAACCGGACCGGCCGGATCCATCGGATCAACCGGACCGCCCGGATCAACCGGATCGCCCGGATCGCCCGGACCGGCCGGATCAACCGGATCGCCCGGACCGGCCGGACCGGCCGGATCAACCTGACCGGCCGGATCGCGACGGCCCACCCCCCAGTCCGCATCCGCGTACCGGCACCGGTACGGGACTCGCCGACCACTCCATCCCCGCCATCCCCGCCATCCCCGCCGTTCCCACCGTTCCCGCTACCCCCGCCATCCCCGCCATCCCCGCCATCCCCGACATCCCCGCCATCCCCGCCGTTCTCGGCGCGGTCCGGGACGGCGCCGCCGATCCGCGGGCCGAGGGGCGGGCCGTCGCGGCGTTCCGGGCCGCGCGGGCGCGCGGGGCGCACACGGCGCCGAGCCGGACCCGGGATGACTGGCGCCCCAGGGAGCGCCGGTGGGTGCGGAGCGCGCTGCTGGTGCTGCGCGCCGGACTCGCCCTCGCGCGCAGGCCCGGCACGTCCCGGTCGGCACGGCAGGGCGTCGGGGAGAGCCCGGGGGCCAAGAGCTGAGGACAGACGGCGGACGACGGCCGGGAGGAACCGCGGGAACCGCGGCGCCAATGGCAACGGCCGGGGCCGACACTTCTGGGCTGACCGAACCGTAGAGACCATTTGACCTGGCCTGCGCTTGCTGTCTAACTTCACTTAGACGCGTTTCGTCGTAGTCGATGTAGACGTACGGAGGGTGAGTGTCGGAGAGCTTGCTGACCAAGCCGGACGACGTGGTCGACCGGAACCGGGAGTGGGAGCTGCTCACGGAGTTCCTGACCGACCCGGACCCGGCGATGCGGCTCGGTATCGTGTCGGGGCGGCGACGGCATGGGAAGTCGTACCTTCTTCAGGCACTGTCCGAGCGGGTCGGTGGCATGTATGTCACAGCGGTCCGGGAGGAGGGGCGGCTGCCCGCGATCCGGCGATTCACCGACGCGGTCGCCGCTCATGCCGGTCTGAGGCCTGGGAGTCTGCGCCTGACCGATTGGCGTGATGTCCTCTCCAGCGCCTTCGATGTGATCACCCGTTCGCCCCATCCGCTCCTGGTGATCGATGAGTTGCCCTACTTGCTTCAGCACTCGCCGGAGATCCCGGGGTTGTTGCAGCAGCTTTACGACGAACGTCAGCGGGGCACCCGGTCCGGTGCCGGACCGGGGCCGCGGCTGATCCTCTGTGGATCGGCGATGAGCGTCATGCATGAATTGCTTTCGGGGACCAAGCCGCTGCGAGGACGAGCCGTCATCGATCTACGGCTAGGTGCTTTCGACTACCGGGACAGCCGGGCCTTCTGGCAGATCACCGACCCGTTGACCGCGCTGAAGGTGCACGCGGTCCTGGGCGGGGCCCCCGGCTACCGGCCGGTGGCTGCCCGGCCGCATCCGGACGACGGCTTCGACACCTGGCTCACCCGCACGCTGCTCGATCCGGGGCGAGCGGTGTACTCGCGGACGGAAACCGAGTACCTGCTGCGCGAGGACCCGAGGATCACGCAGCACACGCTGTACTACGACATCCTGACCGCGATCGCGAACGGCGCCACCACGCCCAGCAAGATCGGCGCCGCTCTGGAACGCCCGCGCAACGCCGTCGCCCACCCCCTCGGCGTCCTGGAATCCACTGGTTACATCCGGCGGGAGCAGGACATTCTCCGCTCCAGGCACCCCGTCATCACCCTCGCCGACCCCGTCATCCGCTTCAACCAGCTCATCACCCTGCCGCAGGCCGCCGCCGTGGAACAGGGCTTCGCCGAGCAGGTATGGCAGCAGGCCGCCCCGACTTTCAACTCCAAGATTCTCGGACCGCATTTCGAGGACCTGGCCCGTGACTTCACCCGCCGCTACGCCCACACCCTTCTCCCCAGTGGACTGCCCGGTCCGGTCGGCACCACCGAGGTGGCCGACCAGACCGCTCGTACGAAGCACGAGGTCGACGTGATCGCTTTGGCCGCCGGCGAGCGCCCACAGGCTCCCCGCGCGAAAATCGCGGTCCTGGGGGAGGCCAAGGCGACCGCCGCACGCCGGGGCACCGGTGACCTGGAACGCCTGGAACGCATCCGTGTCCTGCTCGCAGATCAGGGGTACGACGTCGCTGCCACCACTCTGGCCTTGTACTCACTGCACGGCTTCTACCCCGACCTGGTGGACCTGGCCGACCGCCGGGATGATCTCCTCCTGGTCGATCTGTCCACTCTCTACAGCAGTTGACACATGAATAACGGGGCCTCGAATCAGGCGAGCGCGGGTGCTCGTAGGAAGGGGGACGATCCTGCGCGGACGGCCGACGCTTGTGCCGCCGCCCCGCACTCCGCTGGTCACGTATCGGCCGAGTTGATCACGGAGTTGACGCAAAGCCCGGGTCCGGATCCCTGAAGCCGATGGCAACGGCCGGGGCCGCCACCCCCCACAGGAGAGGCCCCGGCCGTCGCGCGGCACGGGCCGCGCGGCGGCCCGTACTCCCTACAGCGCCAAGGGTGCGTTTTCTGTCACACCCCACTGGATCACGGGTTAGTTGCATCTTGTACGGACATGGACGCAGAGCGGTTTGAGGCCGTAACGTGCCATTCGCGCCGGACCGCGGACCGGGCCCTGTCCATGAGGAGCCGGGACCGCGACCATGGGTCGACAGACCACGACGGCGAGATTCCGGGCCGCGGAGCGGTGCCGGCCGGGCGCAAGAGGGGCGCGGTGCTGGGGGACGACGCGGAGCTGACCGCCGCGGTGCTTGCGGCACAGGACGGGGACGAGACCGCGTTCCGTGCTGTGTACCGCGCGGTGCACCCACGGCTGCTCGGATACGTACGGACTCTCGTCGGCGACCCCGACGCGGAGGACGTGACCTCCGAGGCGTGGCTCCAGATAGCCCGCGACCTGGAGCGGTTCAGCGGTGACGCCGACCGGTTCCGCGGCTGGGCCGCCCGGATCGCCCGCAACCGCGCGCTCGACCACATACGCATGCGCGGGCGCCGCCCGGCCATAGGCGGTGACGAGACCGAACTGGCCGGCCGGGCCGCCGAGTCCGACACCGCGGGCGAGGCGATCGAGGCGCTGGCCACCGGCCGCACCCTCTCCCTCATCGCCCAGCTGCCGCAGGACCAGGCCGAGGCGGTGGTGCTCCGCGTCGTCGTCGGCCTGGACGCCAAGACCGCCGCGCAGACGCTGGGCAAGCGCCCCGGCGCCGTCCGCACGGCGGCGCACCGGGGCCTGAAACGGCTCGCGGAGCTGCTGGGCGCCGATGCGGAATCCGAGGGCGCCCTCGGTGCCGTACCCCCGCAGAGGCGACCGCGGGCACGCGCGGTGACGTCCGCCGGTGTGACGCATACGCGTTCGCGGACGCAGAAGGACATGTGATGGCCGACGAGCAGGACAAGTGGCTGGACCGCGACGCCGCGGAGCGGCTGCTGCGCGGTGAGCCGCTCGAAGCCGTCGACCCGGAGGCCGGCGCGCGGGCGGACCGGCTGGCCGCGGCGCTCGCCGCCCTCACCCCCGAACCCGCTCCCACCAGCACCGAACTGCCCGGAGAGGCCGCCGCGTTGGCCGCGTTCCGCAAGGCCCGCGAGGCCCGCGCGGACCGGGACGGTGAGGGCGCGCTCCTCGCTCCGATCGCCGCCGCACACCCCTCGGACGCCGGTCTCGTACGTCTCGGGAGCGCCGCCGCGGGGCCGCGCGGGCGCCGCTGGGGCCGGCCCGTACGGATGGGTCTCGCCGCCGCGCTCGCCACCGGGATGATCGGCGGTGCCGCCGTCCTGGCCGGAACCGGAGTGCTGCCGACTCCGTTCCGTGACCGCGACCCGGTGCCGGGAGCCTCGGTCTCCGCGGCCGTGACGCCCCCGCAGCCGCTCCTGTCGCCGTCGCCCGGCACCGGCAAGGGCGGCTCCGCGAAGCCGTCGCCGGACGGCACCGGCGGGAGCCCGGCCACCGGCGGTTCCGCGCCCGACGACACCCAGGAGGGCGGGACCGCGAGCGGGCAGCCCGGCTCGGCGGGCGAGGGCGCGCAGGGCGGTGCGGACGACACGGGCGGCAGCCTGCTCGCCTCCTGCCGCGACCTGCGCGCCGGCAAGGAGCTGACGACGGACCGCAAGCGGGTCCTGGAGGACGCGGCGCACGGCTCCTGGCGCGTGAAGAAGTACTGCAAGAACGTCCTGGGCGGGACGAACGGGCACACCGGCCGCGAAGGCGTCTCCGGCGGCAACGGCCAGGGCAACGGGAACGGCAACGGCCAGGGCGACGGGAACGGCCAGGGCGACGACGACGGCCAGGGCGACGACGACGGCCAGGGCGGCAACGGCGACAACGCCGGCTCGGGCGGTGACGACGACGGCAACCACATAGCCCCGGGCGGCCACCACCACGGCCGTCACGGGCACGGCGGCCGTGACGGCCACGGCGCCAGGACGGTCCTCGCCGCCGGGACGCCCGCCGCCTCAGCGACCCCCCTCGCCTCCGAGGCACCCCCTGCGTCCGAGGCACCCCCTGCGTCCGGTTCGCCGGACGAGGCACCCCGCGACCTTCGGTGACCTGACCTGACCTGACCTGACCTGACCTGACCTGACCTGACCTCACCTGACCTGCCGTTACCGCGACCCGCCGCGACTTGCCGCGACCTGCGGTGACCTGCAAAGTCGTATCCCTTTGAACTTTCTTGGCGGCGGGTGTGACACTTTCGCCCGCCGCAGCGCAGTACTGAGTGAGCCGACTGGTCATCGGCCCTCGCACCGAGCCGGGGTTCCCCCCGTACCCGCGGCCCGGTGCAGCAGGCGCGGGCGGGACACGTTCCCCCGGTCCCGCCCGCGCCCCACATCCGTCCCGGGCGCCCGGCGCCGGTACGTCACCAATAGACCACGACCTTGTCCCCGTAGCGGACCTGCGCGTACAGCGAAGCGATCTTCACCTCGTCCCGGACGTTGACGCAGCCGTGCGAGCCCCCGGCGTAACCCCGCGCCGCGAAGTCCTGCGAGAAGTGCACCGCCTGGCCGCCGCTGAAGAACATCGCGTACGGCATGGGGGAGTCGTAGAGCGTCGAGACGTGGTGGCGCGACTTGTAGTAGACGGTGAAGACGCCCTCGCGGGTCGGCGTGGGCTGGGAGCCGAACCGCACCTCCATCGTGGAGACCGTGCGGCCGTCGATCATCCAGCGCAGGGTGCGGCTCGTCTTGCTGATGCACAGCACCCGGCCGGTCAGACAGCGCGGGTCCGGCGCGGCGGCGGGCTGCCCCCCAAACGCGTACAGCTCCCACTTGGTCGGCTCGTGCGTCATCCCCTTCAGCCGCTGCCAGGTGACCGAGTCCGTCTTCCCCGTCCGCGGCAGCCCGCGCTTGCCCTGGAAACCCTCTACGGCCGCGACGGTCGCCTCGTCGTACGTACCGCTCGGGCCGTGGAAGAGCCACTGCAACTGCACCAGCCGGGCCTGCACTTCACGGACGTCGAGCCCTTCGTCGCCCGCGGACCACAGCACCTTCGCGCCGGACGACGGCGCGGCGCTCGCCGTGGTGCCGCCCGCGCCGTCGCCGCCGTCCTTGCCGTCGTCGCCGCCGGGCCCGCCCTGCTGCTGCTTGCCGCCGGGCGTGGACGTGACGTCGATCCGCAGCCACGGCTGCTTGCTCTGCCCGTTCTGCCCGCCCCCGGCCTCCGCCTTGCAGCCCGTGACCGTGACCGCGGCGAGTGCCACGAGGGCGGCGGCGATCCTCCTGCGCATGCCCTTGGTACGCATTCCGGGCCCCCACGTCTCACCGGCCGCCCCCGGAGCGGCCGTGTCACCCGCAATGCTCCCCGCCCGGGGCCGGTCGCGAACCCGGGGTGCGCGGAGCAGTCTGTGAGCAAGGTCCCAGCGCGGTCCTCTCCACCGGGCGCACGCCCGCCACTACAGTCCGTGGCGAGGGTCGCCTGTACCAGCGAGTAACGAAGCCAGCAAGCGGAGGCACACACCATGGCGCGCGAGTCGGAGTCCGGACTGCCCATCGAGCCGGTGTACGGGCCGGACGCCCTCAAGGACTGGGACCCGGCCGAGCGGCTGGGCGAGCCGGGCGCATACCCCTTCACCCGGGGCGTCTACCCGACGATGTACACCGGCCGCCCCTGGACGATGCGCCAGTACGCCGGATTCGGGACGGCGACGGAGTCGAACGCCCGCTACCAGCAGCTCATCGCCAACGGAACCATGGGCCTGTCCGTCGCCTTCGACCTGCCCACCCAGATGGGCCACGACTCCGACGCGCCCATCGCGAGCGGCGAGGTCGGCAAGGTGGGCGTCGCCATCGACTCGATCGACGACATGCGGGTGCTGTTCGGCGGGATTCCGCTGGACAAGGTGTCGACGTCGATGACGATCAACGCCCCGGCCGCCCTGCTGCTGCTCATGTACCAGCTCGTCGGCGAGGAACAGGGCGTCCCGGCCGACAAGCTCACCGGCACCATCCAGAACGACGTGCTCAAGGAGTACATCGCGCGCGGGACGTACATCTTCCCGCCGAAGCCCTCCCTGCGGCTGATCGCGGACATTTTCAAGTACTGCAAGGCCGAGATCCCGAAGTGGAACACCATCTCGATCTCCGGCTACCACATGGCCGAGGCCGGCGCCTCGCCCGCGCAGGAGATCGCGTTCACCCTCGCGGACGGCATCGAGTACGTGCGCACGGCGGTCGCGGCCGGCATGGACGTGGACGACTTCGCGCCCCGCCTGTCCTTCTTCTTCGTCGCCCGTACGACGATCCTCGAAGAGGTCGCCAAGTTCCGTGCGGCCAGGCGCATCTGGGCCCGGGTGATGCGCGAGGAGTTCGGCGCGCGGAACCCCAAGTCGCTGATGCTGCGCTTCCACACGCAGACGGCGGGCGTGCAGCTCACGGCCCAGCAGCCCGAGGTCAACCTCGTCCGCGTCGCCGTCCAGGGCCTCGGCGCCGTCCTCGGCGGCACGCAGTCCCTGCACACCAACTCCTTCGACGAGGCCATCGCGCTGCCCACCGACAAGTCCGCCCGCCTCGCCCTGCGCACCCAGCAGGTGCTGGCCTACGAGACCGACGTCACCGCGACCGTCGACCCGTTCGCGGGCTCGTACGTGGTGGAGAGGATGACGGACGACGTCGAGGCGGCGGCCGTGGAGCTGATGCGGAAGGTCGAGGACCTCGGCGGCGCGGTCAACGCCATCGAGCACGGCTTCCAGAAGAGCGAGATCGAGCGCAGCGCCTACCGCATCGCCCAGGAGACCGACTCCGGCGAGCGCGTCGTCGTCGGCGTCAACCGCTTCCAGCTCGACGAGGAGGAGCCGTACGAGCCGCTCCGCGTCGACCCGGCCATCGAGGCCCAGCAGGCGGAACGGCTCGCGAAGCTTCGCGCCGAGCGCGACCAGCCGGCCGTCGACGCGGCGCTCGCCGCCCTGACGAAGGCGGCGGAGGGCACGGACAACGTCCTCTACCCGATGAAGGACGCCCTGCGCGCCCGCGCGACGGTGGGCGAGGTGTGCAACGCGCTGCGGGGGGTCTGGGGGAACTACGTGCCCAGCGATGCGTTCTGAGGCTCCTGTTACGGATACGCTGCGTACTCAGCCGTATCCGTAAGGGAGTTGTGCGCGTGGGGTGTTCACAGCGGACCACGGTGCTCGAGGCCGAGACCTGGCTGACCAGGGAGCTGGAGGGATACCGGGGCGAGGTGCTCTACGGTCGGCTCACCGCGACTCCCTGGCCCGACGCCTCGCATCAGCTGATCTTGACGGAGGTGGCTCGCGCGTTCTTCGAGGCAGAGACTCGCAGGGCCGGATCGAACTGCCTGCTGGGCATCGGCCTCTGGCTGCCCACGGGGCCCGATGACTTCGCGGTTCCCGACCTGTCGGTCGTCGAGACGGATTTCCAGGACACGCACGTCCAGCACCATTGCTACGCACCGCACGCCTTCCGGCTGGTGATGGAAGTCACCGCCGACAACTGGTCCGACGACCTCGGGCTCAAGGTGGACTGCTACGCGGCGGCCGGAATCCCGGCCCACCTCGTCGTCGACCGGAAGCACGACGAGGTCGTGGTGTACGCCGACCCCGTCGACGGCGAGTACCCCGCCCCCGTTCGCTACCGGCGAGGCCAGACCGTCCCCGTCCCCCAGTCCGTAGGCGTCGCCCTCGACCTCCCCGTCGACACCCTCCTCGACGGCGACGACTGAGCGGACCGTCTCGCCTTTCGAACCCCCGAAGGGAGTGTCGTACCCCCGTGCGACACTCCTTTCATGCTCGGCGTCATCGATCTCCCCACCTACCTGGCAGGACTCGTCCTCATCGTCCTGCTGCCCGGCCCCAACTCCCTGTACGTGCTGTCCGTGGCCGCCCGCCGCGGAGTGCGCGCCGGGTACACCGCCGCCGCGGGCGTGTTCTGCGGGGACACCGTGCTGATGACGCTGTCGGCGGCCGGGGTCGCCTCGCTGCTCCAGGCGAACGCCGTGCTCTTCGGGATCGTGAAGTACGCGGGCGCCGGGTATCTGACCTGGCTCGCGGTCGGGATGCTGCGGGCCGCGCGGGGGATGTGGCGCACGCGCGGGGAGCGCACCGCCGACGCCGAGACCCCGGCCGCGGCCGCCGTGACCGACGAGCGGCCCTACCGCCGGGCCCTGGTCGTCAGCCTCTTCAACCCCAAGGCGATCCTGTTCTTCGTCGCCTTCTTCGTGCAGTTCGTGGACCCGGGGTACGCCTACCCGGCGCTGTCCTTCGTCGTGCTCGGTGCCTTCGCACAGGTGGCCAGCTTCCTCTACCTGACCGCCCTCATATTCAGCGGTACGCGGCTCGCGGCGGCCTTCCGCAGGCGCAAGCGGCTCTCCGCGGGGGCCACCACCGCCGCGGGCGCCCTCTTCCTCGGCTTCGCCGTGAAGCTGACGCTCGCCAGCGCGTGACGCACCTCGACATCAACTCGCGCTGACGCACAGGCCCACGCCCGCCGCGTACCGCTCCAGGCCGTCCGCCGAGTCGCCCGCCCAGCCGACGTACCCGTCCGGGCGGATCAGGAACACCCCGCGCCCGTACGCCTCGTACGGCGGGATGCGGACCGTGCGGACGCCGGGCAGCTCCGGGAGGTCCAGGTCCTCGTCCGTGCCGACCGCGAGCAGGGTCCAGTGCGGTCCGCGGAAGGCGTCGAAGAGGCGGACACCCCCGCGCCGGCCGTCCGGGGCGCGGTCGCCCGCGTGCAGGGCGTCCCCGGGCAGGCCCGTGCGGGTCTCCTCGGTGAGCGTCCGGCCGCGGTGGCCGAGGTCGAGCTGCTGGGTGGCCGCGCCGCGCCTGACCTCGCCCCGGTGGACCTTGGTGGACAGGCCGAGCATGTCGGCGGCGTTCGGCAGCCGCTCCTCCTCGTAGGTGTCGAGGAGCGACTCGGGAGCACCCTCGCGCAGCACCGCGCCGAGCTTCCAGCCCAAGTTGTACGCGTCCTGGATGCTCGTGTTGAGACCCTGGCCGCCGGCCGGGGAGTGGACGTGCGCCGCGTCCCCGGCGAGGAAGACCCGCCCCTCGCGGAAGCGGTCCGCGAGCGCCGCCCGCGGCCGGAAGTCCGAGGCCCAGCGGACCTCGGTGACCGCGTCGGGCGCGAGGTGCGTGCGCTCGCCGACGAGCTTGCGGATCGCGTCGGGGGACAGGTCGACGTCCGTGTCCTGCGGGAAGCGCGCGACGAGCTGGAAGTCCTTGGTGTCCGCCAGCGGGCAGAGCGCGAGCAAGGGGGCCCCGCCCTCGTCCGCGGACTGGAAGAAGTGCCAGTTCTCACGGTCGATGCCGCTGACGCGGACGTCGGCCACCAGCGTCGGGAACGGGTCGACGCTCTCGCCCGTCATGCCGATGCCGAGCGCGCGCCGCACCGCGCTGCGCCCGCCGTCCGCGGCGACGGCGTACCGCGCGCGGACCGGCTCCCCGGACGCGAAGGCGGCCGTCACCCCGTCGGCGTCCTGGCCGAGGGAGACCAGCTCCCGCCCGAACGCGACCGTGCCGCCCAGCTCCGTGAGGCGTGCGAAGAGGATCTCCTGGGTGCGCCACTGCGGCACCATCAGCGGATCGGTGTACGGCGCGGCCTCGCTCGGCGGGGTCGCGTCGAACATCCGGTGCTCGCCCTGGCGCTGCCCGTCGCGCCACATCATCCCGACGGGGTACGGGCCGCCCGCCGCGCGGATCGCGTCGGCCACGCCGAGGTCGTCCAGCACCTCCCGGGTGCGGGGCTGGATGCCCTTGCCGCGCGAGCCGGGGAAGAGCGCGTCGGAGCGCTCCGCGACGAGGGCGTCCACGCCGCGCCTGGCCAGGTCGACGGCGAGGGCGAGCCCGGTGGGTCCGGCTCCGACGATCAGTACGTCCGTGTTCACGACAGTCTCCTTAACGCCGTTAAGTCGCTTGTCCCGAGCTTGCGCTTAACGGCGTTAAACTGTCAAGCGTGGTCACCAAACGAGCCCCCAAGCTGGACAAGAGCCAGGTCGTCGCGGCGGCCCTGCGACTGCTGAACGAGACCGGCCTCGACGGCCTCACGCTGCGGACCATCGCCAAGGAGCTGGACGTCCAGGCACCGGCCCTGTACTGGCACTTCAAGAACAAGCAGGAACTGCTCGACGGGATGGCGACGGAGATGTACCGCCGCATGGTCACGGACTCCGCGGGCGCCCTCGGCGACACCTGGCAGGAGCGGCTGCTGATCTCCTGCCGCGGACTGCGCACCGCGCTGCTCGGCTACCGCGACGGTGCCAAGGTCTTCAGCGGCACCCGCTTCACCGGCATCCCGCACGCCGAGGAGATGGAACGGACCCTGCGGCTGTTCACGGCGGCCGGCTTCACCCTCGCCCAGGCGGTCCGCGCGACCAGCACCGGCTTCCTGTACACCATCGGCTACGTCACCGAGGAGCAGGGCGTCCAGCCGCTGCCCGGCGAGCGCCGCGAGGGCTTCGACGTGGCCGAACGCGCCCGAATCCTGGCCGACTTCCCGCTGTCCGCGGCAGCGGGCGCGGAGATCTTCGAGGACTACGAGGCCCACTTCGAGGAGGGACTCGCGCTGCTGGTCGCGGGGATCGAGGCGCGGTACCGCACGGGGTGAGGCCGCCGGGCCGTGCGGCTCGTGCGCCTTGGACGGGCAAGGGCGCGATCGGCCGGCGGCCCGGACCGGTCGTACGGACGGAGGTCAGGGTCAGGCGTTGGTGCCGACGTGGAGGGTGCCGTCGGGGGTGGCTGTGGCGTAGGTGCCGAAGATGGCGCCGTTGGCGTCGATGCGGCTGCTGACGCTCCAGTTGCCGGTGGTGCCCTTGCGGACGCGGTCCCAGACTTCGCCGTTGACGACGGCTTCGACGTGGAGGTCGCCGTTGGGCATGCCGGTGGAGGAGAGTTGCTTGACGGCGCCGCCGGCGTCGATTTCCGTGCTGTTGCTCCAGGTGCCGTTGGTGGCGCGGGTGCGGTCCCAGATTTCGCCGTTGACCAGGGCTTGGACGTGGAGGGTGCCGTCGGGCAGGCCGGAGGCGGCGACGGCGTTGATGGCGTCGTTGGTGTCGATGAGCGTGGCGTTGGTGTCCCAGGGACCGCCGTCCGGCCGCGCACGGTCCCACACCCGGCCGTGCGGAGCGGCGTCCGTGGAGATCTGCACGTCCAGATAGTCCTGGTCGATGTTGATCGTGACGCCGCCCCACGTCTCGCTGCGGTCGCCCGCATACTGGTGGATCCGCTGGTGGTTGCTCCACTGGGAGTCCGGGACGGCCGGGTCGTCGGTGTTCGCGGATCCGTTCCACAGCGCGTCGTAGATGACGTCCGGCATGGTGTAGGAGCCGCTGTAGTTGTCAGACAGGTCTTTGATGCCGGAACTGCTGCTGCTGTAGAAGCCGGAGTGGTAGCCGCGGGCGTGGAGCTGCTCCGTCCAGGCGGAGGCGAAGGCCAGTACCCGGGTGGTGTACGTCGAGGAATACTGCTCCATGTCGTAGTACAGGGTTGAACCGGGGCCGAAGCCCAGCGCGACAGCGTTGTCGACGGCGTCGTTCGCGGCACTGATGGCCTGGGCCGCGGGCGAGGTGAGCCCGGACGCCTGGGTGCCGACATAGATGGGGATGAACGACCAGCCGTCGGATGCCTGTTGCTGCACCCAGCTCGCCGTGAGGTTGGGCTGGGCGCACCCGCGCTGGGAGCCGCCGATGTAGATACCGACCGCGCTGTAAGGGGAACTGTCCCGCCAGGCGCTCACGGCGGAGGCGGAGGGGGCGGCGCAGGTGTCGAAGCCCTTGCCGGAACCGCGAAGGCGGCCGTGCGCGAGGGTGTCGGCCGGGACGGTGATCGTCACGTCACGGCGTCAGGCAAGAGGCGGGTACCCCCACGCCTGTGCGAGTTCCAGCAGACGTGGCGGCAGTTCGGTGTCCGGGCCGGCCGTGCGGCCGGGCTGGACGCGGCCGGACTTGATGGTGCTGGACCAGTCGCCCAGCTGGGGACGGAGGGCGCCGTGATCCTGGTCGCCGTAGTCGAGCATGCCGGGCTCCCAGGGGACACCGAGATAGCCGCAGATGCCGCGGGTGACCAGTTCCGCCTCCGCGGTCAGCTCCTCGTACCGGATCGTGTGGGCGCCGAGACGGCAGCGCGCCTCCTCCAGCTTCTCGCAGTAGCCGAGGACTTCGGCCCGGATGGCCTCGTGGTCGGGATCGGTCCGACGACTGGTCAGTGACGCGATGACGGCGCCCGGGTGCCGCAGCAGGACGATGTGGCGCGCGTTCGGCCAACATCGGTGCAGCCGGTCCCAGATGAGGGTGTTCGCCGGGGTCTTGTCGACGATGATCTCCTTGCCGCTGCGCGTGAGCTCATGGTGCAGCACCCGGTCCCACAACATGTGTTCCAGCTCGTCCTTGTCGAGTTCGAGCTCCTTCATGGCTGCCGCGGAGAAGTCACGGGACAGGTGGACGTGAAGGGTGCGCAGGTGCATCTCGTGCGGGGCCCGGATCCGGCTGTGGCTGTTCAGCAGCATCCGCAGCAGCGTCGACCCGGACCGCACCGAGGAGAGTACGAAGACAGGCGAATCCACCAGGCGCGGAGCGGGCGGGGCGGTGTAGGAGGCGCCGGCGTCGGGTGAGACGCCGGCGCTCCGGGGTGTGGGGATGGCGTTCAAGGACCCGCGCGGCGGGCTCACGGCCTGCATCATGAGCCTGCCGCGGCGCCTCAGTCCCTTGCTGATCGCCGTCATCCGGGGGTCTCGCACGGTGACACCTTTCTCTCGCGCAGTGCCTTCGCATCCCAGGGGCGGCAGTTGAACGAGAGATGACGCAGAGGAGAAGCGGTGCGGGTGCGGATGCTCACACAACCCCGTTGACCAGGCTTTCTATGGCTTCCTTAGAACTTCCTGAGGCCTCGGACAGGGTGCGGGGCCGTAAGCCTCGCCGGGCGTCGACCTGCCCGGCGCGGGGCTCAGCGGCGCGGGTCGAGCACCCTGCGCAGTCGCGGCGTCAGCCGGTCCTCCACCAGCTTGTTCAGCAGGTAGGCGAGAACGAGCATGGTGAGAACGGTGAGCGGGAACACGGCGTACGCCGGAAGGTGCAGCTTCTGGTGGTACGCCTCCACGGCGACCCAGCCCAGGTGCTCGTGGACCAGGTAGAAGGGGTACGTCAGCGCGCCCGCGACCGTCAGCCAGCGCCAGTTCACCCGGTTCAGCCAGCCGAGGGCGATGGCGGCGACAGCGAGATAGCCGAGGGTGACGACCAGGATGATCCCGGACGAGGAGCGGTAGGAGAAGAAGTCCGGGTTCGGCTCGTGCCACAGCCGGTCCACCGCGTAGTGCTGCCCGATCAGCCAGCTCACGCCGACGATGCCCCAGGCGTACGCGTCCCGCCGGTCGCGGTGGACCAGGTAGAGGCCGACGCCGCCGATGAAGTACGGCGCGTACTCCGGCATCAGCACGATGTCGAGCAGCGGCTGGTTCGCGGCCTCGGCGATCGCCGCCGCCAGTGTCCAGCCCGCGCAGAACAGGATGACGCGCTGCCGGCTGGCGCCCGGCAGGACGATGCACAGCGCGAACAGCGCGTAGAAGCGGACCTCGGCCCAGAGCGTCCAGCAGACGCCGAGCACCCGGTCCACGCCCAGCGGCTGCTGGAGCATGGTCAGATTGAGCAGGGCGTCGCTCGGTGAGACCGCGTGGAAGGCGACCACCGGCAGTGCGAACACCACCGTCACGATGATTACCGCGGCCCAGTAGGAGGGCAGCAGCCGGGAGGCGCGCGAGGCGAAGAACGCGCGCAGCGTGCGTCCCCAGCCGCTCATGCAGATGACGAAGCCGCTGATGACGAAGAAGACCTGCACACCCAGGCAGCCGTAGGCGAAGTACTCGTGCAGGGTGGGGAACTGGATCTTGGGGGAGCTGCCCCAGGCCTCGGCGATCTCGCCGTCGCGCCCGCCGTAGTGGTACGCGGCGACCATCAGCGCGGCGATGAGCCGCAGCCCGTCGAGCGCGCGCAGACGGGGCGCGTGCTTCCGGGGGGCCATGCTCGGGGGGACGACGGGTACTTGGCCGTCAGGGGTCCGGCCGTCAGGGGTCCGGCGGTCAGGGGTCCGGCGGTCAGGGGTCCGGCGGTCAGGGGTCCGGCGGTCAGGGGTCCGGTTGTCAGGGGTCCGGCCGTCCGGCGCGGATATCGGCAGCGGCGCTTCCACCGAGGCGCTCATCCGCGGGCCGACCGCTTGAAGGAGCGCGCCCGGCGGGCCACCCGGCGGACCGTCGCATTGCGCGGGATGAAGGCGAGCTGCGCCGGGACCGCGCCGGGCAGCGCCAGCGAGGTCAGGCGTCGTCGCTTGAAGTAGCGCCAGGTGTGCTGGTCGAGGTGGTGGGTCAGATACCGCTCGGCGGCCGGGCGGAGGTCCGGATAGATCTTCGGCTGCATCGCGAAGCCGACGGCCCGCACCAGTTCACTGAGGGCCGGCACGTCCATGCCCTGGCGCCGCTCGGTGACGGCCGCCCGGTCCGACAGCGCGGGCAGCAGCGCGTCCACGACGGTGACCGGGATCCGGTTGCTGTTCTCGTACGGCGTCAGCCGCTCCAGGAGCGACTCGGTGCCGATCCGGGCGACCGGCAGGCCGTACAGCGCGGACGCGGTGAGCAGCGCGGTGGAGAAGCAGCCGACGACCAGGGCGGGGCGCATCCGCTGGTAGAGCACCTCGGCCAGGACCGGCGTGTCCAGGACGGTCAGGTCGGCGCCCAGGCGCTCCGCCTCCTTCTCCAGCACGCGCGACCAGCGGGCCGGGGCGGTCGGGTGCGGCTTGAAAACCACGCGGGTGTGACCGAGTTCGACGGCGCCTTTCAGCATCCGTACGTGCAGGTCCTCCTCCTCCTCGGCGGTGAGGATGCCGAGAGCGGACAGGTACTGGCCGAGCAGCAGCGCGGGCTCGTCGACGGCCGGCAGCTCCGCTCCGGTGCCGACGAGTTCGCCGAGGACCTTCAGGAAGGCGTCCGTCGGCACCAGCTCGGGCTCCACCCCGAACTCGGTGAGCAGCAGGGGCTTGAGGTCCGCCACCAGGTCCAGGTGGAGGAGGCGGTCGATCCGGGTGCCCACCAGCGGGTCGATCTTGTTGCGGGTGGGGCCGTAGCTCATCAGGCCGTCGGCGTAGACGGTGACGGGCGCGCCCATGAAGATCTGGGCGACCCCGAGGGCCGGGTTGACCTGGATGGACTCGACGGCCAGCTCGATGTCGTCGTCCCCCAGGTTCCAGGCCAGCCGCAGATGCCGCTCCCACAGGGGTACGTCGTCGGGCCGGGGCGACCAGCCGCCCGGGTGGAACGGCGAGATCGTCTCGTTCCAGGAGACGACCTCGTCGAAGCGCCCGCGCAGCTGCTCGAAACCGGGCATCGCGTCGACGGACGGCGTGGTCTCGGGCGTCGCCGCGTTGTTGGAGACGAGCAGGATCCGCCGGTCGGCGGGGCCGAAGCAGTCGGAGTCCAGGGCGGCGGCCAGCGTGGCCGTGCCGTACAGCGTGGACGTCATGAAGATCTGCGTGGTCACGCGGCCACCCCCGCGGCCGGAACCGGACGGCGGCGCAGCCGGCGCAGACGCGTGGCGCGTTCGATGTCCATCGAGTCGAGGGCGTCGTCGAGCATGTTCTGCGGCATGCGCCGCAGGGCGACCGCGCTCATCGACTTCAGTTTCCGTGCCACCGGTGGCTCGAACCTTTCAATGGATCCCAGGTGATGGGAAATGATGGCGCAGTAGGTGCGTACAGCCTTCGGCAGCAGCCGAGCGGCATCCGGGTCCTCGGCGGTTTCCTTCACCACCTGGTCGAACGCGCGAATGAAATCGAGCTGCCGCACGTCGCCGATCTGCGTCAATGAGGAGGCCACTCCACGCCGGTAGAACACGCCGAGCAGCCCCACCGTGGCGAAGGACTCCGCCTCCCGGTGCAGCTTCCAGATCCACGGCCGGTCCTCGGCCGTGCGCAGCCCGTCGGTGAAGTGCAGCAGCCCGCGGTCGACCAGCCGGCGGTGGTAGATGCCCGCCCAGGCGTATGCGTAGTCCACGGAGGTGGACCGGTCGGCGGGCAGGATGGCGTCACGCGGACGCATCACGACGCCCCGCCTGCCGTGCGGGACGCGGTGCACGGAACGGGCCCGCGCGGTGCACTGGACATGGTCCGTACGGACGAAGTCGCACCCCAGTTCCTCGATGGCGGCGACGAGTTGCTCGTAGTAGCCGGGGGCGAGCCAGTCGTCCCCGTCGAGAAACGTGAGGTACTCACCGCGTGCCGCGTCGATACCGGTGTTGCGTGCGGTCGCCAGTCCTCCGTTCTTCTCGTGTTTGACGTACACCGCGCCCGGGAGCTCGCGCTCCGCACGCGCGAGGATGTCCGGTGTCTCGTCGCGCGAGCAGTCGTCGACGAGGACGAATTCGAAGTCGTCGCGTGCGTTCGCACGCAGACTCTTCAAGGTGTCGGGCGCGTATTGCTGCACGTTGTAGAACGGCACGATTACGGAGAGCTTGACCACCCGTGTGACGTTAGGCGGCGGCCCGGCATTCGTCTTTACCGTCAGTTAGATGGAGGGTGAACGGCACGTGGCGGAACAGTGAACCGGGCTGTATGCCACACGTTTCGGGGCTCGGATCGCTATTCGTCGATGTGCTGTTAACCGTTTGTTGTGTTGTGGTTGGGCCGTTCATCGGAATGGCTTCCTAGCGTCTTCGTCGTGCCAGCAAGTACTACGAAGTCCCTGCGGGTCGCCGTCCTCGCCGATTCAGACACCCGGTGGAAATGGGGCTCGCTCACAGCGAACCGCATCGTATCCGCCCGGGCGTCGAACACGTCCGAAGTGACCGAGTCGGACGTCCGCCTCGACGGCTACCTCCTGCGCGGCCGTGCCACCCCCACCGCGCGCCAGCTCGAAGAGGTCGGCGTCCGCGCGGACTCGCTCCGCGAGGTCACCGGAGTGGAATTCCTGCGTGCCATGGCCGAGGACACGGCCGAGGAGCCGTACGACGTCGTGGTGCTCGCCCTGGTCGGCGGCGCCGTCCAGGCGATGCTGCACGGTCTGGCCCGCGCCTGGGCCGGACGCGCCGAGCGCCCCGTCGTCGTCACCGGCTACGTCGGTGTCGTCTACGAGAAGCTCGCCGACGGCCTCCTGCTGCGGCACGGCGCGGACCTGGTGCTCGCCAACTCCCGGCAGGACGCGGACCGCTTCCGGGCCGTGTACGAGGGGGTCGGCGCGGACGCCTCGTCGGTGACCGAGGTCGCGCTGCCCTTCCTCGGCGGCGCCGACTACAAGGAGAACGACCCGTACACGGTCGTCTTCGCCGCGCAGCCCTCCGTACCGGAGAGCCGCAAGGACCGTACGTACCTGCTGAACCGGCTGGTCCAGCACGCCCGGCTGCACCCGGAGCGCGAGGTGCTGCTGAAGCTGCGCTCCAAGCCGGGCGAGCACACCACGCACATCGAGGAACTGCCCTACCAGAAGCTGGCGGAGCGGGCCGACCCGCCCGCCAACTTCCGCCTCGTCTACGGGCACATGGGCGAGGTCCTGGACCGCACCGACCTGCTGGTCACGATCAGCTCCACGGCGGCCCTGGAGTCCCTGCACCGGCGCATCCCCACCGTCGTCCTCACCGACCTCGGGGTGCGCGAGTCGCTCGGCAACCACCACTTCGTGGGCTCCGGCTGCCTCGCCTCCTGGGACCAGCTCGACGCGGGCCACCGCCCTGAGCCGGACGCCGCGTGGGTGGCCCGGCAGGGTGTCGCGGCCGGGGGGACCCCCGCTGGGAGAGGGCCGTACGAGACGGCCTTCGACGTGGCGCGGGCCCGCATCACCGACCTGCTGAACGCCCCTGAACTCCCGCCCCTCGCCCCCTACTACACGCCCGAGACCGCGCCCGGCTACCTGCCCGGCATCCTCGCTCGCCACCACCTCGCCCCGGACGGCACCCCGCTGCCCGGCGCGCCCGCGGCCGACCGGGAGCCCGGACCGGTACGGCAGATCGTGCGCCGTGCGGCGCGCGGCGCGTACCGCCACGGCGTGCAGCGGGTGGCGCCCGTGATCCGGCGGATGGGCGAGCTGTGAGCGCCCACGGCCGCGCGGCGGACGGCCACGCATCAGCGGCGGCGGGCGGTTCCGCGACGAGCGCCCACGATCCCGCGGGCGAACCCGCGACGAGCGCCCACGGTCCGGCGGCGAGCGCCCACGGATCAGCGGCGGGCGCCCGCGTCCCGATCCCTCCCCAAGGAGTACAGCCAATGTCCAACCCGGAAGCGGGCCGAGCGGACCGAGCGGAGCAGGCGGGCCGGGCGACGCCGGTACGCCGCGTACTCGCGGTGATCCCCGCGCGCGGCGGCTCCAAGGGCGTCCCCGCCAAGAACCTGCTGCCCGTCGGCGGCGTACCGCTGGTCGCCCGCGCCGTGCGCGAGTGCCGGGCGGCACGGCTGATCACGGACGTGGTCGTGTCCACCGACGACCAGGCCATCGCGGCCGCGGCCCGCGAGGCCGGCGCCGAGGTCGTGCTGCGGCCCGCCGCCATCGCCGGTGACACCGCGACCTCCGAGGCCGCCGTCCTGCACGCCATGGACGCCCACGAGGCGCTGCACGGCGCCGAGGTCGACGTGGTCCTGCTCGTCCAGTGCACCAGCCCGTTCATCCTCCGCGAGGACATAGACGGAGTGGCGGCCGCGGTGGTCGAGAACGGCGCGGACACGGCACTGACCGTGGCCCCCTTCCACGGCTTCATCTGGCGGGACGCGGCGGACGACCCGGCGGTGGCCGAGCCGGCCCGTACCTCAGAGGTCGGCGGTGACCTCAAGGTCGCCAGCGCCACCGTCACGGAGGGCGGCTACGGCGTCAACCACGACAAGTCCTTCCGCCCGCGCCGCCAGGACCGTCCCCAGGACCTGCTGGAGACCGGCGCCGCGTACGCCATGGACGCGGCCGGCCTGCGCGAGCACCGGCACCGCTTCTTCGGCCGCACCGAGCCGGTGCGCACCGACCCGGCGCGGGTGCTGGAGATCGACGACCCGCACGACCTGGCCCGCGCCCGCGCGCTGGCCCCCCTCTTCGACGCGTCCCGGCCGGGGGCCCTGCCCACCGCCGCCGACATCGACGCGGTCGTACTCGACTTCGACGGCACCCAGACCGACGACAGGGTGCTGATCGATTCCGACGGACGGGAATTCGTCTCCGTACACCGCGGAGACGGCCTGGGCATCGCGGCCCTGCGCCGCAGCGGCCTGAACATGCTCATCCTGTCCACGGAGCAGAACCCGGTCGTCGCCGCCCGCGCACGGAAGCTCAAGATCCCCGTGCTGCACGGCATCGACCGGAAAGACCTCGCCCTGAAGCAGTGGTGCGAGGAGCAGGGCATCGCGCCTGAGCGCGTGCTCTACGTCGGCAACGACGTCAACGACCTCCCGTGCTTCGCCCTCGTGGGCTGGCCCGTGGCGGTCGCGAGCGCCCACGACGTCGTGCGCGGCGCCGCACGCGCGGTCACCGCCGTCCCCGGCGGCGACGGCGCGATCCGAGAGATCGCCAGCTGGATCCTCGGCCCTTCTCTCGACTCCCTCGACAAGTAAGGAACCTCTCTCTCATGAGCACCAACTCCCGTCTGCGCAAGTTCGGTTCGAGGACCGCAGGGCCGGGTCAGCCCGTCTACGTCGTCGGCGAGATCGGCATCAACCACAACGGCGAGCTCGAGAACGCCTTCAAGCTGATCGACGCGGCCGCCGAGGCCGGCTGCGACGCCGTGAAGTTCCAGAAGCGCACCCCGGAGATCTGCACCCCGCGCGACCAGTGGGACATCGAGCGCGACACCCCCTGGGGCCGGATGACCTACATCGACTACCGCCACCGTGTGGAGTTCGGTGAGGACGAGTACCGCCAGATCGACGAGTACTCCAAGTCGAAGAACATCGACTGGTTCGCCTCCCCGTGGGACACCGAGGCCGTCGCCTTCCTGGAGAAGTTCGACGTCCCGGCCCACAAGGTCGCGTCCGCGTCCCTGACCGACGACGAGCTGCTCCGCGCCCTGCGCGCGACGGGCCGTACGGTCATCCTCTCCACCGGCATGTCGACCCCGAAGCAGATCCGCCACGCGGTCGAGGTCCTGGGCTCGGACAACATCCTCATGTGCCACGCCACGTCGACGTACCCGTCCGTCGCCGAGGAGCTCAACCTCCGCGTGATCAACACCCTCCAGCAGGAGTACCCGAACGTCCCGATCGGCTACTCCGGCCACGAGACGGGCCTCCAGACCACGCTGGCCGCCGTCGCCCTCGGCGCCACCTTCGTCGAGCGCCACATCACCCTCGACCGCGCCATGTGGGGCTCGGACCAGGCTGCCTCCGTCGAGCCGCAGGGCCTGCAGCGCCTCGTCCGCGACATCCGCACCATCGAGGCGTCCCTCGGTGACGGCGTCAAGAAGGTCTACGAGTCCGAGCTGGGCCCGATGAAGAAGCTGCGCCGCGTCCAGGGCGTCGTCGCCGAGGCGGAGATCGCCGCGGCGGCGGGCGAGCCGGTCTCGGTCTGACACCACCTCCGCCCCTGTTTCTCTTCCCTCTCAAGGAAGCGACGGTCATACGTCGATGAGTCCCCGCGCCGCCGGTTCGGCCGGCACCCCGTCATCCGGCAACCAGACGTACGGCACCCTGGCCTTCGTCGAGAGCCCGGTGCAGTTGCTGAACGTCCTGGAGTGGGCGCATCTGAACGCGGTCCAGGAACCCGAACCCGGCGCGGGGCTCACTGCCGTGGCATCGGAGCCCGGTGGGGGACTCGGTGGGATACTCACCCTCGTGGTGCTGTCCCCCACGGACCCGATGACCCGGGGCCAGCTCCGCCGCATGGCCGAGCTGGCCAGGAACGAGGGGTACGAGGTCCGGTGGGAGGAGGCGCGGGGCGGCACGGCGGCCCCGTTCCAGACGATCGGGGGCCTGGCGGGCGCGCTGCGCCGGGCCCGCCGGATCGTCATGGGAGACCCGTTCTCCCGCTACGTACAACTGCTGCTGACCATCACCAAGGCGCGTGACCTCGTCGTCGTGGACGACGGGACGGCGACGATGGAGTTCGTCGGCCAGCTCGCGCGCGGCGAGCGCCTGGTGCGCTGGCACCGGCGGGGCGGCCGTCCCGGACCGCGGGACGTGCTGTTCGCGCCGGTGTCGGCCTCCGCGCGCCGCCGCCTGACGCCGAGCGAGGCGCGGCAGGTGGAGATCTTCTCCTCCATGCCCATCTCCTCGCCCCCGGAGGGCGTACGGGTGACGGTGAACGACTTCTCCTGGACCCGGGCCCGCTTCGGCCCGCCGCGGGTCACCAAGGGCGCCGACCTGGTGGGCACGTCCCTGGTGGAGACGGGCGTGGTCGACCTCGACCGTTACGTGGACGCGGTCACGTCCCTCGCGAAGACCCACGGCGCGACCCGTTACTTCGCCCACCGCCGCGAGTCGACGGAGAAACTCCACCGCCTGGCCGTGGAGACGGGCCTGGAGATCGTCCGCCCGGACCTCCCGCTGGAACTGATCGCCCGCCGCGGCCCCATCGGCCGCACCATCCTCAGCTTCCCCTCCACGGTCGTCCACACCCTCCCCCTGGCCCTGGCGGGAACGGACGTCCGTGTCGCGGTGTGCGACATCGACCCGACGTGGCTGACGCAGAACGCGTCGCCGCGCGCGCAGGGCTTCCTGTCGGGGGTCACGGGGACGGCGCGAGACGTGACGCGGTTGCAGGCGGTGACGGGGGTGGCGTGAGCGGGGCGCACACCGTCACCGGCGGACAGAGCCGCCTTTGACGGCGGATATGAGACCACCCAGAGCCGCGCGAGAGGTCGCCAGCAGCACCTCCGGTTCGTCGCTCTCGCGGAGGCGGAGAGTTCCGTCGGGGGCGGTGGCGATGTTGACGCAGGCGGAGGCTTCCTGGCTGTAGGAGGACTTCTGCCACAGAAGTTCAGACACGTACGGTCCCTTCAGTTCTGTGCTGCCGCTGTGCGGTGAATCAGGTCGCGAGATTCGTCTGCGGGAAGCGCCAGCTTCTCGAGACGGTCGAGGACAACCGTGTAGCGCTCCAATTGTGCTGCGGTGTCGAGGAAATGGCATCCGTGGTCGGTGTCCAACTCCACGGTGTCCAACTGCGGTACAGGACCGTGGACGTAGTCGAAGCCCTGTCCCGATCCGGGGAATGCGCCGTCGCCGAACGGGATGACACGGACGGAGACGTTGTCCAGCTCGCTCATCTCGACGAGGTGGATGAGCTGCTGTGCCGCGACGGTGGGGCCTCCGAGTCGCATGTGGAGCGCGGCCTCGTGAATCAGCGCCGTGTACGGCACGGGCACGTCCTGATGCAGTACGACCTGCCGTTTGATCCGGTACGACACCAAGTGCTCGATCTCGTGCGACAAGCGAGGCGGCACAGTGCTCGTGAACAGCGCTCGGGCATGTTGCACGGTCTGAAGCAGCCCGGGGATGTGCAGAGCGTGTGCCACCCGCAGCGCCTGAGCGTGGTGCTCCAGCTCCGCGAGGTCCAGCAGGCCGTCCGGGAGTTGCCCGCGGTACTCCTCCCACCAGCCGCGGGTACGTCTCCCGGTCATGCCGACCAGCGAGTCGATCAGATCCTCGTCCGAGCAGGCGTAGTTGTTCGCGAGGACCCTGACGCGATCGGCTCCCACCGCATAGCGACCGGCCTCGATGTTGCTGATACGTGACTGGTTGACGCCCAGCCGTGCGGCCGCCTCGATGGTGGACAGCCCGGCACGCTCACGCAGTTTCCGCAGCTCGGCGCCGAGACGCTGCTGACGCAAGGTGGGGGACTTGCTGGGCGGCATCGATTTCCCTTCGGGCTGGACAAGGGAGAGGCGTCTTCACTCACATGAGGGGTGTTGGCCTCTCTTACTCCACATCGTTGGAATATAGGCCAATGACGGGTCTACCGTGTGACTCATTCCGCTCGCCCCGTCCCGTAACCCGGAAGCGCACCGCGTGCCGAGAAGCGCGCGACATGCCACCGCCAGGCCGAACAGTGAGCGATCCGACTCCGCCCCCAAGGAGGCGACATGGTCACCGTATCCCCGCCGTACACCCGGACGTACGCCCTTCACCTGCCCCATGACCCGAGAGCCCCACGCGTCGCACGTATGACCCTGAGAGCCGTGCTCCCGGCCTACGGCCTGACGGAACTGCTCGACACGGCGGAGCTGTTGGCGTCCGAACTGACGACCAACGCCTACCGGCACACGTGAGGCCCGGCGGCCCTGCGCCTGAAAGTCCTCGGCGACGCGGGCCCTCCCGGCGTGCGCGTCAGCGTCTGGGACACCGATCCGTACATCCCGGAGTTCTTCGGGAAGCCTCCCGGACGAGGTGGCCTCCCGCATACCGAGGCGGACGGCGGGCGCGGCCTGGACCTCGTACGACGGTGCGCGGACCGCTGGGGCGGCTTCCGGCTCGGAGGCGGCTCCGGGTGGGGAGGGAAGCTGCTGTGGTGCGAGCTGGGATCCCCCCGGGGCGGCGCGGCCGCGACGGGCGGGGCCGACTGCTGAGGCGCGCGAGCCGGCCGGCCGCCCCCGTCCCCGAAGCGAATCCCCGCGGTGACCATTCCGGCACAGCCGTGAAGGATGGGCGTGGTATCCGTAAAGTACGGGAATGCGCTCGGGGTGGCCGGGCGTTGATCCAATGGAGACCCGAGGGCCCCGCGGTGACCCCGCCCGTCCGCCGGATCACGAGCAAGCCAGGAGGGAGCCGCCCGGAAAGCCGGGCGAGCTTACCCATCCCGACCGATACCTATGCGCCGGCCGGCCAAGTTTCTTACCCTAACGGGCTGAAGTTTTGTTGATCGAGGGTTAGTTGGCCGTTCGGTCGCCCTACCCTTCAGAGGGTGAACCAATTGATGTCCCTAGATTCCGAGGCCGATCCATCCGGGGGAGCCGTGCTCCCCGGCGCGCTGCCTGAAGCGCTGCACGCCGAACTCGTGACCTTCCGTCGCGACTTGCACATGCATCCGGAGCTGGGCAATCAGGAGTTCCGCACCACCGCGGCGATCAAGGCCAGGCTCGAGCGGGCCGGGCTCAGGCCCCGCGTGCTCGACACCGGGACCGGGCTCGTCTGCGACATCGGGTTCGACGACGGCGGTGAGTGGAACGGCGGGCGGTCCATGCTCGCCCTGCGCGCCGACATCGACGCGCTGCCCATCCCGGACACCAAGACCGACTGCGCGTACCGGTCGACCGTGCCGGACCGTGCGCACGCCTGCGGACACGACGTGCACACGACCGTCGTACTCGGCGCGGGGCTCGTCCTCGCCGAGCTGCACCGCACCGGCCGGCTCCCGCAGCCGGTCCGGCTGATCTTCCAGCCGGCGGAGGAGATCCTGCCGGGCGGCGCGGCCGACGCCATCGGCTCGGGCGTGCTCAAGGGCGTCGGCCGGATACTCGCCGTGCACTGCGACCCGAAGGTGGACGCGGGCCGTATCGGACTGCGGCACGGGCCGATCACCTCCGCCTGCGACCGGCTCGAGGTGTCGCTGGACGGCGCGGGCGGCCACACCGCGCGCCCGCACCTCACCACCGACCTGGTGACGGCCGCCGCCCGCGTCGCCACCGACGTACCCGCGCTGGTCGCCCGCCGCGTCGACGCGCGCAGCGGTCTCGCCGTGACGTGGGGCCGTATCGAGTCCGGGCACGCCTGCAACGTCATCCCGCAGCACGCCGAGCTGTCCGGCACCGTGCGGTGCCTGGACCTCGACGCCTGGCGGCGGGCGCCCGACGTGATCCACGCCGCCGTCGACGAGATCGCGGGCCTGCACCGGGCGAAGTCGGAGATCACCTACGTACGCGGTGTCCCGCCGGTCGTGAACGACGGAGTCGTCACCGAGCTGCTGCGGGACGCGATGACCGTCCGCCGCGGCGCCGAGTCCGTCGAGGACACCGAGCAGAGCCTCGGCGGCGAGGACTTCTCCTGGTACCTGGAGCACGTGCCCGGCGCCCTGGCCCGCCTCGGCGTCCGGCCGCCCGGCGACCGCGCCACCCGCGATCTGCACCGCGGCGACTTCGACGCGGACGAGTCGGCCATCACGACCGGCGTCGAGCTGTTCACCGCGGCGGCCCTGCTGGACGCGACCCGGCAGTAGGTGACGGAGCCGGAGAAGCACAGGCGGCGGAGGGGTGCCAGATCGGTGCCCCTTCGTCCCGTTCCGACACCTGGCCGTAATCGGCCGCACGGCACCCGTAATCCCGGGCGCCACGGTTCGATAACGGCCCGGAGGTTTCCCGTTCCCCTCCCCTTCTACGCGCGTTACTGTGCGCCGAAATCGCCGTCCCGCGGCGGTAGTTGGGGATTCGGGCGCCGGTGACGGCGCCGTGGGGACGAAGGGTGCTAGCTGTGCGTCTGATCTCTCGGAGGACCAGGTCCTCCCGGGCGGCGGTCACCGTCGCCGTCATCGCCCTCGCGGCCGCCGGCTGCGGTAAGACCAGCGACGAGGCGAAGAGCGATTCCGGCAAGAAGAGCGACTCCGGCTCCTACTCCGGCAAGGGCATCGGCCTCGCGTACGACATCGGCGGCAAGGGCGACCAGTCCTTCAACGACGCCGCCTACGCCGGGTTCGAGAAGGCGGGCAAGGAGTTCAAGATCGGCGGCCGGGACATCGAGCCGCAGGACGGCGAGTCGGACGCCGACAAGGTGCAGCGCATCGAACAGCTCGCCAAGGCCGGCTACAACCCGGTGATCGGCGTCGGCTACATCTACGCGCCGGCCGTCAAGGAGGTCTCCGCCAAGTTCCCGGACACCACCTTCGGGATCATCGACGACGAGCAGATCAAGGCCGACAACGTCGTGGACCTGGTCTTCCACGAGGAGCAGGCCTCGTACCTCGCGGGCGTCGCCGCGGCCGAGGCCAGCAAGAAGAAGCACATCGGCTTCATCGGCGGCGTGGACATCCCGCTCATCCACAAGTTCGAGGCGGGCTTCAAGCAGGGCGCGAAGTCGGTCGACCCGAAGATCGAGATCGAGTCGCAGTACCTGACGGAGACGGCGCAGGAGGGCGGCTTCGCCAGCCCCGACAAGGGCAAGGACGCGGCGAGCGGCCAGATCGAGAAGGGTGCCGACGTCATCTACCACGCGGCCGGGCTCTCCGGTCAGGGCGTGATCTCCGAAGCCGGCGAGAAGAAGGTGTGGGCGATCGGCGTCGACTCCGACCAGTACCGGCAGAACGCGCTCAAGAAGTACAAGGACTACATCCTCGGCTCCGCCCTGAAGAACGTCGGCGGCGCGGTCTACGACCTGACCAAGTCCGTCTACGAGGGCAAGCCGCTCACCGGCGTCCAGCGCGGCGACCTGAAGTCCGGCGGGGTCGGCTTCGCGGACTCCAACCCCAAGTACCAGGCCATGACGGACGTCGTCGACGCCGTGGAGAAGGCCAAGCAGGAGATCATCGACGGCAAGGTCACCGTTGACACGAAGTAACGAAAAGCTCTCGCCGGCCGTGCGCCCCTCGCCTACCGCAAGGGGCGCATCGCGGTGCGTAGGCATGGCCGCTTCTGCGGCCACGAGTCGGTAACGGACCGGACAGAAGGGGTTTTACGTCTGGTCTACGCGCGTTACGCTGCGGCGGAACCAGCGCCTGGTTTGGGCGCTTGCACACAAGGAGTCTCGTTCCATGCGCCGGGTGTCCCGATTCGCGGTTGCGGGCGTTGCGACCGCTTCCCTCGCTCTTTCCCTCGCCGCCTGTGGCGGCACGTCCAGCGACGCCAAGAGCGAGAGCTCGGGCGGCAAGTCCAAGGGCCTCGCGCTCGCGTACGACGTCGGCGGCAAGGGCGACCAGTCCTTCAACGACGCCGCGACCGCGGGCATGGAGAAGGCCGACGACGAGTTCGGCTACACCTCGCAGGCCGTCGAGCCGCAGGACGGTGAGTCGGACGCGGACAAGGTGCAGCGCCTGGAGCAGCTCGCCAAGTCGGGCTACAACCCCGTCATCGGTGTCGGCTACGCCTACGCGCCGGCCGTCAAGGAAGCCGCGGAGAAGTTCCCGAAGGTGACCTTCGGCGTCATCGACGACGAGACGGTCAAGGCCGACAACGTCGCCGACCTGGTCTTCCACGAGGAAGAGGCCAGCTACCTGGCGGGCGTCGCCGCCGCCAAGGCCACCAAGTCGAACACCGTGGGCTTCGTCGGCGGTGTGGACGTCCCGCTGATCCACAAGTTCGAGGCCGGCTTCAAGCAGGGCGTCACGGACACCAAGAAGGGCATCACGGTCAAGTCGCAGTACCTGACCGAGACCGCCGCCGAGGGCGGCTTCGCCAGCCCCGACAAGGGCAAGAGCGCCGCCGAGGGCCAGATCGACGCCGGTGCGGACGTCGTGTACGCCGCCGCCGGTCTGTCCGGCCAGGGTGTCATCCAGGCCGCCGCCGCGGCCAAGGTCTGGGCGATCGGCGTGGACTCCGACCAGTACAAGCAGGACGCGCTGGCCAAGTACAAGGACTACATCCTGACCTCGGCCACCAAGGACGTCGCCGGGGCCGTCTACAACCTGGCGAAGTCGGTCAAGGACGGCAAGCCCGAGACCGGTGTGGTCCGCGCGAGCCTGAAGACCGGCGGTGTCGGCCTGGCCGACTCGAACCCGAAGTTCAAGGACGACTCCGCCATCCAGGCCGCCGTCGAGAAGGCCGCGGCGGGCATCAAGGACGGCTCGATCAAGGTCAACAGCAAGTAACGAACCGAGGACAAGACGCTGTGACCTGATGTCACGGCCATGGTCAAGGAACCGCTGTAATGGCAGCGTTACGGCCGCGGAACGGGGTGCGGGGAGGATGATCTCCCCGCGCCCCGTTCGCACGGAGGCAACGAAAGGCCTCACAGGCTCGGAAAGAGGCCCGGAACGGTCAGGTCCGGGCACGATTCAAAGTAGGGGCGCTACGCGCGTAGATCGGCCCCTTTCGCAAGGAGAGTGCGCCATCGACGCGTCCAGCAGCCCTCCGCTCACCGCACAGCCGACCGCGGTCGAGCTGGCGGGGATCACCAAGCGTTTCCCCGGTGTGGTGGCCAACCACGACATCCATCTGAGCGTCCGCAAGGGCACCGTGCACGCCCTCGTCGGCGAGAACGGCGCCGGCAAGTCCACGCTGATGAAGATCCTCTACGGCATGCAGAAGCCGGACGAGGGCACCATCTCCGTCGACGGCGAGCAGGCCGCCTTCTCGTCCCCCGCCGACGCCATCGCCCGCGGCATCGGCATGGTCCACCAGCACTTCATGCTCGCGGACAACCTCACCGTCCTGGAGAACGTGGTCCTCGGCAGCGAGAAGCTGTACGGGATCGGCGGCGGCGCCCGCAGGAAGATCGTGGAGATCTCCGAGCGCTACGGCCTGAACGTGCGCCCCGACGCGCTGGTCGAGGACCTCGGCGTGGCCGACCGGCAGCGCGTGGAGATCCTCAAGGTCCTCTACCGCGGCGCCCGCATCCTGATCCTCGACGAGCCCACCGCCGTCCTCGTGCCGCAGGAGGTCGACGCGCTCTTCGACAACCTGCGCGAGCTGAAGTCCGAGGGCCTCGCCGTCATCTTCATCTCGCACAAGCTGGGCGAGGTGCTGTCGGTGGCCGACGACATCACGGTCATCCGCCGCGGCACGACCGTCGGCACGGCCGTCCCCGCCGAGACGACCCCGCGCCAGCTCGCCGAGCTGATGGTGGGCAGCGAGCTGCCGACGCCGGAGACCAGCGAGTCGACGGTGACGGACCGGCCGATGCTCCAGGTGGACCGGCTCCGCCTGGAGGCCGAGGGCGGCCGGGCGGTCCTGGACGACATCACCTTCACCATCCACGCCGGTGAGGTGCTGGGGCTCGCCGGTGTCGAGGGCAACGGCCAGACCGAGCTGATCGACGCCCTCATCGGCCTCAAGCACGCCGACTCGGGCACCATCGCGCTCGGCGGCGAGGAGATCACCGGCTGGGTCACCCGCAAGCGCCGCGAGCGGGGCGTCGGCTACATCCCCGAGGACCGCCACCGCCACGGCCTGCTCCTGGAGTCCCCGCTCTGGGAGAACCGCATCCTCGGGCACGTCACCGAGCAGCCCAACGCCAAGGGCATCTGGCTCGACATCAAGGGCGCGCAGGACGACACCCGCCGCATCGTCGAGGAGTACGACGTCCGTACGCCCGGCATCGACGTCACCGCGGCCTCGCTGTCCGGCGGCAACCAGCAGAAGCTGATCGTCGGCCGCGAGATGAGCCACCAGCCGCGGTTCCTGATCGCCGCCCACCCCACCCGCGGTGTGGACGTCGGCGCGCAGGCCGCGATCTGGGACCAGATCCGCGAGGCCCGCCGCGAGGGCCTGGCCGTACTGCTGATCTCCGCAGACCTGGACGAGCTGATCGGCCTGTCCGACACCCTGCGGGTGATCTACAACGGCAGGCTGGTCGCGGACGCCGACCCCGCCACCATCACCCCGGAAGAACTCGGCTCGGCCATGACCGGCGCCGCGTCCGGTCACCTGGAACACGTCGAAGAGCCCGGCGACGAAGCCGCCCCGGAGGACGAGGCCCGATGAAGAAGTTCGACAAGGAGCGGGTGCTCCTGGCGGTGGCCGGACCGGTCATCGCCCTCGTCGCGGCGGTGGCGCTGACCTCGGTCGTGCTGATCGCCTCCGGCAAGAGCCCGTTCGAGCCGTACACCCTGATGATCGAGCAGGGGACGTACTCCGACGTCCAGGTGCTGATCATCAACCAGGCGTCGATGTACTACATCGCCGCGCTCGCGGTCGCCCTCGGCTTCCGCATGAACCTGTTCAACATCGGCGTGGACGGCCAGTACCGCCTCGGCGCGATGATCACCGCGCTGGTCGGCGCGCACCTGGCGCTGCCCTCGTTCCTCCAGATCCCCGTGCTGCTGCTGGTCGCCATGCTGACCGGCGCCTTCTGGGCCGGTATCGCGGGCGTCCTGAAGGTCACCCGCGGGGTGAGCGAGGTCGTCGCGACGATCATGCTCAACGCGATCGCCACCAGCCTCATCGGCTACCTCATGCTCAGCGACAACTTCGGTGTGCAGGTCGGCAACAACAACACGACCGGCGTCATGAAGGAGTCCGGCTGGGTCCCGGGCATCAACCTCGGCGAGGACGTCGGCGAGATCTACGGCCTGGTCTTCCTCGCGATCCTGCTCGGCGTCGTCTACTGGGTCGTCCTCAACCGCACCCGCTTCGGCTTCGACCTGCGCGCCAGCGGCGCCTCCGAGTCCGCCGCCGCGGCCTCCGGCGTCGACGCCAAGCGCATGGTCCTCATCGCCATGCTGGTCTCCGGCGCCGTCTCGGGCCTGGCCGGTCTGCCGCTGCTCCTCGGCGACGTGCACACCTACAGCCTGAGCTTCCCGGCCGGCCTCGGCTTCACCGCCATCGGCATCGCCCTGCTCGGCCGCAACAACCCCGGCGGCATCGCGCTCGCCGCGCTCCTGTGGGCCTTCCTCGACAAGGCGGCCCCCGCCCTCGACTACGCGACCCCGGTGGCGTACGAGAAGGAGATCGCCACGATCATGCAGGGCCTGATCGTCTTCGCGGTCGTCATCTCGTACGAGGCCGTACGCGTCTGGGGCCTGCGCCGCCAGCAGAAGCGGGTCGGCGAGGAGCTGGCCGCGGCCGCCGCCAACAACACCACGCAGCAGAAGGAGGTGGCTGCCCGATGAGCACCGCGACCGTCGCCAAGCCGCAGGCGCAGCAGCCCGGCAAGGGCAGCCGCCGGATGTCCCTGCCGGTCCTCCTGATCGTCATCGCGGGAGTACTGGTCCTGACCTCGGCCGTCCGCCTGATCACCGACGCGGACGGCATCACCTCCACCGGACAGATGTCCACGGCGCTGCGGCTCGCGGTGCCGATCGGGCTCGCCGGTCTCGGCGGCCTGTGGGCCGAGCGGGCGGGCGTCGTCAACATCGGCCTCGAGGGCATGATGATCCTCGGCACCTGGTTCGGCGCCTGGGCCGGCTACCAGTGGGGCCCGTGGGTCGGCGTCCTGTTCGGCATCCTCGGCGGGGTGCTCGGCGGCATCCTGCACGCCATCGCCACGGTGACCTTCAACGTCAACCACATCGTCTCCGGTGTGGCGATCAACATCCTGGCGCTCGGCACCACCCGCTACCTGTCGAAGTTCGCCTTCGAGGGCGTGCCGCAGGGCTCCGCCAAGCAGTCACCGCCGATCGACTCCATGGGCACCTTCGACATCCCCGGGCTCTCCAGCGGTCTGGTCTCGCTCAACGAGAAGCACTGGTTCCTGGTCTCCGACCTCGCGGGCCTGGTCGGCGGTCTGATCACCGACCTGTCACCGCTCACCGTCGTCGCCGTCGCCCTGGTCCCGGCGACCTGGTGGGTGCTGTGGCGCTCGGCGTTCGGCCTCAGGCTCCGCTCCTGCGGCGAGAACCCGGTGGCCGCCGAATCCCTCGGCGTGAACGTCTACAAGTACAAGTACCTCGCCGTGATCATCTCGGGCGGCTTCGCCGGTCTCGGCGGCGCCTTCCTCTCCATCGTCGCCTCGAACGTCTACCTGGACGGCCAGACCGCGGGCCGCGGCTACATCGGCCTCGCGGCGATGATCTTCGGCAACTGGATGCCGGGCGGCCTCGCCCTCGGCGCCGGGCTGTTCGGCTATACCGACAGCCTCAACCTGCGCGGCGGCGGCACCAACGTCCACGCGCTGATCCTGCTGATCGCGATCCTGCTGGTCTTCGGCGCCGCCTACCTGGTGTGGAAGAAGCGGCACGTCCCGGCCGTGATCACCGCCGTGATCGGGGTGCTGATGTTCGTCTGGTACGCCGTCACCGACGAGGTGCCCAAGCAGCTCGTGACCGCCACTCCGTACATCGTGACGCTGCTCGTGCTCTCCCTGTCCGCCCAGCGGCTGCGGATGCCGAAGGCGGACGGCATGCCGTACCGGAAGGGGCAGGGCAAGTGACGCAGGAGGTGAACGGCACCGCGGACGTCGACTGGGACGCTCTCAGGAAGACGGCGCGCGACGCGATGAACCGTGCGTACGCGCCGTACTCGGGGTACCCGGTCGGGGTCGCGGCCCTCGTCGACGACGGCCGCACCGTCTCCGGCTGCAACGTCGAGAACGCGTCGTACGGACTCGGACTGTGCGCCGAGTGCGGCCTCGTCTCCGAGCTCCAGAACAGCGGCGGCGGCCGGCTGACGCACTTCACCTGCGTCGACAAGCACGGCGAGATCCTGGTCCCGTGCGGGCGCTGCCGCCAGCTCCTGTACGAGTTCGGCGGCCCCGGCCTGCTCCTGGAGACCCCGGCGGGCGTCCTGCCGCTCTCCGAGATGCTCCCGCAGGCCTTCGGGCCCGGGCACCTCACCAAGTAATTCCCCCGGCGGCCCCTCCGCGCGCTCGTCGTGCGGGAGGGGCCGCTGCTCTTCTCGGAAGGAAAGTCATGGCGATGTCCTCGATGGATGCCATCTCCGTCATCCGCACCAAGCGGGACCGCGGCGAACTCAGCGACGAGCAGATCGACTGGGTCATCGACGCGTACACCGGCGGTGAGGTCGCCGACTACCAGATGGCCGCCCTCAACATGGCGATCCTGCTCAACGGCATGAACCGCCGAGAGATCGCCCGCTGGACCGCCGCGATGATCGCCTCCGGCGAGCGCATGGACTTCTCCTCGCTGTCCCGGCCGACCGCCGACAAGCACTCCACCGGCGGCGTCGGCGACAAGATCACGCTGCCGCTCGCCCCGCTGGTCGCCGCCTGCGGCGCCGCCGTCCCGCAGCTCTCGGGCCGCGGCCTCGGCCACACCGGCGGCACCCTCGACAAGCTGGAGTCCATCCCCGGCTGGCGCGCGCTGCTCTCCAACGAGGAGATGCTCTCCGTCCTGGACGGCGTCGGCTCGGTCATCTGCGCCGCGGGCGACGGCCTCGCCCCCGCCGACAAGAAGCTGTACGCGCTGCGCGACGTCACCGGCACGGTCGAGGCGATCCCGCTGATCGCCTCGTCCATCATGTCCAAGAAGATCGCCGAGGGCACCGGTTCGCTGGTCCTGGACGTCAAGGTCGGCAGCGGCGCCTTCATGAAGACGATCGAGGACGCCCGCGAACTCGCCTCCACCATGGTCGGCCTCGGCACCGACCACGGCGTGAAGACGGTCGCGCTGCTCACCGACATGGCCACCCCGCTCGGCCTGACCGCGGGCAACGCCCTGGAGGTCCGCGAGTCGGTGGAGGTCCTGGCGGGCGGCGGTCCGGCGGACGTGGTCGAGCTGACGCTCGCCCTGGCGCGCGAGATGCTCGACGCGGCCGGTGTGAAGGACGCCGACCCGGCGAAGGCGCTGGCCGACGGCTCCGCGATGGACGTCTGGCGCCGGATGATCGCGGCCCAGGGCGGCGACCCGGACGCGGAGCTGCCGACCTCGAAGGAACAGCACGTCGTGAGGGCGGGCGCCTCCGGAGTCCTCACCCGCCTCGACGCGTACGACATCGGCCTGGCCGCCTGGCGCCTCGGCGCCGGCCGCGCCCGCAAGGAGGACCCGGTACAGGCCGCCGCGGGCGTCGAACTCCACGCCAAGCCCGGCGACACGGTGACGGAGGGCCAGCCGCTGCTGACCCTGCACACGGACACGCCCGAGCGCTTCCAGTACGCCCTGGATGCGGTGGAGGGTTCGTACGACATCGCGGCGGCGGGGACGGACTTCACGGCTTCGCCGGTGGTGCTGGAACGTATCGCCTGACCAGGTCTTTTCTCGATCGGGTGAACGGGATCGGTGGACCGCCACCGGTCCCGTTCGGCATGCTGTAGTCGGTGACGTACTGATTGGAGACCGCCATGAGCGCACTCACCGTCGACCACATGACGGCCAGCGGCCACGAGTGGGACGGGCTTGTCCGGATCTGGGAGGACACGGACGCACCCGAGGGCTGCAAGGTGGAGATCATCGAGGGGATCGTCACCGTGGCACCACCGCCGTCCGACGAGCACAACGACATTGCCGACCTCGTGCAGCGGTGTCTGTACGAGGCGATTACGAAGGAATGGGGCATTTACCAGACGCTGGGTGTGGCCGTTCCGTCGCGCATTGGGCTGTACATCCCCGATCTGGTCGTGATGCCTCGGAAAGTGGTGCGTGCTGAGCGAGGCGCGCCCAAGCCCGCTGCGGCTGCCGAACTCGTCATGGAAATCACGTCCAAGAGCAACGCGAGCCATGACCGCATCACGAAGGCGGCGGGTTATGCGCAGGCAGGAGTGCCGCTCTACCTGCTGGTTGACGCCTGGGCCCCCAGCGGCCCCACCGTGACCCTCTACGGAGAGCCGAAGGGTGACGTCTACCGCGTCCTGCATGCGGTCAAGTTCGGCGAGCCCCTGACACTCTCCGCCCCTTTCGACGTCACCCTCGACACCAGCGAGTTCCTGGCCGACTGATCCAGTACGTGTCGGTCACCCCAACAACGCCGCGATCACCACCAGCGCCGGTACCGACAGGATCGTGGACAGCAGGATCGACTCCCGGGCCAGGACTTCTCCGACGCGGTACTGGGACGCGTACGTGTAGAGATTCTGCGCGGCGGGCAGCGCCGACGTCACCACCACGTCCAGGAGCGGGGCGCCGTGCAGGCCGAAGACGCCCGCCGCAAGGGCCCAGGCGGCCAGCGGCTGGCCCACCGCCTTGAGGGCGACCGACAGCAGGACGGGGTTACGGTCGGGACCCCGGCCCGGCATCGTGCTGCCGCACAGGGAGATGCCGAACGCCAGCAGGACCGCCGGAACCGACATGTTGCCGATGAGCGTCAGCGGGTCCATGACCGGGCCGGGTACGGTCAGGCCGCTCGCCGAGACCGCGACGCCGCTCAGCGAACCGACCGCGACCGGGTTGCGCACCGGCGCCGTCACCCGCCGCCACAGGGACGCCTTCCCGCCGTCGGACCCCGACAGGTCGAGGACGGTCAGCGCCACCGGCGTCATCACGATCTGCTGGAACAGCAGCACCGGCGCCACCAGCGAGGCGTCGCCCAGTACGTACACCGCGATCGGGATGCCGAGGTTGCCCGCGTTGACGTAACTGGAGCAGAGCGCGCCCACTGTCGTCCGGCCCGCGCCCCAGCGGCGTACGGCACCCACCGCGACGAAGACGCCGACCGCCACCGCCGTGCTCAGCGCCGTCACCAGCAGTCGGCTGGAGAAGATCACCGACAGGTCCGCCTGCGCGAGCGTGGTGAACAGCAGAGCGGGCGAGGCGACATGGAAGGCGAGCTTCGTCAGGACCTCGCGCCCGTTCTCCCCGAGGTAGCCGCGCCGGCCTATGAGATAGCCGACGGCGATCACCACGGCGATGACACCGAAGCCGGTCAGCACCCCCTGCACGGCGCCTCCTGACGGGGGTGGTGGGCATCTGCGTACAGGTGCCGGCGAGGCGGTGCGGGCGGTGATACGCAGGGCGATCCGTGGGGCGATCCGTGGGGCATACACCCAACCTTCCGGGGAAGATCAGGCGCAGGTCAATTTGACATCCTCCCCTCCTTGAAGGGGATTCCTGGCTCAGGCTGCCTCCGAGAGCGGCGCTCCCGGGGGTCTTGTGCCCTCGGCACCAGCCGGGTTGAGACCAGCCCGGACGAGCATCACGCGGGCGGAGTTCTTGTCCCTGGGGGATACGGCTCCGCATGCGGTGCAGGTGTAGGTACGTTCTGACAGTGGCAGTGCGTGCTTGGTTCTCGCTCCGCACGACGCGCAGTCCATGGTGGTGTGCGCGGGGTGGACGAGGCGGATGTCCCGTCCGTGCTTGCGGCCCATCTCGATCAGGGCCGTCTTGGTGGCGCCGATGGCGGCGTCGGTGGCTTTGCGGGCCATGGTGGTCTTTGCGAGGAACTTCGGCCGGAAGTCCTCGACGGCGATGGCGTCGTGGTCGGTCACGACGCGCTTGGCCCACTTGCGTGCGGTGTCCTGCCGCTGCCGGGCGACCTTCTTGTACAGCTTCGCGGCCTGCTGTTGGGCTGCGCGGTATCCCCTGGATGCCGACTGCCCCTTGGCGGGACGGCGACGGGCCATCATCCGCTGATACCTCGCGAGCCGCTGGGCGGCGTTCTTGCCGTGCTGGGCGTGCGGTAGGTCGTGGGCGTCGGATGTTGTGGTGGCAATCTCCTTGACGCCCCAGTCGACGCCGAGCACATGGCCCGTGGCGGGGAGCGGCCGGGTCTTGGTGGCGACGACGAAGGAGGCGTACCAGTGCCCCACCGCGTCCCGGTACACCCGCACCGAGGACGGCACGGCGGGAAGGCCGCGCGACCACACCACCGTCAGGACGATCCCGCCCGCCAGATGCAGGCGGCCGTCCCTCAGGCGGAAACCCCGGGTGGTGTAGTTCAGCGTAGGCAGCGCCTCGCGCTTCTTCTTCACTCTGGGCATACCCGCGCGCTGCCTTATAGGCAGCCGTTTTTCGACGTCCTTCATCGCTTTGGAGCGGGACTTGGCGAAGTCCCGGATGGTCTGCTGCTGCGGAACGCTCGCACCGTCGCGGAGCCACGGCAGTTCAGCGCGGGCTTCGGTCAGCATCTTGTCGAGCTGCGCCGGGCCGCAAGTCAACTTGTCGTCGGGGTGCGCACGATTGCGGGCGTATACCTGTCGGGACTTGGCGACGCATTCGTTCCAGATCCACCGGCAGCGGTCCCACTCGCCGAGCAGTGCCGCGCGGGCGGTCGACGACACGCGCAGCCGATAGGTGTACCGGACATGCCCAGCGCTCTGCGGAGGCTTCAGTGGCATCGCCATGGCATTATTTTAGCATGGAAGCTGAGAAGCGGATCTCTCTCCGCCTGCCTGCCGATCTGCACGAACGCCTCGTCGAGAGGGCCCGGACCGACCGGCGGTCCCTCAACTCCGAGATCATCCACCTGCTCGAGGCCGCCATCGGCCCGGCAGTCGGAGACGCCGAATCGCCCTGACGGCGATTCGGCGTCTCCCGCTCTGTTCCGCAGGAGTCCGATTCCTCCCCGGCTTGAAGGCTGGGGCATCCTCGGAGGAGTCCGGTGATCCCGAACAGGAATGAGACGGCCCGGATGCAGAGACATGGCGGCCCGTCTGCGGGTACGCCGGTGACTTCCGTGCGTGCGGTCCGAGCGCGCGACGATGAGTTCTGCACCCTCGACCGGTCTACTGATCGTGGACGCCATGACACCCGCCGTACTCGCGCTGCCGGGCCTCGTCACCCGTGACGACGGGCCCCGGCTCGGCGAGCAGGTGCGGGCACTGCTGGAGACGACCGCGACGGGCGTCGTGATCGTCGATGTGGCCGGACTCGGACCGCCCGGTCTCGGACCGCCCGGTCTGGTTACCGTCGACGTCCTGGCCCGGATGCAGCTCGCCGCCAAGCGAGCCGGGGGCCGGATCCGGCTGCGCAACGCCGATCCGGCCCTGCGGGCCCTACTCGTTCTTGTCGGTCTCGGCGTCGATGTGGGGCGGCAGCCCGAAGAGCGGGAACCACCGGGCGGTGTCGAGGAAGCAGTGCAGTCCGGAGATCCGTCCCTTTGAGATCTCCAGGACCTGCACGGCCCACGGCGTGTAACCGCCCGCCTCCGGATCCGGCTTGTAATGGGCGAAGCCCGGCAGGCCGTTGACCGCGACCGGGAACAGCCGCGAGTTCGCGCACGCCGCGCCGATCGTCGTCATGAAGCCCGTCATGTCGTCCGTGCCGCGCAGCCACAGGTCGAACGGCGGCATCGTCATGATCGCGTCTTCGTGCAGCAGGGCCGTCAGCGCCGTCATGTCGTACCCCTCGAAGGCGGCGACGTAGCGCTCCAGGAGCTTCTGCTGCTCCTCGTCCAGCGGGTCCGACGTGGCGGCGTCCGCGCCGGCGCCCTCCCGCTCGGCGAGGGTCGCGCGGGCCCGCTGGAGCGCGCTGTTGACCGACGCGACCGAGGTGTCGAGCAGCTCGGCGACCTCGCTCGCCTTCCACGCCAGGACCTCGCGCAGGACCAGCACCGCGCGCTGCTTGGGCGGCAGGTGCTGGAGGGCCGCCATGAAGGCGAGCCGCACCGATTCCTTCGCCACCGCCGCCTCGGCCGGGTCGCTCACCGAGGGCAGGACGCGGGCGTCGGGCATCGGCTCGAGCCAGGTGTGGTCCGGGCGGGGGGTCAGCGCCGCCTGGGCCAGCGGCGAGGGAGCACTCAGATCCATGGGACGAGCCCTTCGGTTGCCCGCGTTCAGCATGTCCAGACACACGTTCGTCGCGATGCGGTACAGCCAGGAGCGCATGGAGGAGCGGCCCTCGAACTTCTCGAAGCTGCGCCAGGCGCGGACCATCGTGTCCTGCACCGCGTCCTCGGCCTCGAAGGACGAGCCGAGCATCCGGTAGCAGTACCCCGTCAGTTCGGTCCGGTGCTTCTCCAGCCGGACGTCCAGATCCGCCGTCGTCGCCGTACCGTCGCTCATAGCCAACCCACCCCTGTGGCCGTCCCGTCGCGCCTCTTTGCGCCAGCACTCCGGAAGCTACCGCAGCCCACTGACAATGGCTCCCAGAGTGGAAAAAAGCGCAGGCCGGACCGGTTGCTTGCCGGGCGTGAACGGTTGCCGGTGCAGTGTGTCCGCCGGCGCCCCGAAGCGGCCGCGGGGGTGCGGGGCGCTCAGTGCGCCGTCGCCGGGGCCCGCCGTGCCCGGACCCGCGCCGCGTGCGAGCCGAAGAGCGTGATGGCGACCACGCCGGCCACCGCGAGCAGCCCGAGCCCCACCGTCCCGGTCCAGCCGCCCGCGCGGAACGCGACCGCGCCGAGCGTGCTGCCCACGCTGGAGCCGATGTAGTACGCGGACTGGTAGAGCGCGGATGCCTGGGCCCGGCCGTGGGTGGCCGTGTGGCTCACGGCCGACGACGCCACCGCGTGCCCCGCGAAGAAGCCCGCCGTGATCAGCACGAGCCCGAGCAGGACGAGGACCAGGGGGCCGGCCAGCGAGAGCAGCAGCCCGGCGGCCGTCGTGCCGCCGCCCAGGTACAGCGCGCCGCGCCGCCCGAGCCGGGTGACCAGCCGGCCCGCCGTGGACGCCGAGACCGTACCGACCAGATAGACCAGGAAGACCGAGCCGACGATGCCCTGCGGGAGCGAGAACGGGGCCTCGCTGAGCCGGTAGCCGATCACCGTGTACACGCCGCCGAAGACCATCATGAACAGCGCGCCGATCGCGTACAGGCGGCGCAGCAGCGGGTTCGCGAGGTGGTCGCGGACCGTGCGGGCCAGGACGCGGGGGCGCAGCGAGCCGGGCGTGAAGTGCCGGGGGACCGGCAGCAGCGCCCGGAAGGCGAGGGCGCAGGCGACCGCGATCACGCCGATCGTGCCGACGGCGACCCGCCAGCCCCACTCCTGCGCGACCCAGCCGGTGATGATCCGGCCGCTCATCCCGCCGACGCTGTTGCCCGCCACGAACAGGCCGATCGCGGTGACCAGCGCCTTGGGGGTGACCTCCTCGGCCAGGTACGCGGTCGCCGACGCGGGCAGGCCCGCGAGCGCCGCGCCCTGCACGGCCCGCAGCGCGACCAGCGCGCCGATCGAGGGAGCGAAGGGCACCAGCAGGCCGACGGTCACCGCGACCGCCAGGGACGCCGTCATCAGGGTCCGGCGTCCGAACCGCTCGGACAGCGCGCTCATCGGGATGACGAACAGCGCCAGTCCGCCCGTCGCCGCCGACACCGTCCAGCTCGCCTCGCTCGCCGACGCCCCGAAGTCCGCGGAGACCAGCGGCAGGAGCGCCTGCGTGGAGTAGAGCAGCGCGAAGGTGGCGACACCGGCGAGGAAGAGGGCGAAGCTCATCCGGCGGTAGCCGGGGCCGCCCGGTGCGGTACGGGAGTCGGGAGCGGGGGCGGGCGAGGCGGCGTCCACGGTGGTGGACGCCCCGGTATCGGCGGAAGGCATGCCCCGAAATTAAGCAGCCGCGGCTCATCCGTCCAATGCACGGAAACCCCATAATCGTTCCCATGGTGCATCAGCAATGGTCAGAGGCGCGACTGTCACCGCACGGTGACACAGAAGACATCGTGGCGGTGCTCGCCCCGCGCCTGGCGTACTTCGCCGGGGCCGCCCGCACCGAGCACGTCACGCGGGCCGCGCACGAGATGGGCGTACCGCAGTCGACGCTCTCCCGCGCGCTGGTCCGCCTCGAACAGGACCTGGGCGTCGACCTGTTCGCCCGCCGCGGCCGCAGCGTGTCCCTCACTCCGGCGGGCCGTACGTTCCTCGCCTCCGTCGAGCGGGCCCTCGCCGAGGTCGGGCGGGCCGCCGACGAGGTGCGCGCGGACGCCGACCCCGCCACCGGGAAGGTCGCCTTCGGCTTCCTGCACACCATGGGCTCCGAGACGGTGCCGGGACTGATCCGCGCCTTCCGCGCCGACCACCCGGGCGTCCGCTTCAGCCTCGTGCAGAACTACGGCGAGGCCATGATCGAGCGGCTCCGCGCGGGGGAGCTGGACCTGTGTCTGACCTCGCCGGTGCCGGACGCGCCCGACCTGGTGGGCCGCCTGCTCGACGAGCAGAAGCTGCGGCTCGTGGTCCCGGCCGACCACCGGCTCGCCGCCCGCAGGCGGATCCGCCTTGCCGAGGCGGCCGACGAGACCTTCGTGACCCTCGAACCGGGCTACGGCATGCGCCGCATCACCGACGACCTCTGCCAGGAGGCGGGCTTCAAGCCGCGCATCGCCTTCGAGGGCGAGGAGGCCGAGACGCTGCGCGGGCTCGTCGCGGCGGGCCTCGGTGTCGCCCTGCTGCCGCCACCGGCCGTCCCCCGCCCCGGAGTCGTCGAACTGTCGGTCACCGCCCCGCGCGCGGTGCGCGAGATCGGCGTCGCCTGGCTCGACGGCCACCCGGACACCCCGCCGGTGGCCGCCTTCAAGAAGTTCCTGCTGTCCCGCCGGGGCCGGCTGCTCCCCGACTGAGCACGGGGCCGCGCCAGTCGGTCGGCCGAGCGCCGGGCCGCGCAGTCGGTCGGCCGAGTACCGGGCCGACCGTGTGGGCGGCCGGCTGAGCACCGGGCCGCGCCAGTCGGTCGGCCGAGCGCCGGGCCGACTGTGCGGGCGGTCGACTGAGCACCGGGCCGGCCGTGCGGGCGGTCGGCCGAGTACCGGGCCGACCGTGTGGGCGGCCGGCTGAGCACCGGGCCGCGCCAGTCGGTCGGCCGAGTACCGGGCCGACCGTGCGGGCGGCCGACTGAGCACCGCACCGGCCGCGCGGGCCGACCGGTCACCGGGCCGGCCGAACACAGTGCCGCGCGGGCCCCCTAGTGGTGTCTGGTCTGTCCGAACCCCGCCGCCAGCGGCATCCGCAGGCCCAGCGGGGGCGGCGCGGCGAGCGCGTCCTCCACGGGCCGGGCGAAGCTCCGCCCGAACAGCGCGCCCATGACGAAGTCCTCGGCCAGCGCGTGCACTTCGGACCGGTGCTGGTGCAGCCCGTGCCCGTCGGAGTGCACCTCGAAGCGGCACACGTCGCGGTTGGCCTTCTTCGCCCGCGCCGCGAGCCGGAACGACAGCTCCGGGTCGGTACGCGCGTCGTTCGTGCCGTGCACGATCAGCACCCGCCGCCCCACGAGGTGCTTCACCGGCTCCGGCGACGCCGCCACGTCGTCCTCGGGCAGCCAGGGTGCCAGCGCGAGCACGGAGTTGACGGCCGTGTGCCCGCCCGCGTGCAGCGCGGCCCGCGCGCCCATGTCCACCCCGGCCAGGCAGACGGGGACGTCCCCGTAACGGCGTACGGCCTCGTCGGCGGCCCAGGACGCGTCGTGCGCGAGATGGGCCTCGGAGCCGTTCCAGCCGCGGTAGCGGTAGTGCACCACGTGGGCGGCCAGCCCCTCCGTACGTCCCGCGCGCGCGAGGCGGCGTCCCAGGGCGCGGACGAAGGCGGCGGACACCCAGGGGGAGGGTCGGCGGCCGGAGCTCTCGTCGCCGCCCGGGAGCAGCAGCACCACGCCGCTCACCGCCGTCGGTTCGGTCCCGAGCGCCCGCCCCAGCCGGACCCTGCGCACCGGCGTCGCTTGCTGTGCCATCAGGACCTGGCCAGGGAACGCCCCGCTTCAGCGGGGTGGGGAATGGCTTCTCCGGGCTGCTCTGACCTCAACTGGGTTCGTGGTTCTGCACTGTTCATGTGGGTCCATCTCTCTGCCGCACTAGACCTGCGGCGCGTGTATAGTGATCGCATGGCCGTGACCAGGAAGGTTCGCCGATTCTCCGGCGGTGTGTATGACCTCGGGCTCCACGTGGTGTGGTGCCCGAAGTACCGCCGCCCGGTCCTCGGCGGCCGGGTCGCGGAACGACTGGAGGAACTGATCCGGCAGAAGGCGGAGGAACGCGGCTGGGAGGTCATCGCTCTTGAGGTGATGCCCGACCACGTCCACGTCTTCGTCAAGCACGACCCGAAGTCGTCAGCTTCATACGTGGCCAACCAGTTCAAGGGCTTCACCTCCCGCCTTCTGCGCGAGGAGTTCCCGCACCTGAAGTCGCGGATGCCCACCTTGTGGTCGTCGTCGTACTTCGCGGCCTCGGCCGGCGCGGTCTCGGTGGCGACGGTCGAGAAGTACATCGACACCCAGTGGGAACGCCCGTCGAAGAAGGGGGACGGCTCGTGATCCGCGCGTACAAGTTCCTCCTGCGCCCCACGGCCCGTCAGGCGGTCGCGCTGGGCGAGATGCTGCGGGATCACTGCTCGCTGTACAACGGCGCCCTCCAGGAACGCCGGGACGCCTACCGGCACACCTCGAAGACGAGCATCACGTACGGGGATCAGTCCGCGCAGCTCAAGGAGATCCGCGCCTTCGACCCCGAGCGTCAGGGACGCTGGTCGTTCTCCTCGCAGCAAGCCACCTTGCGCCGCCTCGACAAGGCGTTCGGGGCGTTCTTCCGCCGCGTCAGGGCCGGGCGGACACCGGGCTACCCACGCTTCAAGGGCGCCGGCCACTTCGACACAGTCACCTTCCCCAGGGACGGCGACGGCTGCCGCTGGGACAGTACGCCCCACGACCCGCAGACCCGCGTGCGCCTCCAGGGCGTCGGGCATCTTCGCGTGCACCAGCACCGGCCTGTGCAGGGCCGCGTCAAGACGATCTCCGTGAAGCGCGAAGGCAGCCGCTGGTACGTCGTCCTGGCCTGCGACGAGGTGCCCGCCGAAAAGCTGCCGCCGACCGGGGCGGTCGTCGGTATCGACATGGGCGTCGCCCACTTCCTGACCACCTCGGACGGCGAACACGTCGCCAACGCGCGCTTCCTGCGGGCGGTGGCCGACGAACTCGCCGAAGCGCAGCGGCACCTCGCGACGTTCCCCAAGCGCACCAAGCAGTGCACCAAGGCACACCGGGGCGCCGCCCGGAAGGTCGCCAAGCTGCACGGCAGGATCCGGCGGCAGCGCGCCGACTTCCACCACAAGACCGCCCGCGCTCTCATCACCGACCACGACGTGATCGCGCACGAGCGGCTGAACACAGCGGGCATGACCAAGAGCCCCGCACCCAAGGCCGACCCCGAGCAGCCCGGCGGCTTCCTGCCGAACGGTGCCGCCGCGAAGGCCGGACTCAACCACAGCATCCTCGACGCGGGTTGGGCGCAGTTCCTCGCGATCCTGGCGAACAAGGCTGAGAGTGCCGGTCGCCTGGTGGTCCCGGTGGACGCGCGCAACACCTCCCGTACATGCCCCGGGTGCGGGCATGCCGCGAAGGAGAACCGCGCCACCCAAGCGAAGTTCCAGTGCGCGGCGTGCGGGTTCGCGGCGAACGCGGACCACGTCGGCGCGACGAACGTCCTCAACAGGGCCGGGCTGGCCCTCTGCGACGTGGCTTAGCCACCGACGCAGGTAGCCCGCGCGTTCACGCGTGGGTGGAGTCACGACAGAACAGTGTCAGAAGCATCGGTGTACGCCATCCGTCGGGGCGGTCACCGTTAGGTATCGACGGATCTTCCCCACGCACGCTCTACGCGCGTAGGCGCCGAAGCGCTACAGTGCCGCAATGACGAGCCAGCACCGGAACACCCCGGACGCGGACCAGATCCGCCGGGCGCCCAAGGTCCTGCTCCACGACCACCTCGACGGTGGTCTGCGCCCGGGCACCGTCGTCGACCTGGCGCGGGAGGACGTGCCCGGCCGGCTCACCGGCGCGCCCGGCCCCTACCTGCCCCGGCTGCCCGAGAGCGACCCCGACAAGCTCGGGACCTGGTTCCGCGAGGCGGCCGACTCCGGCTCCCTGGAGCGGTACTTGGAGACTTTCACCCACACGTGCGCCGTCATGCAGACCCGTGACGCGCTCGTGCGGGTCGCCGCCGAGTGCGCCGAGGACCTGGCCGAGGACGGCGTCGTCTACGCCGAGGTCCGCTACGCGCCGGAACAGCACCTGGAGGCCGGGCTCACCCTCGAAGAGGTCGTCGAGGCGGTCAACGAGGGGTTCCGGGAGGGTGAGCGGCGGGCCAGGGAGAGCGGCCGCCGGATCCGGGTGGGCGCGCTGCTGACCGCGATGCGGCACGCGGCCCGCGCCCTGGAGATCGCCGAACTCGCCAACCGTTACCGGGACAAGGGCGTCGTCGGCTTCGACATCGCCGGCGCCGAGGCCGGTTACCCGCCCACCCGGCACCTCGACGCCTTCGAGTACCTGAAGCGCGAGAACAACCACTTCACGATCCACGCGGGCGAGGCCTTCGGGCTCCCCTCCATCTGGCAGGCGCTCCAGTGGTGCGGCGCCGACCGGCTCGGGCACGGGGTGCGGATCATCGACGACATCGAGATCGGCGCGGACGGCTCCGTACGCCTCGGCAGGCTCGCCTCGTACGTCCGGGACAAGCGGATCCCGCTGGAGCTGTGCCCGAGCTCCAACCTCCAGACCGGCGCCGCCGACTCCTACGCCGCCCATCCCATCGGGCTGCTGCGGCGGCTGCATTTCCGCGCCACGGTCAATACCGACAACCGCCTGATGTCAGGTACGAGCATGAGCCGGGAATTCGAGCACCTTGTCGACGCTTTCGGCTACACACTCGACGACATCCAATGGTTCTCGGTCAATGCTATGAAGTCAGCATTCATTCCTTTCGATGAACGACTGGCCATGATCAATGACGTGATCAAGCCCGGATACGCCGAGTTGAAGTCCGAATGGCTGTTCCAGCAGACCGCGTCCACCAGCGGTTCTGCGGAGAATTCCGAATCCGTGTGATTTTCGGACGGCAGGAACGGTACGGCGACTCGGCCGCATTTTGATGTTTGCGGACGACGGGATCGCGTGTTTACGTTTTCGGACCGCTCACATCCCCGTCGTATCCAAGGACGCATTGACAATGAAGCAGTCTGCTGCCAAGACCCTCGGTGTCGCCGCTCTCGGTGCCGCCTTCGCCGCCGCGGGCGCGGGTGCCGCGAACGCGGCGCCGGCCGCGCCGGACGTCTCCGGTGCTCTGGACACGGTCAGCAAGGCGCTGCCCGCGGAGACCGCGGACTCGGCCGTGCCGGGCGCCAAGGACGCGATCACCCACGGGCCGCGCGCGGTGAGCGAGGGACTGGCCGCCACGCAGCCCGCCGCCACCGGCCTGCTCGCCAACGGCCCGACGTCCCCCATCTCCAACCTGCTCGGCGGTCTGCCGCTTGCCGGCCTGCCGACCCAGGGCCTGCCGGTCAACGGTCTGCCGCTGGGCTGACGCCCTCCCGCACGGGCGGTGCCACGGGCCCGCACCCCGTACCGTCACGCCAAGAACGCCGTTGGGGCGCACCCGGACCGGGTG
>NZ_JBHWHV010000032.1:0-103538 GCF_042732375.1 Streptomyces sp. NPDC059785
CACCCGAGTTACTGTCTCGGGCTTTCCTCCGGGCTTTTCCCTTCGGTCTTGCGTTTCCGACTCTATCAGACCGTTTCCGGTTCCGATTTCCTCGGTGCTTTCCAGGTTTCCGCTCTCGCGGTTTCCTTTCCGGCGGTTCCGACTCTATCAGATCCTTTCGGGCCTGATTCCCAGTCAGCGGGCTTTGTCTTTGCGGCCCTTGGGCCGTTCCGACGAGTGAGACTTTAGCGGAATCCGGGCTCCCGACCTAATCGGGGTGGCGCTCTGTCGAACGCGGATTCCTCATTTCGCAAAAGCGCATGGAAACGAGCCGACAACGAGTCGCCGTTCGTTTGAGTGCTTGGTGCGGAATGGCCGTTCGGGGACCGACCGGGGTCGGCGCTCACGCTGAACAGCTCGGAGAACATTACGGAGTGGACCGGGGCGTGTCAACTTCGCTCCTCAGGGGCACCCCTGGGCGTACCCTCGGGGGTATGACGACACATGCGTGCACCCAGCAGTGGTGGGCCGCCTGACGGCGGCCGTACTCACGCATGTACCCACGGCCGCCGCCTCGGCGGCCGTTCTCGTTTCTCCACCCGGAGGCCGGCCGACGGGCGCGGCGGCCTCTATCAGGAGGTGGAGAGATGACGCGGATCTTCAGCGGGGTCAAGCCGACCGGGCATCTGACGCTGGGGAACTACCTGGGCGCCGTGCGGCGGTGGGCCGAGCTCGACCAGCACCGGGCCGACGCTGTCTTCTGCGTCGTGGATCTGCACGCGCTCACCGTGGACCACGATCCCGGGCGGGTGCGCAGGCTGAGCCGGCAGGCGGCGACGCTGCTGCTGGCCGCGGGGCTCGATCCCGAGGTGTGCACCGTCTTCGTACAGAGTCATGTGGACGAGCACGCGCGGTTGTCGTACGTGCTGGAGTGCGTCGCGACCGACGGGGAGATGCGGCGGATGATCCAGTACAAGGAGAAGGCCGCGCGGGAGCGGGCCCGGGGCGGGAGTGTGCGGCTGTCGCTGCTGACCTATCCCGTGCTCATGGCGGCGGACATCCTGGCGTACGGGGCGGACGAGGTGCCGGTCGGGGACGACCAGACGCAGCACGTCGAGCTGACGCGGGATCTGGCGGTGCGGTTCAACCAGCGGTACGGGCACGTGTTCACCGTGCCCCGGGCGGTCGGTCCGCAGGTGGCGGCCCGGGTCATGAACCTTCAGGAGCCGACGTCCAAGATGGGGAAGAGCGACGACTCCGGGCCCGGGATCATCTATCTCCTCGACGAGCCGGACGTCGTACGGAAGAAGGTCATGCGGGCCGTGACGGACAGCGGGACGGATGTCGTCCATGATCCCGAGGGGCGGCCCGGTGTCTCGAACCTGCTGGAGATTCTCGCGGCCTGTACGGGCGGGGAGCCGGGCGTTCTGGCCGGGTCGTACGACTCGTACGGTGCGCTGAAGAAGGACACCGCCGACGCTGTGGTCGAGGTCCTCAGGCCCCTCCAGGAGCGGCACAAGGCGTTGTGCGCTGATCCCTCGTACGTGGAGGAGGTGCTGCGGCTCGGTGCGCAGAAGGCGCGGGAGCGGGCGCGGCCGACCGTGGACGCCGCCTACCGGGCGATCGGACTGCTGCCCGCGTGACGGTCGAAGGACGTGATCGGGTGCCGGGCCTCACGGCCCGGTGCCCGGTCGCCGCCCGGTGGCGCGGTGGTCAGTTGTTGCCGGAGGCCAGCGCGCGGCTGCGGTCGCGGGCCGCTTCCAGAGCGGCGATGAGAGCCGCCCGTACGCCGTGGTTCTCCAGTTCGCGGATGGCGTTGATGGTCGTGCCCGCCGGGGAGGTGACGTTCTCGCGGAGCTTCACCGGGTGTTCGCCGCTGTCGCGGAGCATCTTGGCGGCGCCGATCGCGGACTGGACGATCAGGTCGTGGGCCTTGTCCCGGGGCAGGCCGAGCAGGATGCCCGCGTCCGTCATGGCCTCGACCAGGTAGAAGAAGTACGCGGGACCCGAACCGGAGAGGGCCGTGCAGGCGTCCTGCTGGGACTCGGGGACCCGGAGGGTCTTGCCGACCGCGCCGAAGATCTCCTCGGTGTGGGCGAGGTGGGCCGCGGTGGCGTGGGTGCCCGCGGAGATGACCGACATGGCCTCGTCGACGAGGGCGGGGGTGTTCGTCATGACCCGGACCACGGGCGTGCCGGTGGTCAGGCGTTCCTCGAAGAACGAGGTGGGGATGCCCGCCGCGCCGCTGATGACCAGACGGTCGGCGGGGACGTGCGGGGCGAGTTCGTCGAGCAGGGTGCCCATGTCCTGGGGCTTGACCGTGAGGATCAGGGTGTCGGCGGACTTGGCCGCCTCGGCGTTGCCGACCGGCGTGACCCCGTGGCGCTCCCGCAGCTCCGCGGCGCGCTCCGGGCGGCGGGCGGTGACCAGCAGATCGGCGCGGGCCCAGCCGGCTCCGATCATTCCGCTGAGCAGGGCTTCACCGATCTTGCCGGTACCGAGGACTGCGACTTTCTGGCTCATGTGCGGGTGCCCTCCCGGGTGTGCGTCGTCCGGGGTTCATCCTCGCACCGGGGGTGCGGGCGCGGCTCGGACGTCCGGTGGGCGGACGGGGCGCGTACGGCGGTGCGTCACGCCGTCCGGCGGCGCAGGGTCGCGGCGCCCAGGCACAGGACCAGCAGGGCGCAGCCCGCGACGATCAGGGCGTCGCGTACGAACGTGGCGGTCATGTCGGTGTGTTTCAGCACCTCGTTCATGCCGTCGACCGCGTAGGACATGGGCAGGACGTCGGAGATCGTTTCGAGGGCGGGGTGCATCTTGTCGCGCGGGGTGAACAGGCCGCAGAGGAGGAGCTGCGGGAAGATCACCGCCGGCATGAACTGGACCGCCTGGAACTCCGACGCCGCGAACGCCGAGACGAAGAGGCCGAGGGCCGTGCCCAGCAGCGCGTCGAGCAGGGCGACGAGGAGCAGGAGCCAGGGCGAGCCCGTGACGTCCAGGCCGAGGGCCCAGACGGCGAGCGCGGTGGCCAGCACCGACTGGACGACCGCCACGGCGCCGAAGGCGAGGGCGTAACCGGCGATGAGGTCGCCCTTGCCCAGGGGCATGGCGAGGAGCCGTTCGAGGGTGCCGGAGGTGCGTTCGCGCAGGGTGGCGATGGAGGTGACGAGGAACATCGTGATCAGCGGGAAGATCCCGAGCAGGGACGCGCCGATGGAGTCGAAGGTGCCCGGGCTGCCGTCGAAGACGTAGCGCAGCAGCAGGAGCATCACGCACGGGACCAGGATCATCAGGGCCACGGTGCGGGGGTCGTGGCGGAGCTGGCGCAGCACGCGGGTCGCGGTGGCGGTGGTGCGGGAGAGGTTGACGGCGCTCATCGGGCGGTCTCCTTGTCCGGCCGGTCGCCGGAGCTCATGCCTTGGGCATTGTCCGGCCGGTCGCCGGAGCTCATGCCTCGGGGATCGGACGCGGCGGCTTCGTCGACCAGGCGGAGGAAGGCGGCTTCCACGGTGTCGCAGCCGGTGCGGTCGCGCAGGGCCCCGGGGCTGTCGTCGGCCAGGATCTCGCCCTCGCGCATCAGCAGCAGGCGGTGGCAGCGCTCGGCCTCGTCCATGACGTGCGAGGAGACGAGGAGGGTGGCGCCCCGGTCGGCGGCGATGGCGTGGAAGAGGTCCCACAGGTCGCGGCGCAGGACGGGATCGAGGCCGACGGTGGGCTCGTCGAGGACGAGGAGTTCGGGGGTGCCGAGGAGCGCGACGGCGAGGGAGACGCGGTTGCGCTGGCCGCCGGAGAGGTTGCCGGCCAGCGCGTCGGCGTGCGAGGTGAGGTCGACGTCGGCGATGGCGCGGGTGACGTGTTCGCGGCGGCGGTCGGCGGCGGCGCCTCCGGGGTCGAGGACCGCGGCGAAGTAGTCCAGGTTCTGGCGGACGGTCAGGTCGTCGTAGACGGAGGGGGCCTGGGTGACGTAGCCGATGCGGGAGCGGAGGGCGGCGGCGCCCGCGGGGCGGCCCAGGACGTCGAGGGTGCCGGAGACCTTGGCCTGGGTGCCGACGACGGCGCGCATCAGGGTCGACTTGCCGCAGCCGGACGGGCCCAGCAGGCCGGTGATCTGTCCGCGCGGCACGGTGAAGTCGAGTCCGCGCAGGACGGTGCGGGGACCGCGGACGACGGTGAGGGCTTCGGCACGGATGGCCTGCGGTGGCTGGGAGCTGACGGCGTGCGGTGGCTGGGACGCGTCGTCCGGTGGACGGCGCTTTATATTCATCATGTGATGATTATGGCGCGCCTTCATACCGCCCCGTCAAGCCGGGCGCGGTGGTGGGCGCAGGCGCGTGGCGGAGTGATCGGAAGGGGGCGTTCCGTGGAGATGCGCCGCGTACGCTTCCGCGTTCACCTGTCCGTAACGGGCGAAGGGTGCGATCCCGACTACCGCACCTGACAATGGATTTCAGTGCCTGGTCATATGCCGGGCGCGTCCGCCGTGCTCGTCGTGCCGGTCGTGGGGAACGGTCGGCGGGCCGGCGCCCTGCCGCGTCCTCCCCCTGGCGCGGCGGCCCACGCATCTCCCGTTCGCTCACGGAGGTGCCGCTCATGCGCAGGATCCGCATCACGCGCAGGAACCGAACCGCTCAACCAAGTCCAGCCCGTCGATCCCGCCCGGCCGTCCAGCGCGTCCGCGTGCTCCCCTCCCGTATACGCGCCCTCCCGTGGCGCGCCGACGTCACCGCGTCCCTCGTCGTCTTCCTCGTGGCGCTGCCGCTCTGCGTGGGCGTCGCCGTCGCCTCCGGCGTGCCCGCCGAACTGGGTCTGGTGACCGGAATCGCCGGCGGCCTGGTGGCCGGGGCGCTGCCCGGCAGCAGCCTCCAGGTGAGCGGGCCCGCCGCGGGCCTGACCGTCCTGGTCTACGAGGCCGTGCGGGAGTACGGGGTCCAGGCGCTCGGGGTGCTCGTGCTCGGCGCGGGTCTGGTGCAGCTCGCACTGGGCGCGCTGCGGCTCGGGCGGTGGTTCCGGGCCGTGTCCGTCGCCGTCGTGCAGGGGATGCTCGCCGGGATCGGGCTGGTGATCGTCGCCGGGCAGGTTTACGCGCTCGGTGACACGGCGACGCCCGCGAGCGGGCCGGAGAAGCTGGCCGGGCTGCTCGCGCTGCCCGCCGCCGCCGATCCCGTGGCGCTCGCGGTCGGCGGCGGCACCGTCCTGGTGCTGGTGCTCTGGCCGCGCTGGGAGCGCGGGGCGCGTACGGTGCCGGCGCCGTTGCCCGCGGTGGCGCTCGCCTCGGCGGCGACCGCGCTGTTCGACCTGCCGGTGCGCCGGGTCGAGGTGCACGGGCTCCTCGCGGCGGTGCACTCGCCGTCCGCCGCGGAGCTGGGCCGGCTCACGGAAGTCGGCGCGCTCGGCACGGTGCTGGCGTTCGCGCTGATCTCGTCGGCCGAGACCCTGTTCAGCGCGGCGGCCGTGGACCGGCTGCACGACGGGCCGCGTACCGACTACGACCGGGAGCTGATCGCGCAGGGCACCGGGAACACGGTCTGCGGGGTGCTCGGTGCGCTGCCGATGACCGCGGTGATCGTACGCAGTTCGGCGAACGTACGGGCCGGGGCGCGGACGAAGCTGTCGCGGGTCCTGCACGGCGTGTGGCTGCTGGTGTTCGTCGCCGCACTGCCCGCCGCGCTCGGGGTGATCCCGGTCGCGGCACTGGCCGGGCTGCTCGTGCACGCGGGCTGCAAACTGGTGCCGGTACGGGAACTGGCGCCGTTGTGGCGCACGCACCGGGGCGAGGTGGTCGTGCTGGCCGTGACCGCCGTGGCGATCGTGGCCGGGGACCTCTTCCAGGGCGTGCTGGTCGGGCTCGCGCTCGCCGTCGCCAAGACCGCCTGGGACACCAGCCACGTCCACGTGGAGACCGAGGACCGGGGCGACGCCGGGCTGGTCGTACGGGTCGCGGGGCACGCGACCTTCCTCCGGCTGCCGAAGCTGCTCGACGCGCTGGAAGCGCTGCCGCACGATCGCGACGTACGCCTCGATCTCGGCGGGCTGCGGCACGTGGACCACGCGTGTGCGGCGGCCCTTGAGGGCTGGACCGCCGCCCGCGGTCAGGAGTGGGAGGCGGGATCGGGGTCGGAGTCGGGGTCGGTGGCTGCGGACACGGGCTCGGGCTCGGGCACGGCCACGATCAACAGGACGTCGTAGACCTCCTCGACCAGGCCCTCCGGGAAGACCTCCAGGAGGTGGTCGCGCTCCTCGGCGAGGAAGGCGGACCTGTCCTCCTCGCCGAGGACGAGGAAGATCGAGTGGCTGCCGAGGTTCGCCAGGTGCGTGCCGACCGAAACGGTACGGCTCCAGCGGACCCGGCGGAACGCGAAGTCCGGGACGTGCGCAGCGCCGGTGAACGCGGCCTCCGCGCGCGGGCCGATGGTGCCCTTGCCGGTGCCGAGGCGGTGTTCCAGACGCCTGGCCTGCGCGGCGATCCACGGCACGTCCCGCGCGTCCGTGTTCCACCACAGGGCCAGCGCGCCGCCCGGACGCAGCACCCGCAGCGCCTCCGGGACCGAGCGGGCCGGTTCGGTCCAGTGCCAGGACTGGGCGTACGTGAGGAAGTCGGCGGAGGCGTCGGCGAGCGGGAGCGCGTTGCCGTCGCCGCGCAGGATCGGTACGGCCGGGAGCCTGCGGCGGAACTCGGCCGCCATGCCCGCGCCGGGCTCCACGGCGACCACGTTCGCGCCCCGCGCGTGGAGCAGGGCGGTCGCGATGCCCGTGCCCGCGCCCACGTCGGCCACCCTCGCTCCGGCGAGCGGCCGGCCCGCCAGCTCCTCGACCGCGTCGAAGAGCGCGGGCGGGTAGTCGGGGCGGTTCGCCGCGTACTGCGCCGCCGCGGCGTTGAAGGAGTGCGCTCGGGCGGTGCGGAGGTCGTCGGGGTGGCCGGGGTGGCCGGGGTGGTCGGGGTGGTCGGGGTGGTCGGGGTGGTCGGGGTGGTCGGGGTGGTCGGGGTGGTCGGGGTGGTCGGATTGGTTGCGGTTGTGGGCGGTGGTCATACGTCCATGGTGGCTCGTGTGGGGGGTGAGCGGGAGGACGCCTGGGGGTGCTGGTGAGTGGGGTGTGCCGGTGAGCGCGGCGGCGCGGGTCAGCGGCGCTTCTTCGACGGGTTCTTCGTGCGGCGGCTGCTGCGGCGCTCGTACTGCTCGCGCGCCGTCTCGTACTCCCGGCGGTGCAGCCGTTCGCCCGGGGCCTCGGTGAGCGAGCGGACGAAGTAGGCCAGGAGGGAGCCGATGAAGCCGATCGCGAGCAGGCCGCGCAGCGACGCCTGCCGGCCGGGGTCGTGGCGCTTGGCGAAGCCCTCCCAGGTGTGCCGGAACGCGAGCGCGCTGCACACCGCGAACATGACGACGACCAGCAGCGTCACCGGCTTGCCCACGTCGGCGATGGTCAGGCCCTCGTAGGCGAAACGCAGTACGAAGCAGGCGGCGGCCGCGGCGACGAGGGAGCCGGCGGCCACGCCCGCGCGGCGGGCCGCGTACCCGCCGTCGTGCCGCACCCACGTGGTTCCGAAGAAGCGGATGGGTTCGGGCTGGGGGCCCGCGGGGGTGCCGGGCTGGGTCTCGTCGCTCACGCGTCGATTATCGCCCGGTTCCGCCGCGGGGCCCCGGCCCGCCGTGCTCGGCCGTGCTCAGCAGGGGTCAGCCGTGCTCAGCAGGGCTTAGCAGGGGTCAGGAGCAGCGGGCGGCCACGTAGCCGTCGCTGCCCGTCTTCACGTAGGCGTCCGAGATGTACTGGCCGCTCGCGATGTTGTCCCAGATGTTCGACGTACCGTACGTGCCGCTCACGGTCGTTCCCGGGCGCTGGCAGACGATCGGCACCCGCGAGCTGCCGGGCAGGGTGCGGACGATGCTGTAGCCGGTGCCGGGGCCGCTGCGGACGTTCAGGGTGACCGGTGCGGTGGTGTAGTAGGTGACCTGTGCCGCTGCCGCCAGCACCTGGGTGTCGGTCTGGAGCTGGGTCTCGGTCTGGGTCTCGGGCTGCGGTTCGGGCTGGGTTTCCGTGCTGTCGATGGCCATGTCGGCCTCCCCCGTTGGTTGTGGAAGAACTGGATCACGCCAAATGTGTTGGTGTGCCCATGTCGCACGCGGAGGCTAGCAAGCCGCCTCTGTCCGCGACGAGACTTCGACTAGGCTCCGTGCGTCGTGCGCGCGGACGAACAGCGACGAACAGCACGGGGGTGGGTCCATGGCGCCACAGCGGGACACCGGCACTGACGCGGAAGCGGAACTTCCCCGGTACGCCGGTCACTACCGCCTTGAGGAGCGCCTCGGTTCGGGCGGCATGGGCGTCGTCCACCTCGCCCGCAGTGGTTCGGGGCTGCGCCTCGCGGTCAAGGTCGTGCACGCCGAGTTCGCCAAGGATCCCGAGTTCAGAGGGCGTTTCCGACAGGAGATCGCGGCCGCGCGCAGGGTGAGCGGTGCCTTCACCGCGCCCGTCGTCGACGCCGACGCCGACGGTGAGCGGCCCTGGATGGCGACGCTGTACATCCCGGGGCCCACCCTCGCCGAGCATGTGAAGCGGAACGGTCCGATGCCGCCCGGACAGCTGCGCCGGCTGATGGCGGGGCTCGCCGAGGCGCTGCGCGACATCCACCGTGTGGGTGTCGTCCACCGCGACCTCAAGCCGAGCAACGTGCTGCTCGCCGAGGACGGGCCCAAGGTCATCGACTTCGGTATTTCCCGGCCATCCGACAGCGAGCTGCGCACCGAGACCGGGAAGCTGATCGGCACGCCGCCCTTCATGGCGCCCGAGCAGTTCCGGCGGCCGCGGCAGGTGGGGCCGGCCGCGGACATCTTCGCCCTGGGGTCGGTGATGGTGCACGCGGCGACCGGCCGCGGGCCCTTCGACTCCGACAGTCCGTACATCGTCGCCTACCAAGTCGTGCACGACGAGGCCGACTTGACCGGCGTACCGGAGAACCTCGCACCGCTCGTCACCCGCTGCCTCGCCAAGGAGCCGGAGGACCGGCCCACCCCCGACGAGCTCATGCGCGAGCTGCGCTCCGTGGCCGCCTCTTACGACACCCAGGCGTTCATACCTGCTCAGCGGGATGTTCTGAGTGGTGATGGCGGGGGCTCGGGTGGTGATGGCGGGGGCTCGGGTGGTGATGGCGGGGGCTCGGGTGGTGGAAATGGCTCGGGTGGTGGAAATGGCTCGGGCAGTAAAGAGGGTTCGGGTGGTGCGGGTTCCGGTGGCACAGGTGGTCGGGAGGCTTCCACCCACGTCCGGGAGGCCGGGGGGCAGCGGCGTGTGCGCAAGCCGCTGGTGGCGGCAGGCGGTGTCCTCGCCCTCGTCGTGGCCGGTGCGCTCGTGAGCTCCCAGTGGCTCGCCACGCCCAGTCCCGCCTCACCCAAGGACAGCGGGCAGCGGTCCGCGCCCGCCGCCGTCGCCCAGGCCCATGCCGCCTGGGACACGAAACCGGGGGCCGGGGCCGACGGGGTCGACGGCGCGGACGGGCTTCCGCAGTGTGCGCACGGTGCGGGCAAGCTCTTCTGCGCGCAGCGCGGGCTGCTGTCCGCGCTCGATCCCTCCGACGGGAAGGTGCTCTGGCGGCACGCCTTCGACGAGGTGCAGGACACGGTTCCGCGGCCCGTCGTCTCCGGCGGTCTCGTGCACGTCGTGACCCGGTCCGGCAGGCGCCTCGAAGCGTTCGCCCCGGAGACCGGCAAGCGGCGGTGGTCGCTCGGCCTGGCGCCGTACGGCACCCTGGAGCACGCCGGTGGCACAGTGCTGCTGACCAGCGCCGACGGGACCGCCACCGGGGTGGACGGCGCCACCGGCAAGATCCGCTGGACCCGGCGGCTGACCGGGTACACCACCCCCGTCTTCGCCGCCTTCCCCGGCGGCGGGCCCGCCTACGCCACGACCACCTCGTCCGACGGGTCCACCACGCGGATCACCGCGGTCGACCCGGAGACCGGGGACGTGCGCTGGGACACCGAGCTGGACGGCACGCTCGCCCCCGTCGGCACGCTCGGGGACGAACTCGTCCTCACCGGGACCGACAAGTACGACCAGACGGACGTCGTGGTGCGTTACGACCCGGCGGCGGAGAAGGCTCGCCGGGTGAAGCTGCCCGTGGCGCTTCCGCAGGCGCAGGCCACGGTGCTGAAGGACACCGTGTATCTGCTGGCCGCCGGTGGCGGCATGGTCGCCGTCGACCTCGACGCGCTGAAGCAGCGGTGGCGGCTCGAGACCTCCGTCAGCCTGGGGTCGATGCCCGCCGCCGACTCCCGGCACGTGTACTTCAGCTCGCCCGACGGGCGGCTGCTCGCCGTCGACGCCCGGACGGGCAAGCTGCTCGGGCAGACCGGGGTACGGATGTCCGCGCAGTCCGACCGGGTCGTCGCCGATCTGCCCACGCCCTCGGTGGGCGACGGGCGGGTCTACGGGAGCGCCCCCGACGGGACCGTCTTCGCCGTGGGCGCGGACGATCCCGAGGGGTGGCGGGGGACGCTTTGACTCCGGTGCGCTGCGAATCCGGTGCGCTGTGACTCCGGTGCGCTGTGGTGGGTGCGCTGGGCTTAAGACAGCCTCGTGACGTCCCTCACCGCGCCCTTGTCCGCGCTCGTCGCCATCGCCGCGTACGCCCGCAGCGCGACGGAGACCTTGCGGTCACGGTCGGCCGGCGCGTACGTGCCGTTCAGGGCCTCGTCGCGGCGGGCCAGCTCCGCGTCGTCCACCAGCAGCTCGATCGTGCGGTTCGGGATGTCGATGCGGATGCGGTCGCCGTCCTCGACCAGCGCGATCGTGCCGCCGGACGCCGCCTCCGGCGAGGCGTGGCCGATCGACAGGCCCGACGTACCGCCGGAGAAGCGGCCGTCCGTGACCAGCGCGCACGTCTTGCCCAGGCCGCGGCCCTTGAGGAACGACGTGGGGTACAGCATCTCCTGCATGCCCGGGCCGCCCTTGGGACCCTCGTAACGGATCACGACGACGTCGCCGTGCGTGATCTGTTTGTTGAGGATCTTCTCGACCGCCTGCTCCTGCGACTCGCAGACCACCGCCGGGCCCTCGAACGTCCAGATCGACTCGTCGACGCCCGCCGTCTTCACGACGCAGCCGTCCACGGCGAGGTTGCCCCTGAGCACCGCCAGGCCGCCGTCCTTGGAGTACGCGTGCTCCAGCGAGCGGATGCAGCCGTTCTCGGCGTCCGTGTCCAGTGCCTCCCAGCGCTCGGACTGGGAGAATGCCTCGGCGGAGCGGACGCAGCCGGGGGCCGCGTGCCACAGCTCGACCGCCTCGGGGGACGGGGAGCCGCCGCGGACGTCCCACGTCTTGAGCCAGTCCGAGAGGGACGGGCTGTGGACCGAGTGCACGTCCTCGTTGAGCAGGCCCGCCCTGTGCAGTTCGCCCAGGAGGGCGGGGATGCCGCCCGCGCGGTGCACGTCCTCCATGTAGTACGTGCGGTCCTTCGCCACGTTCGGGGCGACCTTGGCCAGGCAGGGCACGCGGCGGGAGACCGCGTCGATCTCCTCCAGGCCGAACGGGACGCCCGCCTCCTGGGCCGCGGCCAGCAGGTGCAGGATCGTGTTGGTCGAGCCGCCCATCGCGATGTCCAGCGCCATCGCGTTCTCGAAGGCGGCGATCGAGGCGACGTTGCGCGGCAGGACCGTCTCGTCGTCCTGCTCGTAGTAGCGGCGGGTGATGTCCATCACCGTGCGGGCCGCGTTCTCGTACAGGGCCTTGCGGGCGGTGTGCGTGGCGAGGACGGAGCCGTTGCCCGGGAGGGACAGGCCGATCGCCTCGGTGAGACAGTTCATGGAGTTGGCCGTGAACATGCCGGAGCAGCTGCCGCAGGTCGGGCAGGCGTTCTCCTCGATACGGAGGATGTCCTCGTCCGAGATCTTGTCGTTCACGGCGTCGGAGATCGCGTCGACCAGGTCGAGGGTGCGGACCGTGCCGTCGACGAGCGTGGCGCGGCCGGACTCCATGGGGCCGCCGGAGACGAAGACCGTGGGGATGTTCAGGCGGAGCGCCGCCATCAGCATGCCCGGGGTGATCTTGTCGCAGTTGGAGATGCAGACCAGGGCGTCGGCGCAGTGGGCTTCCACCATGTACTCGACGCTGTCCGCGATCAGGTCGCGGGAAGGCAGGCTGTAGAGCATGCCGCCGTGGCCCATCGCGATGCCGTCGTCGACCGCGATGGTGTTGAACTCGCGCGGGATGCCGCCGGCCTGGGTGATCGCCTCGGAGACGATGCGGCCGACCGGCTGGAGGTGGGTGTGGCCCGGGACGAACTCGGTGAAGCTGTTGGCGACCGCGATGATCGGCTTGCGGCCGATGTCCGCGCCCGGTACACCGGAGGCGCGCATAAGGGCGCGGGCGCCCGCCATGTTGCGGCCGTGGGTGACTGTGCGGGACCTCAGCTCGGGCATCGTCGCTCGCTCCTTCGGAGAGTTGTGACAGGGGTCGAGCCTACGCCTCGCGCTCCACGATTCGGACCCTGTGTCCGGAATGCGGGACGGGCGTCTCGGGTTGCGGGCTGTGAGCGGGGCGTCCGTCGGCTGTGGCGCGTCCGCCCTGTGGTGGGTGGGTCGGGGCCGTGCCGGTACATCCGCGCGATCGCGGCTGCGGGGCGTGGACCGTCGGCCACGGTCCCTTCCGTCCGTCGACGGCTGCGGGTCGCGGCTTTCCCTACGGGGCCGTCAAGTGGTTCTGCACCACCGGGGCCACTCTTTCGATGATGCGTTCCGCGTCTGTCCCGGCCAGGGGCTCTATGCGGATCACGTAGCGGAGCATTGCCACGCCTACCAGTTGGGCCGCGGCCAGTTCGGCTCTGAGTTCGGCGTCGGGGACGTCGAGTCGGCGGGTGACGCGGCGCAGTAGTTGGGTTGCGATCAGGCGGCGGAAGACCGTTGCGGCGGCCTCGTTGTTCACGGCGGAGCGGACGATCGCGAGCAGGGGCGCCCGTGTGACGGGGTTCTCCCAGACGCCGAAGACGAAGCGGGTCAGGCGTTCGCCGATGGTGTCCACGGGGCCCTCGTCCAGGGTGCCCGAGGCGTTCAGGGCGGGGGCGAAGGCGACCTCGACCGCTGCCTCGAAGACCTGCTCCTTGGTGCCGAAGTAGTGGTGGACGAGGGCTGAGTCGACGCCTGCCGTTTTGGCGATGCCTCGGACCGACGTTTTGTCGTAGCCGCGTGCCGAGAACTCCTCGCGGGCCGCCGCGAGGATCATGTCGCGGGTCGCGGGGGTCGTCGCCGTCTGGGTACGGGAGGGCCTGCCCCGGCGGCGCGGGGTGGGGGCCGCGGCGGTCACGGCCTGGGCACCTTGACCGCCGAGGCGAGGTGGAGGCGGGTGAAGGCCAGGGCCTCCGCCAGGTCGGCCTCGCGCTCCGCGCCGGACATGGCTCGGCGAGTGTTGACCTCGATGACGACGTGGCCGTCGAAGCCTGTGGCCGCCAGGCCTTCGAGGAGTTCCGCGCAGGGCTGGGTGCCTCGGCCGGGGACCAGGTGCTCGTCCTTGTTCGAGCCGTTGCCGTCGGCGAGGTGGACGTGGCCGAGGCGGTCGCCCATGCGGGCGGCCATCTGCAGGGCCTCGGTGCGGGCCGTCGCCGTGTGACTGAGGTCGATGGTGAAGTGCCGGTAGTCCTCTTTGGTCACGTCCCAGTCGGGCGCGTACGCCAGCATCTCGCGGTCGCGGTAGCGCCAGGGGTACATGTTCTCGACGGCGAACCGCACGTCGGTCTCGTTCGCCATGCGCCAGACGCCGTTCACGAAGTCACGGGCGTACTGGCGCTGCCAGCGGAACGGGGGGTGTACGACGACGGTGCCCGCGTCGAGCTTCTCCGCGGCGGCACGGGCGCGCTGGAGCTTGGTCCACGGGTCGGTGGACCACACGCGCTGGGTGATCAGCAGACAGGGTGCGTGGACCGCGAGGATCGGGATCCGGTGGTAGTCGCTGAGTCTGCGCAGCGCCTCGATGTCCTGGCTGACCGGGTCGGTCCAGACCATGACCTCGACGCCGTCGTAGCCGAGGCGCGCGGCGATCTCGAAGGCCGTCGCCGTCGACTCCGGATACACGGAGGCCGTGGAGAGCGCGACCTTCGCATCCGGGATGCGCACCACTGGTTCTGCCACGGGGACAGCGTACGGGGCCGGGCCGGGGGGCGGGCGGGGATGCCTTCGCGGGCGGGAGCTGGGCACGTTCCCGCGGAAGGGGTGGCACCGCTTGCCGGCGGGTTCCGGCACCGGATCGCCTGGGGTTCCGCGGGATCCTGCGGTCCGGGATGTCGAGTCGGTCACATCGGCCGGGGACCGGGGTGCTCCGGGCTCACGTGCTCGTCGCCGCGACCCGCACGTGGTCGTCCCTGTCGTGCGTCGTCATGTGGTCCAGGCTGCGCAGGATGACGCCCTCGCGCAGGGCCCAGGGACAGATCTCCACCGTCTCCACGCCGAAGAGGTCCATGGCTCCCTCGGCCACCAGCGCGCCCGCGAGGAGCTGGGCCGCGCGGCCCTCGGAGACGCCGGGGAGTTCGGCGCGTTCGGCGACCGTCATACCGGCGAGCCGGGGGACCCAGCCCTCCAGGGACTCCCGCTTCAGCTCCCGCTGGGCGTAGATGCCCTCGGTGGAGCGGGCGGCGCCGGCGAGCCGGGCGAGCTGTTTGAAGGTCTTGGAGGTGGCGACCACGTGGTCGGGGGCGCCGAAGCGGCTGAACTCGCCGACCGTACGGGCGATCTGTGCCCGGACATGTCTGCGCAGCGCCTTGATGTCGGCCGGGTCGGGCGGGTCCCCGGGCAGCCAGCCCGCGGTGAGCCGTCCGGCGCCCAGCGGCAGCGACACCGCGGCGTCCGGCTCCTCGTCCATCCCGTACGCGATCTCCAGCGAACCGCCGCCGATGTCCAGGACCAGCAGCTTCCCGGCCGACCAGCCGAACCAGCGGCGGGCGGCGAGGAAGGTGAGCCGCGCCTCCTCGGGGCCGGTGAGGACCTGGAGGGCTATGCCGGTCTCGGCCTGTACGCGGGCCAGTACGTCGTCGGCGTTGGTCGCCTCGCGCACCGCGGACGTCGCGAACGGCAGCACGTCCTCGACACCCTTGTCCTCGGCCGCTTCCAGCGCCTCCCGGACGACGGCTACGAGTCTTTCCACGCCGTCGGCGCCGATGGCGCCGTCCTCGTCCAGGAGCTGCGCCAGCCGCAGTTCCACCTTGTGCGAGTGCGCGGGCAGGGGGCGCGCGCCGTGGTGCGCGTCCACCACGAGCAGATGCACCGTGTTCGAGCCAACGTCGAGGACACCGAGTCTCATGTACGGAACGCTACTGCCCAAGGCCGCCTCGGCAGTCCCCGGAGCGGCCTTGGGCGACTTACCCTGGACGGGTGCCAAAGACGAAAAAGGCGAAGGCCGACAAAAGCACCAAGGGGTTCGGGGGATCCCAGGAGGCAGGAGGGTCGGGGGGTTCTTCCCCGGCGAAGGTGGCCAAGGTGAAGAAGAAGTCGCGGGTGGCCGACGAGCAGGGGCTCGACTTCGCCCGTGCCTGGGTGGAGTTCCCGGATCCTGCCGATGACGAGCAGGTGTTCCGCTGTGACCTGACATGGCTGACCTCTCGGTGGAACTGCATCTTCGGGAGCGGCTGCCAGGGCATCCAGGCGGGCCGGGCCGACGACGGCTGCTGCACGCTGGGTGCGCACTTCTCCGACGAGGAGGACGAACAGCGCGTGGCCGGGTACGTGGCGCGGCTCACGCCGGACATCTGGCAGAACCACGCCGTGGGTACGGAGACCGGCTGGGTCTCCGAGAGTGAGGACGGCGAGCGGCAGACCCGTCCGTTCCAGGGCTCCTGCATCTTCCAGAACCGGCCCGGTTTCGCCGGCGGCATGGGCTGCTCGCTGCACATCCTGGCGCTCAAGGAGGGCCGGGAGCCGCTGGAGACCAAGCCGGACGTCTGCTGGCAGCTCCCCGTGCGCCGGACCTACGAGTGGATCGACCGGCCCGACGACACCCGCGTGCTCCAGGTGTCCATCGGCGAGTACGACCGGCGCGGCTGGGGTCCGGGCGGCCACGACCTGCACTGGTGGTGCACCTCGGCGACCTCGGCGCACGGCGCGGGCGACCCGGTGTACGTCTCCTACCGCCCGGAACTCACCGAGCTGATGGGCAAGGCCGGTTACGACCGGCTGGTCGAGCTCTGCGAGCAGCGGCTGGCCTCGCAGCTCCCGCTGGTGGCGGCGCATCCCGCGGACCCCGCCGGCTGAGCCCGGTCCCTGCTAGGAGGGGCTCGGGTCGGCGGTGCCGTCGGACGGGCTCGAGCCGCCGCTCGGGTCCGTGGGGGTCGGTGTGGGCGTGGGGGTCGGTGTGGGTGTGGGTGTGGGCGGCCGGCTGGTCGGGGGTGTCGGGGTGCCCGGTGCGGGTTCCGACGAGTGCGGGTCCGAGGGCTTCGGAGGGCCCGGGTTCGGGTCCGGGTGGGACGGGCGCGCGGTGCCGTGACCCCGGATCGTGACGACCGCGCCCGCCGGGGCGACGGCCACGCGCGCGCTCCACGCGCCGACCGGCTCGCGCAGATGGTCCACGTACACCTTGATCGTCAGTGTCTCGCCGGGGGCGAGGGTGCCGGTGGACCTGCTCAGGTACAGCCAGGAAGCAGCGGTCGACGCCGACCAGCGCAGGGGCTCGGCGGCGGACGACGTCAGTGTGATGAGCGTGGTGCCGCCGCTGCCCGCGGCCGTGACGGAGAGCCGTCCGGCCACGCCCGCGCCCTCGCCGACGACCTCCACGGAGACGTCCGACGACGGGCCGGCCCCGGGGAGGCGGTCGTCGGAGTGCGCGCCCGCGTTGCCCGCGTTCTCGTAGCCGGATCCCTCGCCGTCGGGGCCGGTCGCCTCGCTGGCGCTGACCGCGCGGCCGTCCTCGCCCTCCCCGGTCATGGGCGCTCCCCGGTAGGCCGCCCAGAGGGCTAGCACCGGCGCGGCGACGACGGTGGCGACCACCGTGGTGGTCACGGCACGCGCGCGCAGCCGGTGCCTTCGCGCGGCGTGGTCCTTGGGGTCCATCGGGAAGCCGCGCCGGTCGAAGCGCGGCGCGCCGCCCCGCGCGCGCGGGACGTGCTCCATGGCGAAGCGCACGTCCGCGCGCGGGGCCGTCACCACGGGCAGCGCGTCCGGGGTGACGCTGGTGCCGGGCCAGGTGCCGGGCACCGCGCGCTCGGCCGTGCGGCGGCAGCGCGGGCAGTCGTCGACGTGCCGGACCAGTTCGCGGCGCAGCGTGCTGCTCAGTACGAGCTGGTGGTCGCCGGTGAGGCGGGCGACGCCTGGGCAGGTGCCGGTGCCGACCACGGCGAGGGCGGCGCGCGTGCGTTCCACCTCGCAGGCGGCGCCGGCGAGCAGTTCGCGCGCGCGGGCCGGGTCCAGGCCGACGACGGCGGCGACCTCGGCGGCGGTGAGCTGGTGGCGCACGGCGAGCTCCAGCGCCTCGCGCTGCTCGGGCGTGGTGCCGGCCGCCTCCGGCCAGGCCAGCAGGGCGAGTTCGCGGCGGCGGCGCTGGGCCTCCTCCGACGGCACGGTGAGCGCCTGGGCCGCCCGCCGGTCGGCGGCGGCCTTCCGCTCCGCCTCGGAATCGGGGCGGCCTCCTGCCGCGTGCGCCGCCTGGCGGTGGCGCCGGGTCTCGGCGAGCCTGCGCAGGCAGGCCCAGCGCGCGAGGGCGTACAGCCAGGCCCTGCGGTCGTCCGGGGACTGCGGTCCGCGCCCGCCGCGCCGCTCGGCCAGGGCGAGGGCGTCGCCCAGGACGGCCGTGGCGGCGTCGTGGTCGCACAGCACCGACAGGCAGTAGGTGAACAAGCCGTCCAGGAAGGGCTCGTAGCGCGCGGGTGGGCGCTGGGCCGGCGTGCGGGAGGACGCGCCACGCGGCGCGGCACCCCGCTTGCGTGCGTCTCCGTACGCCCGGTGCGCGCCGGTCGTGTGCGTGAAGGTTTCGGGACTGCTGCTCATCACCCGTGCGACCGTAGGCGCCCGATGGTGGCCGCTTCCGCCGCCTTGAGCGCATTTAATCCATACGGGTGAAACGATCCCTCATAAGAGGACACCGGCCCCTCATACCGTGGCCCAGGCTGTCACCGGGGGCGACGGGCGGGCGGGGCCGGTCCGGTTGTCAGTGGGCTCGGCTACGGTTCCGTGCATGGCTGCCCGTACGAAACCCGCGAAGGACCGGCCGTCCTACCGCTGCACCGAATGCGGCTGGCAGACGGCCAAGTGGCTCGGCCGCTGCCCCGAGTGCCAGGCCTGGGGCACGGTCGAGGAGTACGGCGCGCCCGCCGTGCGTACGACGGCTCCGGGCCGGGTCACCACCTCCGCGGTGCCCATCGGCCAGGTCGACGGCCGCCAGGCCACCGCCCGCACCACGGGCGTGCCGGAGCTTGACCGGGTGCTCGGCGGCGGTCTCGTCCCCGGCGCGGTCGTCCTGCTCGCGGGCGAGCCCGGCGTCGGCAAGTCCACGCTGCTCCTTGACGTGGCGGCCAAGTCGGCCAGCGACGAGCACCGCACGCTGTACGTGACGGGCGAGGAGTCGGCGAGCCAGGTCCGGCTGCGCGCCGACCGCATCAAGGCGATCGACGACCACCTGTATCTGGCCGCCGAGACCGATCTGGCCGCCGTTCTCGGCCACTTGGACGCGGTGAAGCCGTCCCTGCTCATCCTCGACTCGGTGCAGACCGTCGCCTCCCCGGAGATCGACGGCGCTCCGGGCGGCATGGCCCAGGTCCGCGAGGTCGCCGGCGCCCTGATCCGCGCCTCCAAGGAACGCGGCATGTCCACGCTGCTGGTCGGCCATGTCACCAAGGACGGCGCGATCGCGGGCCCCCGCCTGCTGGAGCACCTGGTCGACGTGGTGCTGCACTTCGAGGGCGACCGGCACGCCCGCCTGCGCCTGGTCCGCGGCGTCAAGAACCGGTACGGGACGACGGACGAGGTCGGCTGCTTCGAGCTGCACGACGAGGGCATCACCGGCCTCGCCGACCCCAGCGGCCTGTTCCTGACCCGGCGCGCCGAGCCGGTGCCCGGCACCTGCCTGACCGTCACCCTGGAGGGCCGCCGCCCCCTGGTCGCGGAGGTGCAGGCGCTCACCGTCGACTCGCAGATCCCCTCCCCGCGGCGCACCACCTCGGGTCTTGAGACCTCGCGCGTCTCGATGATGCTGGCGGTCTTGGAGCAGCGCGGCCGGATCAGCGCGCTCGGCAAGCGCGACATCTACTCGGCGACGGTCGGCGGGGTGAAGCTCTCCGAGCCCGCCGCGGACCTCGCCGTGGCGCTCGCGCTCGCCTCCGCCGCCAGCGACACCCCCCTGCCGAAGAACCTGGTCGCGATCGGCGAGGTGGGCCTCGCGGGCGAGGTCAGACGGGTCACGGGCGTCCAGCGCCGGCTGGCCGAGGCCCACCGGCTCGGCTTCACGCACGCCCTGGTCCCGGCCGATCCGGGCAAGGTCCCGCCCGGCATGAAGGTCCTGGAAGTGGCCGACATGGGCGACGCGCTGCGGGTCCTTCCCCGTTCTCGTCGCAGAGACGCCCCACGGGACGAGGAAGAGCGCCGGTAGACTTTGCCCAGGTCTCGCCCGTCCGTACGAACCGGGGGCGCTTGGAAACCTGCGACCGGAGGAGTGCAGTGGCAGCCAACGACCGGGCAGCAGCTCCCGGAAAGTCCGGTGGGAGCTCCGGTGCCGATGGGCTGATGCGCGCCTCACTGAGCGCCGTAGCACCCGGCACCGGCCTCCGTGACGGCCTGGAGCGAATCCTCCGTGGCAACACCGGCGGGCTCATCGTGCTCGGCTGGGACAAGACGGTCGAGGCGATGTGTACCGGCGGCTTCGTGCTGGACGTCGAGTTCACCGCGACCCGGCTGCGCGAGCTGTGCAAGCTCGACGGCGGCATCGTGCTCGACAAGGACATCACCAAAATCCTGCGGGCCGGCGTGCAGCTCGTGCCCGACCCGACCATCCCCACCGAGGAGACCGGCACCCGCCACCGCACCGCGGACCGCGTCTCCAAGCAGGTGGGCTTCCCGGTCGTCTCGGTCTCCCAGTCGATGCGCCTGATCGCCCTGTACGTCGACGGGCAGCGCCGCGTCCTGGAGGACTCCGCCGCGATCCTCTCCCGGGCCAACCAGGCCCTCGCCACCCTGGAGCGCTACAAGCTCCGCCTCGACGAGGTCGCGGGCACGCTCTCCGCGCTGGAGATCGAGGACCTGGTCACCGTCCGGGACGTCTCGGCCGTCGCCCAGCGCCTGGAGATGGTCCGCCGGATCGCCACCGAGATCGCCGAGTACGTGGTCGAGCTGGGCACCGACGGACGGCTCCTCGCCCTCCAGCTCGACGAGCTGATCGCGGGCGTCGAGCCCGAGCGCGAGCTCGTCGTCCGGGACTACGTGCCGGAGCCGACCGCCAAGCGCTCGCGCACGGTCGACGAGGCGCTCGCCGAGCTGGACGCGCTCTCCCACGCCGAGCTGCTCGAAATGCCCACGGTCGCGCGGGCGCTGGGCTACACCGGCTCCCCCGAGGCCCTGGACTCCGCCGTCTCGCCGCGCGGCTTCCGGCTGCTCGCCAAGGTGCCGCGGCTGCCCGGCGCGATCATCGACCGGCTGGTCGAGCACTTCGGCGGCCTCCAGAAGCTGCTCGCCGCGAGCGTCGACGACCTCCAGACGGTCGACGGCGTCGGCGAGGCCCGCGCGCGCAGCGTCCGCGAGGGGCTGTCGCGGCTGGCGGAGTCCTCGATCCTCGAGCGGTACGTCTGAGCCTCTGCGGGTTCTGGGGTGGCCGCCTCGCCCCGTGCCGGGCGGCCGCGGGTCTGTAGTGGCTGGGCGGGCCCACGCGGCGGCGCCGCACATGGACCCAGCATGGACACCGCCCATGCCCCTACGGGGCGCGGAGGCTCCGGCCGCGCCCCTAGGGCGTGTTGCGAAAGTCCCGCCTGCCGCGCTTCGGGCGAACGACGGGACTTTCGCAACACGCCCTAGTCCTTCTCCAGGACGAAGGACGCCTGGGCCTTCTTCAGGCCGGGGGCCTTGGCTTCGACCAGGTAGGTGCCGGCCGAGGCCGAAGTCGCCGCGGGGGTCGCGCACTTCGGGGCGCTGGCCTTGCGGTCCCACTCCACGGTGTGTGTCACGTGCCCGTCGGCCGGGACCCGCAGCAGCAGGCTGCCGGAGCCGTCGGGGCAGTCGCTCGACGTCCAGATGTCGTCGTCGCTGTCGGCCTGAGTGATCGTCAGGACCGTTTCCTTCGCGCCGAGATCGAGCTTGCAGTCGCTGCCCGAGGAATTCTTGGCGGTCACTTCGAAGGTCGGCTTCTGGCCGGGCGAGTAGGCGTTGTGGACGCTGCTCAGCGACAGCTTGACCGAACCGGCGGTGCAGTCGGGCAGACTCGTACCGGCGGGCAGCTGCTCGCCCGAGCCGCCGCCCGCGGCCCCGTCGCCCGAACCGCCGCCCACTCCGGCCGAGTTGCCGTCGGAGCCACTGCCGTCGCCGGAGCCGCTGGAGTCACCGGAGCCTGAATTGTCGTCCGAGCCGCCGCCGGACCCGTCACCGCCGCCGCTCGACTCGTCGCGGCCGCCCGGGTGTTGGCTGATCGCGGGGCCCGAACTGCTCGGTCCCGGAGTGATCGAGGGCGCGGGGCCCTTCCCGTCGGATCCGCCGCCGTTGCCGCCGCCGCCTCCGCCGCGCAGGGTCACCACCCAGACGACCAGCAGGGCCAACAGACCGACCACGGACAGCAGGACGGCCCTCCGTCGCCAGTAGATGGAGGAGGGAAGCGGCCCGACCGGATTGCGCAGAGATCCCACGGCGCAAACTGTACGAGAGATCCGACGCTTACCTTGCCCCACCCGCCGCCCTGACCGCCACTTTCTCTGATCATCATTCCGGTCGGCCGCCGTCCGCACCCGACGTGGGGCGGTGTCGGCGGCCCGGCGGTCGCGGGGCGTGACGACAACGGGCCACCGCCTACCGTCCGTGACCGTGAACTCCCGAGCCGCGTCCGGCCCTTACGGTGACGTCGCCGACGCCGCCAGCGTCCAGTTCACCGTCGCCCGCCGTCGCCCGATGGCCGAGGTGGTGCCGGGACACCGCGGGCGCCTTCGCGATCGCGGCGCTTGCACCTATGGCCATGGATCCGGCGTACCCGGCCGCGCCGGGCGGTGACCGGGCAGCGCCCTTCCCCGGCGCAGCGCCCTTCACCGGCACAGCCCCCTCCCCGGCACGGTCGCCGCGAGGCCCTGCCGATCGTCAGGTCTTACGACCCACCCCCGTGGCTGGCCCGTGTCGGGCGTGCAGCGTGGCAGGATCGATGACGCCATGACTGCACCCACCATGCCCACGCCCCGTACTCCGTCCGCCGCGGCGCCCAGCGCCGACGGCGCCTTGCTGCACGAGCCGGTCATCGACTGGTTCGACGAGCACGCCCGTGATCTGCCGTGGCGGCGTCCCGACGCCGGCCCGTGGGGCGTGATGGTCAGCGAGTTCATGTTGCAGCAGACGCCGGTGAGCAGGGTGCTCCCGGTGTACGAGCAGTGGCTGGCCCGCTGGCAGCGCCCGGCCGACCTGGCCGCGGAGGCGCCGGGCGAGGCCGTCCGCGCCTGGGGCCGGCTCGGCTACCCGCGCCGCGCCCTGCGGCTGCACGGCGCCGCGGTCGCCATAACGGAACGGCACGGCGGCGACGTACCGGCCGAGCACGCCCAGCTGCTCGCGCTGCCCGGGATCGGCGAGTACACGGCGGCGGCCGTGGCGTCGTTCGCGTACGGGCAGCGGCACGCCGTCCTCGACACGAACGTGCGGCGGGTGTTCGCGCGGGCCGTGACCGGGGTGCAGTACCCGCCGAACGCCACCACCGCCGCCGAGCGCAAGCTCGCGCGCGCCCTGCTGCCCGAGGACGAGTCCACGGCCGCGCGCTGGGCCGCCGCGTCCATGGAGCTCGGCGCACTGGTGTGCACGGCGAAGAACGAGGCGTGCCACCGGTGCCCGATCGCCGCGCTGTGCGCCTGGCGGCAGGCCGGAAAGCCCGCGCACGACGGGCCGCCGCGCCGCGGCCAGACGTACGCGGGCACCGACCGCCAGGTCCGCGGGCGGCTGCTCGCCGTGTTGCGGGAGGCCACGGCGCCGGTCGCGCAGGCCGCCCTCGACCGGGTGTGGGAGGAGCCGGTACAGCGTGCCCGCGCCCTGGACGGGCTGGTCGCCGACGGTCTGGTGGAGCCCCTGGCGAGCGGCCACTACCGCCTCCCGCTGGGCTGACGACACCGGCCGTCCCACAGCCGGGCAACAGCGGACGGCCGTCCCGCGGACAGACTCCCTGCCCCCAGAACGCCGCATACCCAGACGAACAACCGCCCTCCTTTACTCCCGGCCTACTTCCGTTACACAACCGACGGACAGCCGAGCGCTCGTCGCAGGCTGCCCCGCACAGCCCCGTGACAACGCCTCCGTAGCTTCAGTGCCGTACCGCGGAGACCGCGGCGCGCAGGCTACGGATCACCGGCGGCAGTCAGCCGGAACGGGGATGGAGGCGGTTGGAATGGCGCAGGCAGAGGTGCTCGAGTTCGAGGAGTACGTCCGCACCCGGCAGGACGCGCTGCTGCGCAGCGCCCGTCGGCTGGTCCCCGACCCGGTCGACGCCCAGGACCTGTTGCAGACGGCCCTCGTGCGGACGTACGGGCGGTGGGAGGGCATCGCGGACAAGCGGCTCGCCGACGCCTATCTGCGCCGCGTCATGATCAACACCCGGACCGAGTGGTGGCGGGCCCGCAAGCTCGAAGAGGTGCCCACCGAGCAGCTTCCGGACGCCTGCGTCGACGACGCCACGGAGCAGCACGCGGACCGCGCGCTGCTGATGGACATCATGAAAGTGCTCGCTCCGAAGCAGCGCAGTGTCGTGGTGCTGCGACACTGGGAGCAGATGTCCACGGAGGAGACGGCCGCGGCCCTCGGCATGTCGGCCGGCACGGTCAAGAGCACACTGCACCGGGCCCTGGCCCGGCTCCGCGAGGAGCTGGAGAGCCGGGACCGGGAGGAGCGCGGCGCCGCCGCGCTCGTGGCTGGTGAGGAGCGGGAGCGTTGCGCGGCCTAGGCACTGGGGCCATCGGGTTTCGCGGGGCCCTCAAGGCGGTGATCACGGCGCTGGCCGTGCTCGCCGCCGTCGGCCTTCTCCTCTCCGCGTGCGCCACCGGCGGCACGGGCGCCCGGGACGAGGGACCGGCCGGTTCCGACTCGGTCACCGGCACCACCGCGCCGTCCGGGTCGGCGACCAGAACGGCCGAGTCGGTGGACGCGATCCGGCTCGTCAAGAAGGACCCCGAGGTCTCGGCGGCGGTCAAGCGCGGCCTCAAGCCCTGCGTCAGCGACGAGTACCCGGTCGACGTCTCGTACGGGAACCTGACGGCGGGCGCCGCCGACGACATCGTGGTGAACGTGATGACCTGCGGCGACGCGGTGGGCGTCGGCTCGTACGTGTACCGGCGCGAGGGCGGCTCGTACAAGAACGTCTTCAACGCCGAGGAGCCGCCCGTCTACGCGGAGATCGACCGGGGCGACCTGGTCGTCACCCAGCAGCTCTACAAGAAGGGCGACCCGGTGTCGTACCCGTCCAGCGAGGAAGTGATCACCTACCGCTGGGCGGCGAACCGCTTCTCCGAGGTCGCGCGCACCCACAACGACTACAGCAAGGCGGTGGGCGGCGAATCGCCCACCCCGGCGCCGAACTGAGAGCAGAGGATGGCAGAGCAGACCCACGTCCTGTTCGTGGAGGACGACGACGTCATCCGCGAGGCCACCCAGCTCGCCCTGGAGCGCAACGGCTTCGCGGTCACGGCCATGCCCGACGGGCTCGCGGGCCTGGAGGCGTTCCGGGCGGACCGTCCCGACATCGCGCTGCTCGACGTCATGGTGCCGGGGCTCGACGGGGTGAGCCTGTGCCGCCGTATCCGCGACGAGTCGACCGTCCCGGTGATCATGCTCTCCGCGCGCGCCGACTCCATCGACGTGGTCCTCGGCCTGGAGGCGGGCGCGGACGACTACGTCACCAAGCCCTTCGACGGCGCTGTGCTGGTCGCACGGATCCGCGCGGTCCTGCGCCGCTTCGGGCACGCGAGCGGTCCCGCGGGCGGCGCGGGCCCGGAGGCGGACGACGACGGCGGCGGGGTGCTCTCCTTCGGTGACCTGGTGGTCGACACCGAGGGCATGGAGGTGCGCCGCGGCGACCGTCCGGTGGCGCTCACGCCCACCGAGATGCGGCTGCTGCTCGAGTTCTCGTCCGCGCCCGGCACGGTCCTGTCGCGCGACAAGCTCCTGGAGCGCGTGTGGGACTACGGCTGGGGCGGTGACACGCGGGTCGTCGACGTCCATGTGCAGCGGCTGCGTACGAAGATCGGCCAGGACCGTATCGAGACGGTCCGCGGCTTCGGCTACAAGTTGAAGGCCTGAGCAGGGGTATGCGGGGGATGCGCGGGACATGGCGACGCCTGGCGCCGGCGGCGACTGCGGGAAACGCGAGGACCGCGGCGAACGCGGCGAACGCGGCGAACGCGGCGAACGCGGGAAACGACAGGCGCACCCGGCTGCACACCGGGATCCGGTGGAAACTCAGCGCGGCGATCGCCTTCGTGGGGGCGCTGGTCGCCGTCGCGCTCAGCCTGGTCGTGCACAACGCGGCCCGGGTCTCGATGCTCGACAACTCGCGTGACCTGGCCGACGAGCGGATCCAGGTCGCCCAGCGCATGTACGAGTCCGGGCGCACCCAGGCGTTCGGGGTCAAGGTCGACGACCCGGGCATCCCCAGGGACCTGCTGGTCAAGGTGGCCCAGGGGCGGCGCGCCACCTACGTGTCCGAGAGCTCGCACGGGGCGCCGGACATCTGGGCCGCCGTACCGCTCAAGGACGGCAGGGTGCTCTCCCTGCACTCCGCCTTCACCGACCGCAGCGCCACCGTGATGAAGGATCTCGACCAGGCGCTGATCATCGGTTCCATCGCGGCCGTCTTCGGCGGCTGCGCCCTGGGCGTGCTCATCGGCGGCCAGCTCTCGCGCCGGCTGCGCAAGGCGGCGGCGGCCGCGACCCAGGTCGCCGAGGGCGACACCGACGTCCGGGTACGGGACGCCATAGGCGGGGTCGTCCGCGACGAGACCGACGACCTGGCGCGGGCGGTCGACGCGATGACCGACGCGCTCCAGCAGCGCATCGAGGCCGAGCGCCGGGTGACCGCCGACATCGCGCACGAGCTGCGGACTCCGGTGACCGGGCTGCTGACGGCGGCCGAGCTGCTGCCGCCGGGGCGCCCCACCGAGCTGGTCCGCGACCGCGCGCAGGCGATGCGCACGCTGGTCGAGGACGTCCTGGAGGTGGCGCGCCTCGACGGCGCGTCCGAGCGGGCGGAGCTCCAGGACATCCTGCTGGGCGAGTTCGTCTCCCGGCGGGTGGCGGCGAAGGACGCGGACATCGAGGTCCGGGTGGTTCACGAGTCCGAGGTGACCACGGACCCGCGCCGCCTGGAGCGCGTCCTGTTCAACCTGCTCGCCAACGCCGCCCGGCACGGCAAGCCGCCCATCGAGGTCACCGTCGAGGGCCGCGTCATCCGGGTACGCGACCACGGCCCCGGTTTCCCGGAGAAGCTGCTCCAGGAGGGCCCCAGCCGTTTCCGCACCGGCAGCACCGACCGCTCGGGCCACGGCCACGGCCTCGGCCTCACCATCGCCGCCGGCCAGGCCCGCGTCCTCGGCGCCCGCCTCACCTTCCGCAACGTCCGCCCCGCCGGCGCCCCGGAGAACGTCCCCGCCGAGGGCGCGGTGGCAGTCCTCTGGCTCCCGGAACACGCCCCGACGAACACGGGCAGCTACCCGATGCTGCCACCGGCCACCTAGCCCGTCCGGCGTTTGAGGACGAGGCCGTCCAGGCCGAAGGGGGGTCTGGGGGCACAGCCCCCAGGTACGGGACGGGAAGGGGCGGAGGGGGCGAAACCAGCAAAGGCCAAGGCCCCCGGGGCGGACACGCCGGGGGCCTTGAGCTGGAGGGACGGGCGGCAAGCCGACCGCAGGTCAGACGGTCTCCGCCACCGCCGAAGACGCCACCGCCCCGTCCCCGGCCGGCTTCCCCCCGTCGGCCGCGGCCGCAGGCCCCGCCCCCTTCAGCGGAACCTCCTTCACGAACACCGCCGCCACCAGCGCGACCACGGCCACCACCGACCCGAGCAGGAAGGCGGAGTGCGTCCCGGAGGACACCGCGTGCTGGTACGCCTCCCGCGCCACCGCCGGCAGCTTCGCCAGGCTCGCCGCGTCGAGCTGCGCGGACTGCTCGGTCACCTTGGACCCGATCGCCCCGGCCCGCTCGGCCATGACGTCCTGCACCCGGTGGTTGAAGAGCGCGCCCATGATCGCGACTCCGAAGGAGGAGCCGAGCGTACGGAACAGGGTGGTCGAGGAGGACGCGACACCCATGTCCTTCATCTCGACGCTGTTCTGCGCCACCAGCATGGTGACCTGCATCAGGCAGCCCATGCCCGCCCCGAGCACGGCCATGTAGAGGCCGGAGGTCAGCCGCGTCGTCTCCGTGTCCATCTGCGCGAGCAGGAACAGACCGGTGATCATCAGCGCGCTGCCGGCGAGCGGGAAGATCTTGTAGCGGCCGCTGTTGGTGGTGACCCGGCCCGCGACCATGGAGACGGCGAGCATCGCGCCGAGCATCGGCAGGAGCAGCAGTCCGGAGTTGGTGGCGGACGCGCCCTGCACGGACTGCTGGTACAGCGGCAGGAAGAGCACGGCGCCGAACATCACGAAGCCGGTGATGAAGCCGATGACGGACATCAGCGTGAAGTTGCGGCTGCGGAAGATGTGCAGCGGCATGATCGGCTCGGCCGCCTTGGTCTGCCAGAACAGGAAGCCGACGAGCGAGGCGACGCCGATGGCGATCAGTTCCATGATCCGGGCGGAGCCCCAGGCGTACTCGGTGCCGCCCCAGGTGGTGACCAGGACGATGGAGGAGATGCCGAGCGTGAGCAGCCCCGCGCCCAGGTAGTCGACGGTGCCCTTCTTGCGCTTCTTGGGCAGGTGCAGCACGGCGCTGACCGCGAGGAGGGCGACGATGCCGAGCGGCAGGTTGATGTAGAAGGACCAGCGCCAGCCCCAGTGGTCGGTGATGGTGCCGCCGACCAGCGGGCCGAGGATCATGGCGAAGGCCATCACGCCGGCCATCATACCCTGGTACTTGCCCCGCTCCCGGGGCGGGATCAGATCACCGATGATCGCCATGACGCCGACCATCAGACCGCCGGCGCCGAGGCCCTGGACGGCGCGGAAGCCGATGAGCTGCCCCATGTCCTGGGCCATGCCGCTGAGCGCGGACCCGATCAGGAAGATCACGATCGAGGTCATGAAGGCGCCCTTGCGCCCGTACATGTCGCCGAGCTTGCCCCAGATGGGCGTGGAGGCCGCGGTCGCGAGGGTGTACGCGGTGACGACCCAGGACAGGTGCTCCAGGCCGCCGAGCTCGCCGACGATCGTGGGCATCGCGGTGCCGACGATCATGTTGTCGAGCATCGCGAGCAGCATCGCGATCATGAGAGCCAGCAGCACGACCCGTACGCTGCGCGGCTGTTTGTCCTGTTCACCGGTCTGCGCGACCGCTTCCGTGGTGTCCGCCATCGTCCCCACTCCCCTGCTTCCCCTGTTTTCACGTACCGCCGGCTCCCGGCCGCTGGCGCGCGGCTCCCGGAGTCCCGGCACTTACTTGCCGACCGGCAAGTTGACTACACTCGGGACGGTAGCCCCGTAACTAGCCGGGCGTCAAGTAAGTTTCTACGGGGTGGGGTTTACTAGCCGGTCGACAGGTAAAATTTCCGGAAAGCGCACGGACCAGGAGAATGGGCGGCACCATGGACGGCACCAAGCGGCAGCGGCGCGGGGACACCCGCCAGCGCATCCAGGACGTGGCCCTCGAACTCTTCTCCGAGCAGGGCTACGAGAAGACCTCCCTGCGCGAGATCGCCGAGCATCTCGACGTCACGAAGGCCGCGCTGTACTACCACTTCAAGACCAAGGAAGAGATCCTCATCAGTCTCTTCGCGGATCTGACGAGGCCCCTGGACGAGCTGATCGACTGGGGCAAGCAGCAGCCGCACACCCTGCACACCAAGCAGGAGGTGCTGCGCCGCTACAGCGAGGCGCTGACCGGCGCGGCACCGCTCTTCCGCTTCATGCAGGAGAACCAGGCGACGGTGCGGGAGCTGAGCATCGGCGAGACCTTCAAACACCGCATGCTCAGCATGCTGGAGATCATCAAGGACCCGGAGGCGCCCCTCGCCGACCAGGTCCGCTGCATCAGCGCGCTCTTCACGATGCACGCGGGGATGTTCGTCCTCAAGGACGTCGAAGCCGACCCCGAGGACAAGCGCAAGGCCGTCCTCGAGGTCGCCGTCGATCTGGTGACGCAGGCGCACGGCGGCGCCCCGGCGTCGTAGACCCTGGGGTCCGGGTGCGTCAGACGGTGACGCCCTTGGACTTCAGGAACGCGACCGGGTCGATCGCGGAGCCGTAGTTCGGGGTCGTACGGATCTCGAAGTGCAGGTGCGGGCCGCTGGAGTTGCCGGTGGAGCCGGACAGGGCGATGTGCTGCCCGGTGGTGACGACCTGGCCGACCTTGACGTCGATCCGCGACAGGTGCGCGTACTGCGAGTACGTGCCGTTGGCGTGCTTGATGACGATGGCGTTGCCGTAGGCGGGGCCGTCACCGGCGCCGTTGCCACCGGCCTTCACGACGGTGCCGCCGTGGGCGGCTACGACCTCGGTGCCGGTCGGCACGGCGAAGTCCTGGCCGGAGTGCTTGTGGGCCCACATGCCGCCGGCCTGGTTGAAGGTGGCGGACAGGGTGTACTTCTTGACCGGGTCGACCCAGGAGGCGGCCTTCTTGGCGGCGCTCTCCTGCTTCGCCGCCGCGGCCTTCTTGGCGTCGGTGGCCGCCTTGGCCTGAGCGGCGGCCTGGCTCTTCACGGCACCGGCCGCGGTACCGGCAGTGGCGGTCGCGGGGACGGTGTCGGCGGCCGCGACCCCGGCGCCCAGTGCCACCGAGGCACCGAGACCGACGGCCAGAGCGGCCGCACGGGTACGGAGCCGGGACGGACGGGCGGAGGGGGACGTGACGCGCTTCGGCATGGAAACCTCTTCATGACGGGGACGGGACGTCCGCCCGGAGCGCAGGCGCCTCCCGAACGGACCATCCCTTGGTAACCGCCGTCTCCGCCGATCCCAAAACCCCCCATCTACGATCAAAGCTCGTACTTGAACGAAAAACATCAGACCTCTTGACAGGCCGCTCCGACCGGCGGTCACCCCGTTCACGGCGGCCCGGGACCCCCGGGCCGAAGGTCCCGGCCACCCCTCCGAACATGTCCACTATTCTGGTTAGTACCGGACATATCGCCTGTGCCGCATGTCACCGGCGAGCCCGCTCCCGGCCCCCTCGAATGTGATCTGGACCCCGTCCGGCACCGGCGGGCAGACTGGCCGGGACGTTCGAGGGGGGACTTGCGTGGAACCAGCAGTAGGCGTCCGATTGGCGTCCAGCGCGATCACGCCGCTGATCAGGAAACTGTTCGTGACCGAGGGGCCCGGCGCCGGACTCGTCCACAAGCCCGTACGCCTGAGCGGCTACATCTCCTTCCGGGGCGAGAAACGCACCCTGGACCGGAAGGACCTCTCCCGGCTCGTCGCCGAACTGGTCGCCCGGGCGCTGCGCGGCGGCGAGCGCCCGCTGGCCGCGGGCGAGGAGCACGCCGTCGCCGACGCCCTCACCCGCACCCTGTACGCGCTCGGCGACCTCGACATGAGCGACGTACAGGCCGTCCAGCTCGGCCACGCCGCCCTCGCCCTGGAACTGCGGGCGAAGAGCGGCAGTCCGGAGCGGCACCTGTCCTTCGACGCCACCCTGTTCTACGAGCGGCTGCTGGACACCGCCTGCCTGCACATCCTGCACTTCTTCACCCAGCGCTCCACGTTCGTCGGGGCCACGCTGGTCGAGCAGACCCGCAGGCAGGCCGAGCTCATCGCCAAGGTCGACGAGCTGATCGCCCGCACCCCGATGACCGGCGGCACGGACGCCCGGTTCGAGGAGCGCTACCTCGCCTACGTCGCCACCAAGCACAGCCACCTGACCATCTACGGCATCGACCTGGTCAACTCCCCCGAGCGCTGGCCGCTGGACGCCGCCTATCTGAGCCTCCAGGCGATCCGCCCGGCCGCCGACGAGGACGCGGGCCAGATCGTCGCGCCCTCCGCCGCGCTCCCCGCCGAGGAGGCGCTCGCCGATCACGACCTGGTGCTGCTGCGCGGGGTCGCGGGCTCCGGCAAGACGACGCTCGTGCAGTGGATCGCGGTGACCGCCGCCCGCGGCGAGCGCGGCGACCGCATCCCCTTCGTACTGCCGCTGCGCACCCTGGTCCGCCGCCCGGACGGGCTCCCCGCCCCCGACAGCCTGCTGGCCGCCGTCCGCGTCCCCTTCCACGCGGGCCAGCCGGACGGCTGGACGGACCGGGTGCTCACGGCGGGCCGCGGGCTGCTCCTGGTCGACGGCGTGGACGAGATCCCCGAGCGCGAGCGCGAACGCACCCGGCGCTGGCTGCGCGAGCTGATGGAGGTCTATCCCGGCAACCGCTGGCTGGTGACCTCCCGCCCCTCGGCCGTACGCGAGGACTGGCTGTCCGCCGACGGCTTCACCGAGCTGGCCCTCTCCCCGATGAGCCGCGGCGACGTCTCCGCCTTCATCCGCCGCTGGCACACCGCGGCCCGCCTCGGCGCACCCGGCACCGAACGCCTCGACGGCTACGAACGCTCCCTGCTCGACGCGGTCGCCACCAAGCCCGACCTCGGCCGCCTCGCCACCAACCCCCTGATGTGCGGCCTGATCTGCGCCCTGCACCGCGACCGGCGCGGCTACCTCCCGCACGGCAGGCAGGAGCTGTACGACGCGGCGCTGTCGATGCTGCTGTCCCGCCGGGACGAGGAGCGCGACATGTTCCGCCCGCGGAACGGCGAGGACGACGAGGACGGCATCCGGCTCACCGAACTTCCGCAGATCCAGCTGCTGCAACGGCTCGCCTACTGGCTGATCCGCAACAACCAGTCGGAGATGGACCGCGAACGGGCGGAACGGATCATCGCCGACATCCTGCCGTCCCTGCCGGCCGCGGCGGCCCAGGGCGACGCCCCCGCGATCCTGCGCCATCTGCTGGTCCGCAGCGGACTGCTCCGCGAACCGGCCCTGGGCACCGTCGAGTTCGTCCACCGCACCTTCCAGGACTACCTGGGCGCCAAGGCGGCGGTGGAGGACGGCGACTTCGGGCTGCTGGTGCGCAACGCCGTCGACAGCCAGTGGTCCGACGTGGTCCGCATGGCGGTGGCGCACGCCCGGCCCCGCGAGCGGGCCGACTTCCTGCGCGACCTCACCGAGTCGGCGGGCCGGGCCGACAGCGCCCAGAGCACCCGCGTACGGCTTCTCGCCCTGGCCGGTCTGGAACACGCGACGGAACTGGACCCCCGCGTACGCGCCCTGGTGGAGGAGAACGCGGGCACGCTGATCCCGCCCCGTACGCCCGAGGAGGCGCAGGTTCTGGCCTCGGCCGGCCCGCTCGTCCTTGAGCTGCTGCCGGGCCCGGAGGGACTGACCGAGGACGAGGCCAGGTCCGTCGTCGCCACCGCCTCCCTGATCGGCACCGACGCCGCCGTCCCCGTACTGGCCCGCTTCCGCGAGCATCCGGCCCTGTCGGTGCGCGCCCAGCTCACCTGGACCTGGCACCGGTTCGACACGGAGCGGTACGCGGCCGAGGTCATCGCGCATCTGAAGCCGGAGGGGCTGTACTTCACCGCGCACTCCGCCGCCCAGCTGTACGCCCTCCGGGAGCTGGGCGGGCGGCCCCGGGTACAGATCGTGGGCGACATCGACGAGGTCGATCTGCGCGCCGGGCTCCTTCCCGACCAGTTGCAGGAGCTCGTGATGGAGGGCAACCGCCTGGTGTCCGACCTGCGCTTCCTCTCGGACCAGGGGCGGCTCGCCCGTCTCGATGTCAGCGGCAGTCCGGACGTGGACGATCTCTCGCCGCTCGCCGGGCTGTCGTTGACCTGGCTGGCTCTGTTCAACCTGCCCGGCCTGGCGAGGCCGGGCGGGCTCGCCCCGCTCTCCGCCTCGGCGACTCTCGACTCTCTGCACCTCGGCATCCCATTGCACGGCGACTCCCTGGACGCGGCACTTCCCCAGGACCTGTCGCTGCGATATCTGCGCTTCACCAGGGACGCCCTGCTCATTACCGGGCTGCGCGGCCTGCACCGGCGGCACACGGTGAAGTCCCTGAATCTCACCACCCTGACGGAGAAGCTCACCGCCGACGACTTCTCGGAGATCACCCGGCTGCCGGCCCTGGACGAGCTGCGAATCAACTGGGAAGCGGTGGGATGGGCCGCGGCCCCCGTACTCCCGGACGTCACGCGGCTACGGCTCAACAAGTTCACCGGCGAAGAGGATCTGTCGCGGCTTCCCGAGCTGTTCCCCGGGCTGCGCGAGCTGACCTTCCACCTGGCCCCGGAGCTGCGAGAAGTACCGGACCACGCCTTGGAGCAGCTTCCGGTCGCGCCCGTCATCGACCGGACTTACAGCATGCTGTGAGCCCACGGACGAGCACATGGAAAACGGGGCTGCCCCGGGACTTGGAACCAAGTCCCGGGGCAGCCCCGGTGAAGCGAACCCCGCGGGCTACGCCTCCTTGCTCAGGTTCGGACCGGCACCGCCGGCCGCCTGCTCGATCGGCGGGACGTCGGGGAGGGCCGACTTCTCCTCACCCCGGAAGGTGAAGGTCTTGTTCTCGCCCTCGCCCTCGGTGTCCACGACCACGATGTGGCCGGGGCGCAGCTCGCCGAAGAGGATCTTCTCGGACAGGGTGTCCTCGACCTCGCGCTGGATCGTGCGACGCAGCGGACGCGCGCCCAGCACCGGGTCGTAACCCTTCTGCGCGAGCAGCTCCTTCGCGGACTGGGCGAGCTCGATGCCCATGTCCCGGTCCTTGAGGCGCTCGTCGACCTTGTCGATCATCAGGTCGACGATCTTGAGGATGTCCTCCTGGGACAGCTGCGGGAAGACGACGACGTCGTCCACACGGTTGAGGAACTCGGGGCGGAAGTGCTGCTTGAGCTCGTCCGAGACCTTGTTCTTCATCCGCTCGTAGTTGGACTTCGTGTCACCCTGCGCCGCGAAGCCCAGGTTGAAGCCCTTCGAGATGTCCCGCGTGCCGAGGTTGGTCGTCATGATGATGACCGTGTTCTTGAAGTCCACGACACGGCCCTGGGAGTCGGTCAGACGACCGTCCTCCAGGATCTGGAGCAGCGAGTTGAAGATGTCCGGGTGGGCCTTCTCCACCTCGTCGAAGAGGACGACGGAGAACGGCTTGCGGCGGACCTTCTCGGTCAGCTGCCCGCCCTCTTCGTAGCCCACGTAGCCGGGGGGCGAACCGAAGAGACGCGAGACCGTGTGCTTCTCGCTGAACTCCGACATGTCGAGGGAGATCAGCGCGTCCTCGTCGCCGAAGAGGAACTCGGCGAGCGCCTTGGACAGCTCCGTCTTACCGACACCGGACGGGCCCGCGAAGATGAACGAACCACCGGGGCGCTTGGGGTCCTTGAGCCCGGCGCGCGTACGGCGGATCGCCTTCGAGAGCGCCTTGACGGCGTCCTTCTGGCCGATGACCCGCTTGTGGAGCTCGTCCTCCATGCGCAGCAGCCGCGAGGACTCCTCCTCGGTCAGCTTGAAGACCGGGATGCCGGTGGCGGTCGCGAGGACCTCGGCGATCAGCTCGCCGTCGACCTCGGCGACGACGTCCATGTCGCCGGCCTTCCACTCCTTCTCCCGCTTGGCCTTCGCGGCGAGGAGCTGCTTCTCCTTGTCGCGCAGGGACGCGGCCTTCTCGAAGTCCTGCGAGTCGATCGCGGACTCCTTGTCACGGCGGACGCCGGCGATCTTCTCGTCGAACTCGCGGAGGTCCGGCGGCGCGGTCATCCGGCGGATGCGCATCCGGGAACCGGCCTCGTCGATCAGGTCGATCGCCTTGTCCGGCAGGAAGCGGTCCGAGATGTAGCGGTCCGCGAGCGTCGCGGCCTGCACCAGGGCCTCGTCCGTGATGGAGACGCGGTGGTGCGCCTCGTAACGGTCGCGCAGGCCCTTGAGGATCTCGATCGTGTGCGGCAGCGACGGCTCCGCGACCTGGATCGGCTGGAAGCGGCGCTCGAGAGCCGCGTCCTTCTCCAGGTGCTTGCGGTACTCGTCGAGCGTGGTCGCACCAATGGTCTGGAGCTCACCACGGGCCAGCATCGGCTTCAGGATGCTCGCGGCGTCGATGGCGCCCTCGGCGGCACCCGCACCGACCAGCGTGTGCAGCTCGTCGATGAACAGGATGATGTCGCCGCGGGTGCGGATCTCCTTGAGCACCTTCTTCAGGCGCTCCTCGAAGTCACCGCGGTAGCGGGAGCCGGCGACCAGCGCGCCGAGGTCGAGGGTGTAGAGGTGCTTGTCCTTGAGGGTCTCGGGCACCTCGCCCTTGACGATGGCCTGCGCCAGGCCCTCGACGACGGCCGTCTTGCCGACGCCGGGCTCGCCGATGAGGACCGGGTTGTTCTTGGTACGGCGGGACAGCACCTGCATGACCCGCTCGATCTCCTTCTCGCGCCCGATGACCGGGTCGAGCTTGGACTCGCGGGCCGCCTGCGTGAGGTTCCGGCCGAACTGGTCGAGGACCAGGGACGTCGAGGGCGTGCCCTCGGCAGGCCCGCCGGCGGTGGCGGTCTCCTTGCCCTGGTAGCCGGAGAGCAGCTGGATCACCTGCTGCCGCACCCGGTTGAGGTCTGCGCCCAGCTTGACCAGGACCTGGGCGGCGACGCCCTCGCCCTCGCGGATCAGGCCGAGCAGGATGTGCTCCGTGCCGATGTAGTTGTGGCCGAGCTGAAGGGCCTCGCGGAGCGACAGCTCCAGCACCTTCTTGGCACGGGGGGTGAAGGGAATGTGGCCGGACGGGGCCTGCTGGCCCTGGCCGATGATCTCCTCCACCTGCTGGCGGACCGCCTCGAGCGAAATCCCGAGGCTCTCCAGGGCCTTAGCGGCGACACCCTCACCCTCGTGGATCAGGCCCAGGAGGATGTGCTCGGTGCCGATGTAGTTGTGGTTGAGCATCCGGGCTTCTTCCTGAGCCAGGACGACAACCCGCCGCGCGCGGTCGGTGAACCTCTCGAACATCGTTAATCGCTCCTCAGAGCGGTCAGGCAGTGAGGGGACGCTCCCCTCGCTGTCCTTCCGCAGCTTAGTCCCGCAAGCGGGGACCGCTCATTCCAACTGCCGACACCCGTCGATGGCCTCCTGACCCCGAACGCCGACATACGCTCCAACCCGATGGTGCGAGACGATGTTCCCGCAGGCCAGGCACTTACCCTCACCACCACTACGCCGATGGCGAACGCGCGACCACCTCGCCTTGCGTGTCGCCCCCTCCCACTAGGGATGTCTTACCCGTACGCACTGACACTCCATGCCGCGCACCCCGGTTCCCTCCGCTACGGGCGAACACCCTTGCGCCTGCGGGCACCTCCGCACGCCCCCGGCTTCGGCACCCTGGGTATTCGTACGAGCACCCAGCGTAACTCCGGGGCTCCCGCGGCTGTTGCGCTTGGCATGGCTTCCGCAATCCCCTCGCCCCGCCGGCGGCCCGACGGTCACGGCCCCGCCGGACCCGTCGATCCGGTGCGGCGCTGGTACGAGGAGGGGCTCGGCTGGGTGACGGTGCCGGGTCCGCCGGTGCGGCTCGTCACGGGGGTGCGGTTCGACGTGCTCGACGTGCCCGCGGAGGCGGGGGTCGCGGCGCTGCGGCACCTGGGTCCGGCGTCTCCGGTGGCACTCAGGGGCGACCGGATGCGGCTGCTGGTGGCCGAGGGCAGCGCGGCGGAACTGCCGGGGCTGCTCGACTGGCTGGAGTGGGGAGCGCTCGCGCTCGACCTCACGGCGATCGGCGCGGGCGGGCGCACCGAGGCGCCGCTGCCGCCGGGCGCGGCCCGCGGTGAACCGCGGCCGGCCGGGCCGTTCGCTCCACAGGGGGCCGCCGTCTGGCTGCGGCCCCCCGAGCCGGGGTGCGAGGTGGAACCCTCGCTGCCGACACTGTCGGCCGTGGGGGGCGGTGGGGGCGCCCCCGATCTCGTACGACTGGTGGACACGGTGGCAACGCAGTGTCACCGTGTCCGGCTGCGGCGCGCGTGCGCTCAGCCGTTGGCCTTCTCGTAAGCCTCGCGGATGGACGCGGGAACGCGGCCACGGTCGTTGACCTCGTAACCGTTCTCCTTCGCCCAGGCGCGGATCTGCGCGGTGTCCTGGCTGCTGCCCGAAGCGGCACGCGCCTTTCCACGTCCGCCAGATGCACGGCCTCCGGTACGCCGACCGCCCTTGACGTAGGGCTCGAGAAGGCCACGGAGCTTGTCCGCATTGGAGGTCGTGAGATCGATCTCGTACGTCTTGCCGTCCAGCGCAAACGTCACGGTCTCGTCCGCCTCGCCGCCGTCGAGGTCGTCGACAAGAAGGACCTGAACCTTCTGTGCCACCGGATTTCCTTTCATCGATAACTTCAGGGCCGAGGGCCTGCGGCGTGCGCCGCTGTTTCGCGTCCCCTGTTATATGCAGTACTGCACTACGTCGGAAAGCAAACCGCTTTTGCTGGAAAAACACAAACCCCTGGCGGAGACTCACTGCCTACCGGGAGCCCGGAAACATGCGCGTTTCGGACATAGGGCACCCGGGCAGTGTCCCTCGTCGGAATAGGGCGGCGATCACAGATGCAGAAGCATCCGGCTGTTGCCCAAGGTGTTCGGTTTCACTCGTTCGAGACCCAGGAACTCGGCCACGCCCTCGTCATAGGAACGCAGTAGCTCGGCGTAGACATCCGTGTCAACCGGCGTCTCACCGATCTCGGTGAAGCCGTGCTTCGCGAAGAAGTCGACTTCGAAGGTGAGACAGAAAACCCGGCGAACGCCGAGCCAGCGTGCGGTCTGAAGCAACTTCTCCAGCAACTGGTGGCCGACGCCCGCGCCCCTGACCGTGGGGTTCACCGCCAGCGTGCGTACTTCGGCGAGGTCTTCCCACATCACGTGCAGGGCTCCGCAGCCGACCACCTCGGCGTTGTCGTCGCGTTCCGCGACCCAGAACTCCTGGATGTCCTCGTAAAGCGTGACCGTCGCTTTGTCCAGCAGGATGCGGCGCTGCACGTAGGAGTCGAGGAGGCGGCGCACGGCGGGGACATCGCTGGTCCTGGCCCGGCGGACGGTGAGGGCTTTTGCGGTGGCTTCGGGATGCTCTGCTGGCATGGGCGGACGCTATCGCCTGGTGCCGTCCTGAGGTGCGGCGGGGTTCTCCTCGGCGGGGCCGGGGGTTTCGACGGGCGTTTCGACAGACGTTTCGGCCGTTTCCGGTCCCTGGACGATGCGGACGGCGTCACTGAGCGCGCGGCGCTGTTCCTCGCTCATCATGCCGAAGAAGGCGACGAGTGCGGCTGCCGGGTTGTCACTCTGGGACCAGGCGTCGTTCATCAGCGCGGCCGCGTAGGCAGCGCGTGTGGAGACTGCTTCATATCGATAGGCCCGGCCTTCCGCTTCGCGGCGCACCCAGCCCTTCTGATGGAGATTGTCCAAAACGGTCATCACCGTGGTGTACGCGATGGACCGTTCCTGCTGAAGGTCTTCCAGGACTTCCCGAACAGTCACCGGGCGGTTCCACTTCCACACCCGCGTCATGACCGCGTCTTCGAGTTCTCCCAATGGGCGAGGCACAGCTCAGAACAATAGTGGAAAAAGGGCAACAAAAAGGGCGTACGACTCGATGGTCCTACGAGTCGTACGCCGATGTGGGTGCGGAGGGGGCGCTACGCGGGGGTGCGGGTGCTCGGGTCAGGCGGTGTCGCGGCGCTTCGCGAGGGCCGCGTCCACCGCGGCGTCCTCCTTGGCCTTGTTCTCTCCGCCCTGGGACTTCACGATCGTCACGATCAGTCCGACGAAGAACACGGCCATCACGACCGGGGGCACGAGCGCGGCGACATAGTCCATGTCTCCAGGGTAGCTAGCCCGCCGCCAGCCGTTGCTGCGGGCTGGCCGGCGGGGGGCCCGGCTTGCGCTTGGGCGGGAAGACCTCCCCGGGTGTGGGGATGGGGCGGGCCGGGCGCGGCGTCTTCACCGGGCCCGGCGGTTCCGGTCGCGCGGGGCGCTTCCCGGGGTTCTCCGCGGGCTTCTCGGACGCCGTACGGGCGCCCGGGAGGCGGTCGCACACCGGGCGGTCGGCGGCGAGTCCGCCGGGGAGGGCGAGCAGGCGGGTGCGGGAGGCCGGGACGGTGGGCCGGGCGCCGGCCGCGTCCGCGAGGCGGGCTCGTACGTCGCGTTCGGCCAGGGCGCGGCAGCGGTCGAGGAGCGCGGCGGCGGCCGGGGTGCCGCGCAGGGCGCGCAGGGCGGCGAGGTCGTCGGGGCAGGGTTTGTATCCGCTGCCGAGCGCGTCGTCCAGGAGCCGGAGGTAGCCGGTGGCGGTGCCGGGGAGGGCGGCCCGGTAGCGGGCCAGGTCGGCCAGCAGGAAGGCCCGGAGCCTGGCGCCCTCGCGGGCCGCCTCGTCGACGGCCTCGGCGAGGCGGAGGCAGTCCTGGACGTCCTCGGCCGAGACGGGGCTGGGATGGAGGGCACGGCCTAGAGCGCGGCGGAGCACACGCAGCTCCTCCGGGCCGAACGCCATGCCACCGCGGGATCCATAGGGCGTGGGCATGCGGTGACGATACGCGCTAATCAGACAAAATTCGGCATATCGGATTGCTGTGGCGTGCCTGGCCCACTCGCCTGGCCGTCAGGCCCGTGGGGGCGCCGGCTCCGGTGGGGGGTCGGGGCCGGGCCGGTACACGTACCGGCCCGGCCCCTTCCCTTTCGTGTGCGGCTGCGGGTGCGCGGTGCCTGCGGCCGACAGACAGGGGCGGTCGTCTGCTGTGGGTGCGTCGGGAGCGCCTACGTGCGTGAGACGTTTCGTTCGTAGACCAGGCGGAGGCCGATCAGGGTGAGCCACGGTTCGTGTTCGTCGATCACCGAGGATTCGCCCAGGACCATGGGGGCCAGGCCGCCCGTCGCGATGACGGTCACGTCGTCCGGGTCGTCGGCCAGTTCGCGCGCCATGCGCTCCACTACGCCGTCGACCTGGCCCGCGAAGCCGTAGACGATGCCGGACTGCATGGCCTCCACGGTGTTCTTGCCGATGACCGCGCGGGGCCTCGCCACCTCGATCTTGCGCAGCTGGGCGCCCTTGACGCCGAGCGCGTCGACCGAGATCTCGATCCCGGGGGCGATGACTCCGCCGACGTACTCCCCGCGCGCGCTGACCGCGTCGAACGTCGTCGCCGTGCCGAAGTCGACGACGATCGCCGGGCCGCCGTAGAGCTCGACGGCGGCGACCGAGTTGATGATGCGATCCGCGCCGACCTCCTTGGGGTTGTCGGTGAGGATCGGTACGCCCGTCTTGACGCCGGGTTCCACGAGGACGGCGGGTACGTCGCCGTAGTAGCGGCGGGTCACCTCGCGCAGCTCGTGCAGGACCGAGGGGACGGTCGCGCAGATGGCGATGCCGTCGATGCCGTCGCCCAGTTCGTCGCCGAGGAGCGGGTGCATGCCCATCAGGCCCTGGAGGAGCACGGCCAGCTCGTCGGCGGTGCGGCGGGCGTCCGTGGAGATGCGCCAGTGCTCGACGATCTCCTCACCGTCGAAGAGGCCCAGGACGGTGTGCGTGTTGCCGACGTCGATGGTGAGCAGCATCTTCCCTACTCCGCCTCGTCCGTCGGTGCCTCGCGCAGGTCCAGGCCGATGTCCAGGATCGGGGCCGAGTGCGTCAGGGCGCCCACCGCCAGGTAGTCGACGCCCGTCTTCGCGTACGCCTGCGCGTTGTCCAGGGTCAGGCGGCCCGACGCCTCCAGGAGGGCGCGGCCCGCGACCAGCGCCACCGCCTCCTCGCACTCGGCGGGCGTGAAGTTGTCCAGCAGGATCAGGTCGGCGCCCGCGTCCACCACCTCGCGGAGCTGGTGCAGGGTGTCGACCTCGACCTCGATCGGCAGCTCCGGGAAGGTCTCGCGGACGGCCCGGAAGGCTTCGGCGACGCCGCCTGCGGCGACCACGTGGTTGTCCTTGACCAGGGCGGCGTCCGAGAGGGACATGCGGTGGTTGACGCCGCCGCCCATGCGCACCGCGAACTTCTCCAGGGAGCGCAGTCCGGGCGTCGTCTTGCGGGTGTCGCGGACGCGGGCGCCGGTGCCCTCCAGGGCGTCCGCCCACGCGCGCGTGGCGGTCGCCACGCCGGAGAGCCGGCACAGGATGTTGAGCGCGCTGCGCTCGGCGGTCAGCAGGTCGCGGGTGCGGGTGGTGACGCTGAGCAGCTTCTGCCCGGCCTCGACGCGGTCGCCGTCCTCGACGTGCCGCTCCACCTCGAACTCGTCGGTGCTGACCACCGACAGGACCGCCTCGGCGACCCGCAGGCCCGCCACGACGCCCGCCTCGCGGGCCGTGAAGTCACCGGTGGAGACGGCGTCCTCGGGGATGGTCGCCACGGTCGTCACGTCCACGCCGTGGTCGAGGTCCTCCTCGACGGCCAGGTGCGCGACGTCCTCGACCTCCACGGGGTCGAGCCCGGCGTCGGCGAGGAGCTCGGCGAGCGCGGGGTCGAGTCCGCACTCCAGGTACTCCTCCTCCGCGTCGGCGCCGCAGCCGCAGCCGTCGCCGCAGCCGCCGCTCTGGACGAGGGGAAGGTCGGGGGTGCTCACTTCTGTCACTGCTCCTGAAGACGGTGCGCCGGCTGGACGGTGGTGGTCCCCCGGGGACGGGGGACGGTCGGAGGGAAGTCTGCTGTGTCGGTGGTGTGCACGGCGAGCGTCCGGTCGGGATTCAGCCGTACGACGATGTGGCGCCGCCAGTCGGTGTCGTCCCGCTCCGCCCGGTCCTCGCGCCAGTGGCAGCCGCGGGTCTCCTCTCGCAGCCGGGCGGCGGCGACCAGGACGCGGGACACGCACAGGAGGTTGGTGGCCTCCCAGGCGTCGACGCCGGGCTCGGCCGTCTTGCCGTTCTCGGCGAGGGCGTCCCGGGCGTCCTCGTGCAGCCGCTGGAGGCGGTCGGCGGCGGTGGCCAGGGAGTCGGCGGAGCGCAGCACGCCCGCGCCCCGCGTCATGATCCGCTGGATTGCGAACCGGGTCTCCGGGGCGAGCAGCGGGTGCGCGGGCCGCTCCGGCTGCGGGACGGCTTGCGGCACGCGCGCGTGGAGCCGGCCCGCAGCCCGGAGGGCGGCGAGGTCGGCGGCGATGCGCTCGGCGTAGACCAGGCCCTCCAGGAGGGAGTTGGAGGCGAGCCGGTTGGCGCCGTGGACGCCGGTGCAGGCGACCTCGCCGCACGCGTACAGGCCGGGCACGGTGGTCCGGCCGTGCCGGTCGGTGCGGACGCCGCCGGAGGCGTGGTGGGCGGCCGGGGCGACCGGTACGGGTTCGGTGACCGGGTCGATGCCGTGGGCGCGGCAGGCGGCCAGGATCGTCGGGAAGCGGCGCTCCCACATGTCGGCGCCGAAGTGCCGGGCGTCGAGGAACATGTGCTCGGCGTCCAGCTCCTGCATCCGGCGCAGGATGCCCTTGGCGACGATGTCCCGGGGGGCCAGCTCGGCGAGTTCGTGCTGTCCCGTCATGAAGCGCACGCCGTCCGCGTCGACCAGGTGGGCGCCCTCGCCGCGGACCGCCTCGGACACCAGCGGCTGCTGGCCCTCCGCGTCGGCGCCGAGGAAGAGCACGGTCGGGTGGAACTGCACGAACTCCAGGTCGCTGACCTCGGCGCCCGCGCGCAGGGCGAGGGCCACGCCGTCGCCCGTGGACACGGCGGGGTTGGTGGTGGCCGAGTAGACCTGGCCCATGCCGCCGGTGGCGAGGACCACGGCGGGCGCGTGCACGGCGCCGACGCCGTCGTGCTGGCCCTCGCCCATGACGTGCAGGGTCACGCCCGCGGTGTGTCCTTCGGCGTCCGTCAGCAGGTCCAGGACGAGCGCGTTCTCGACCGTACGGAGCCCGCGCGCGCGGACCGCCTCGACCAGGGCGCGGGAGATCTCGGCGCCGGTCGCGTCGCCGCCCGCGTGCGCGATGCGCCGACGGTGGTGGCCGCCCTCGCGGGTGAGGGCCAGGGCGCCTTCGGCGGACTCGTCGAAGTGCGCGCCGGTCGCCATCAGGCGGCGCACGGCGTCGGGTCCCTCGGTGACGAGGGTGCGCACGGCCGGCTCGTCGCACAGGCCCGCGCCCGCCACCAGGGTGTCGTCCAGGTGCTGTTCGGGGGTGTCGCCCTCGCCGAGCGCGGCGGCGACGCCGCCCTGGGCCCAGCGGGTGGAGCCGTCGTCGAGGCACGCCTTGGTGACGACGACGGTGCGCAGCCCGGCGGCCTCGCAGCGCAGGGCCGTGGTGAGTCCCGCGACGCCGGAGCCGACCACCACGACGTCGGCCTCGATGGACCAGCCCGGAGCGGGCGCGTGCAGTCGTATGGCAGTGGCGGTGCCAGTGCCGGTTTCAGTGCCTGTGCCGGTCACGGGGCGGCTCCGAAGGTCAGGGGGATGTTGTCGATCAGCCGGGTCGCGCCGACCCGGGCGGCGACGGCGAGGACCGCCTCGCCGGTGAAGTCGTCCGCGACCTCGGTGAAGTCCGCCGGGTCGACCAGGGCCACGTAGTCCAGAACCAGCGGCGGCTGGAGCCGGGAGGCGTCGTCCAGGACGAACGCGGCGGCGGCGCGGACGGCGGCCGGGCCCGAGGTCCCCTCGGGGGCGGCCTTGGCGACGGCGTGCGCGTCTGCCGCGGCCCGGGACTCGCCTATCGCGCTGAGGGCTTCCGCGCGCGCGTGCGAGGCGGGTACCTCACGGGCCCGCGCGCGCAGGGCCTCCTGCGCGGCGTGCCGGTCGCGGCCCGCGAACAGGGCCCGGGACAGCGCGAGCGCCGTGCGGCGCTCCTCGCGCGACAGGTAGCGGTTGCGGCTGGACAGGGCGAGCCCGTCCGGCTCGCGCACGGTGGGTACGGCGACGATGCCCACCCCGAAGTTCAGATCGCGCACCATGCGGCGGATCAGCGCGAGCTGCTGGGCGTCCTTCTGCCCGTACAGCGCCACGTCGGGGCGGGTGAGGTGCAGCAGCTTGGCGACGACCGTGAGCATGCCGTCGAAGTGCCCGGGCCGGTGCGCGCCCTCCAGTCGCTCCCCCATGGGGCCCGCGGCGATACGGACCTGGGGTTCGCCGCCGGGGTACACCTCGTCCACGGACGGGGCGAAGACGACGTCCGCGCCCGACTCCTCCGCGATCTTCAGATCGGCCTCCAGGGTGCGCGGATAGCGGTCGAGGTCCTCGCCGGCGCCGAACTGGAGCGGGTTCACGAAGACCGTGACGACCACTTCGCCGCCGGTCCCCGCGAGCTCGCGGGCGGCGCGGACCAGCGTGGCGTGGCCCTCGTGGAGGGCGCCCATCGTCATGACGACGGCGCGGCGGCCGGTGCGTACGCGCGCGTGGAGCTCGGCCGCGGTGCGCACGAGGGTCGTGGCCGTGGGGCGTCCGGCGGTCATCGGCCGCTCCCCTCGCCGGGCGGGGTCGCTCCGTCGGCGAGCACCCCGAGGAGGTCCTCGGCGAGCTCCGGCTTGAGCAGGCCGTGCGCGAGCGCGCGGTCGGCGGTGGCGCGGGCCATCGCCAGGTAGCCGGCGACGGCGCCCGGGGCGTGCCGGTGCAACTCGGCGACGTGCGCGGCGACCGTACCCGCGTCGCCGCGCGCGACCGGTCCGGTGAGGGCCGCGTCGCCCGACCTGAGCGCGTTGTCCAGGGCGGCGCCGAGGAGCGGGCCGAGCATCCGGTCGGGGGCCGCCACGCCCGCCGCGCGCAGCAGGTCCATGGCCTGGGCGACCAGGGTGACCAGGTGGTTCGCGCCGAGGGCGAGGGCCGCGTGGTACAGCGGGCGGTTCTCCTCGGCGATCCACTCGGGCTCGCCGCCCATCTCGATGACCAGGGCCTCGGCGGCCAGCCGCAGCTCCTCGGGGGCGGTGACGCCGAAGGAGCAGCCGGCCAGCCGCTGCACGTCCACGGGGGTGCCGGTGAAGGTCATCGCCGGGTGCAGGGCGAGCGGCAGCGCGCCCGCCCGCAGCGCGGGGTCGAGCACGCTCGTGCCGTACCGCCCGGAGGTGTGCACCAGGAGCTGGCCCGGCCGGACGGCGCCGGTCTCGGCCAGGCCCTCCACCAGGCCGGGCAGGGCGTCGTCCGGGACGGTCAGCAGGACCAGGTCGGCGCGCTGCATCACCTGCTCCGGGGAGAGCAGCGGCACGTCGGGCAGCAGCTGCGCGGCCCGTCGCCGCGAGGCGTCGGAGACCCCGGAGACGGCCACCGGGCGGTGTCCGGCCAATTGCAGGGAGGCGGCCAGCGCGGGGCCGACACGGCCGGCGCCGACGACGCCGACGGTGAGCCGCGCGGGGCGGTCCTTGGGGTCTGGCTGTTGGAATGTACTCACTCGACGGCGGCCTTCCCGTTCCAGTCCGCTCGGGGTACCGGACGATGTACCGGACGATTTCTCGTCATGTTAACGCGATCGGTTGCAGGGGCGGCCGGTTGTCCACAGGCTGTGGGTTTCCGCGTTCTTTTCGGGCTCCCCGGCGTGCGGAAATGCGGATGCCTGTGCGACACGGCACACGGGATGATTCAGGGATGAGCGATACGCAGGGCGAGACGCCGCGGGGCGATACGCGGAGATGGACGGAGACCGGGGAGGCGGACCGGGAGACGACCGGTGCGGGCGGAGGGGATGGAGGGGGCGCTGGAGAGGCGGGGAAGTCCGCGGCGGTGCGGCGGCGTGAGCGCCGTGGCGCGGCCGTCCGCGGTGCCCGCCGCGTCCTGGCACGCCCCGGGCACCGGGCCACCCTCCGCCGGCGCCTCGCGCTCCTGGACGGCGCGGCCTGGACCAGCCCGTGGACGTCTACGGCAACGGGGTGGTCGAGGCCCTGGAGGAGCGGGTCGCCGGGCTGCTCGGCACGGAGGCCGCCGCCTTCTTCCCCACCGGCACGATGGCCCAGCAGGTGGCCCTGCGCTGCTGGGCGGCCCGTACCGGGAACCGCACCGTCGCCCTGCACGCGATCAGCCACCCCGAGGTGCACGAGCGGGACGCGTTCGGCACGGTCAGCGGGTTGCGCACGGTCCGCGTGACGGGCGAGCCCCGGCTGCCCACGGCCGAGGAGGTGCGCGACTTCGAGGAGCCCTTCGGGGCGCTGATGCTGGAACTGCCCCTCAGGGACGCCGGTTTCGTCCTGCCGTCCTGGGACGAGCTCACCGCGGTCGTCGCCGCGGCCCGGGAGCGCGACGCGGTGGTCCACTTCGACGGGGCCCGCCTTTGGGAGTGCGCGCCGCACTTCGGGCGTCCCCTGGACGAGATCGCGGGCCTGGCGGACAGCGTCTACGTCTCGTTCTACAAGTCGCTCGACGGGTTCGGCGGCGCCGCACTCGCCGGCCCCAGGACCCTCGTCGACGAGGCGAAGACCTGGCGGCACCGGTACGGCGGCATGATCATCAGCCAGTTCCCCACGGTGCTGTCGGCGCTCGCGGGACTGGAGCGGGAGCTGCCCCGGCTGCCGGAGTACGTGGCCCACGCGCGCGTGGTCGCCACCGCCCTGCGCGAGGGGTTCGCGGCGGCCGGTCTGCCGTGGGCGCGCGTCCACCCCGCCGAGCCGCACACCCACGAGTTCCAGGTCTGGCTGCCGTACGACTGCGGGGTGCTGGAGGAGGCGGCGCTGCGGCAGGCCGAGGAGACCGGGGTCCTGCTCTTCGCCGACGCCTGGCACCGCGGCGGCCCCGGGCTGGCGTTCACCGAGATCTCGGTACGGTCGCACGGCCTCGAATGGACCGCGGACGACGTCGGGCGGGCGGTCGCCGACTTCGTGGAGCGAGTACGAGCGCTGGACGGCGAACCGGACGGCGGGCGCGGAGCCTGCTGAGCGCTTCCCGCGGCCGGCCTCGGCCCGGATCCGGGTACGTGGCCGGGACTGCGCCCGGCCCGGGGCCGCCGCTCCCGGCCCGGGGCCGCTGTCGCCCCGTTCGACACCGGGTGCCGCCCGACGGCCCGTTTGACGCCCGGCGTCAATCGGCGGCCGGGTTGTCAGTGGCGGAGTGCACCATGAGGGCATGAGCGTGCGCATCGACATCAGCGGACTGCGGCAGGGGGGACACCTGCCGGGGCGGACCGAGCCGAGGGCCTGGGCCGGCATCTCCGTCGTGCCGTCGCCGCTGGCCGAGCTGGGGATGGCCCTGCACGCGCTCGCCGAGCCCGGACACCACCCGGGACTCCAGGGCTGGACGACCACGGTCGCCGCGGGACTCGACACGCATCTCGCGGACCGGATGTGCGAGGCCGACTTCCTGTGGCGTACGACGTTCTCGGACCTGTTCCTGCCCGCCGCGGGGATCCCGGGCGGGCGCACGCTGCCGGGCGCGACGCTCGCCGAGGACCTGGACCTGCTGGACCGGCTCTCGGACGAGCAGTTCGTCGACGCCGCCCTGGAGTTCACCTGCGCGTCGGCGTACGACTCGCCGGGGCCCGGCACGCTGGCCGACCCCGTCGTCCGCGCGCGTGCCCTGGACCTCGCGGCCTCGCGGGGCCCCAGGCAGGCGCGGTTCGCCCGGCGGCTGCTCGACGACCCGCCGAGCGTCCGGACCTGGATGCGGCAGTTCCTGCGCGACTGCGACGAGGCGTTCTTCGCCGACACCTGGTCCCGGCTGCGCCATCAGCTCGCCGCGGACGCCCGCCACAAGACCGACCTGCTGCGGCTCAAGGGCCCGGCCGAGGCGCTGCCCTCGGTGTCCCCCGCCCTGACGCTGGACGAGGCGGCCGGCCGGATCGTCGTGGACAAGCTCTCCGACGGCTTCACGACCACGGCGGACGGCGGCCTGCTGCTCGTGCCGACCAGTCTCGGCTGGCCCCACTTGCAGGTGCTGCACCGGTACGCGTGGCAGCCGGTGCTGCACTACCCGGTCGGCTCCCCCGAGCTCGCCGCCCCGCCCTCCGTGGAGCAGCTCACCCTGCGGATGACCGCGCTCTCCCACCCGGTCCGCATGCGGATCTGCCGCCATCTGGCCCGCAGCGCCTACACCACGGGCGAGCTGGCGCAGGTGCACGGCATGTCGGCCCCCGAGATATCGCGGCACCTGAGCCTGCTGAAGAAGGCGGGCCTGATCACCACCCGCCGCCGCGGCCGGTACGTGCTGCACCAGTTGGACGTGACGGTCGTGGCCCGGCTGGGCAGCGACTTCCTGGAGGGCATACTCCGCTAGGGCGTGTTGCGAAAGTCCCGTCGTTCGCCCGAAGGGCGGGCCGCGCGGCGTCAGGTGCGTGCTCTCGGCGTGCCGGGCGGAAGCCCTCGTACTGGACGTACTTGGGCTTTCGCCCGGTGCGGCGAGAGGGCGTGCATGGCGTCGCGCGGCAGGCGGAACTTTCGCAACACGCCCTAGGGGCGGCGGGACGCCGGAGGCCGGCTACGGGGCCCGGACGCGCCCTCTCAGTCGAACCGGATGTGCTTCGCGCCCGTCCACGCCCGGCGCACGCGGCCCCGCAGCGCGCCGTCCCGGTTGGGGGCGAGCGTCAGCCCGGCCAGCACGGCGATCCGGTCGGCGGTCCTGGCGACCGTCGTGTGGTCGGTCCACAGATGCTCGGCGAACTCCGGCTCGCGCAACCGCTCCAGGCAGTGATCGAGTTGTCGCACGGCCCAGCTCTCCCGGTGCGGCGGGGCGTCCTTGCCCACGACGTACTTCAGCAGCCGGTTGATGCCGCGCTCGCGCAGCCGCTTCAGTACGGTCTCGCGCTCGGCGAGCAGTGCGAAGTGCCGTACGTCGTGGCCGAGTTCACGGAGCCGGCCGACCGTCTCCGCGAAGTAGCGGGGATCCGTGACCGTCATCGGGGCGATCACCACGCCGTCGTGCTTGGTGAGGGCGAGATCGAGCACCTCCACCACGCCCTGCCGCCAGGACACCAAGTCCTGGAAGTCGCCGCGCAGTTCGGGCGGCAGCATGCGACGCAGACCGAAGCCGGCGTGTTCCGGGTCGCAGATGACCGAGCCGGACAGCCGTCGCTGTATCTCGTGTGCGGTCTGTGTCTTGCCGCCCCCGAAGGGGCCGTTGATCCACAGGAGCATGCGCAGACCCTAGTGGCCCCCGGTCACGCGCCGGTCACGCCGGGCCGTACGCCGGCCCTGTCAGCCGCGCCCGCCCGCCCGTACCAGCCCCGTCTCGTACGCGAGCACGACCACCTGCACCCGGTCGCGCAGTTCCAGCTTGGTCAGGATGCGGCCCACGTGGGTCTTCACGGTCGCCTCCGACAGCACGAGGCGGGCGGCGATCTCGCCGTTGGACAGCCCCTGCGCGATGAGCACCATGACCTCGCGTTCGCGGTCGGTGAGCCGCTGGAGCTCCTTGTGCCGGGGCTCCTGGCCGCTCGCGTTGGGCAGCATAGGCGCGAACCGGTCGAGCAGGCGCCGGGTGGTGGAGGGCGCGACCACGGCGTCACCGCTGTGCACGGAGCGGATCGCGGTCAGCAGCTCGCCCGGCGGCACGTCCTTGAGCATGAAGCCGGAGGCACCCGCCTTCAGCCCGGAGAAGGCGTACTCGTCGAGGTCGAAGGTGGTGAGGATCAGCACCTTCGGCGGCTCGGGCTCGGAGCAGATCCGGCGGGTCGTCTCCACGCCGTCCAGCTTCGGCATGCGGACGTCCATCAGCACCACGTCGACCGCGGTGGCGCGCAGGATTTGCAGGGCCTCGACGCCGTCGCCCGCCTCGGCCACGACCTCCATGTCCGGCTGGGCGTCGAGCACCATCCGGAAACCGGTGCGCAGCAGCACCTGGTCGTCGACGAGCATCACGCGGATCGCCATCGGGTTCCCTTCTCCTTCTCCGAATTTGAGCGTTTCCCGGGCGCTTCCGCGCACGAATCAATACGTACTCGATGTGAACCGGTCACGTATGTACAGGTGTCACTGAGCGGGCTTGAGCGGCAGCAGGACGCTGATGCGGAAACCGCCGCCCGGACGCGGGCCCGCGTCCAGGGTGCCGCCGACCATGCCGACGCGCTCGCGCATGCCGATCAGGCCGTGTCCCTGGCCGTCGGCGCCCCCTTCCTCGTACAGCTCGTGCGGGGCGCCCTTGCCGTCGTCCTCGACCAGCAGTCCGAGGCCGTCGTCGAAGTAGACCAGACGTACGCTCGCGCCCGCGTTGGGCCCCCCGTGCTTGCGGGTGTTGGTGAGCGCCTCCTGCACGATGCGGTACGCGGTCAGCTCGACGCCGCTGGGCAGCGGGCGCGGGGTGCCCTCCACCTTGTAGTCGACGGGGAGGCCCGCGGTGCGCACCTGCTCTATCAGGTCCTCCAGCTGTTCGACGTCGGGCTGCGGCACGTACTCGCCGCTCTCCTGGTGCTCGCCGGTGCGCAGCACGCCGAGCAGGCGGCGCATCTCGGCGAGGGCCTGGCGGCCGGTCCCGGAGATCGTCTCCAGGGCCTTCTTGGCCTGGTCGGGCGCGGCGTCCAGGACGTAGGCGGCGCCGTCGGCCTGGACCACCATCACCGAGACGTTGTGGGCGACCACGTCGTGCAGTTCGCGGGCGATGCGGGCGCGTTCGGCGGCGACGGCGACCTTCGACTGCGCCTCGCGCTCCTTCTCCAGACGGGCGGCGCGCTCCTCCAGCTGGGCGAGGTAGGCGCGGCGGGTGCGCAGGGAGTCGCCGAGCACCCAGGCCAGCGCGAACGGGACCGTCTGGAAGATCGCTATCAGCAGGAAGGGCGCGGTCCCGGCCTCGTCCCGCCAGCGCAGGAGCGAGAGGGCCGGCGCGCACAGACCGCCGATCAGACCGACCCTGGAGGCCCAGCGGGCGCCGTTCGCGGCCACCGTGTAGATGATCACCAGCAGCGCGAAGTCGGTGACCATCACCTCGACGTCCAGGACGAGCTGCGCCACCCCGGCCGCGGCGCCGAGCAGCAGCATCTTCTCCGGCATCCGGCGCCGCAGCGCGACCGTCACACAGAGCACGACGATGATCGGCAGCCGCGCCCCGACCGACTCCTGCGGGTCCGGCGCCCCGAAGGACTGCGTGAGGATCACGCACGAGATCCCGAGCAGGACGACGGCCCAGAAGCTGTCGACCCACGTCGGGTACCTGCGGAGGAAGTCGTAGAGGCGCTGCACGTAACCCAGAGTATGGAAGCGTGCGGGCCCCGGGGGTCAACCGGAGGACCGATCCGGAACCTCCTCTCGTACTCCCCAAGGTGGAGGCCCCCGGTTCCCGTCGGCCTGCCGGGCCCCCGCCGGATCCCCACGGAACCTCCGCCGCATCTCCACGGCCCGCTCCCCGTCCGGCCGGCGCCGGGCACCCCCGTCGGATCCGCATCGGCCGCCGCCGGAGCCACCGGCACCACAAGGCATCAGCCGGGCAGCGCACCGCCTAGTGCCCCAACAGGCAACGTTCGCCCCGTCGCGACGCCCGGCACGCACTCTCGCCGCACCGGGCACAAACCCAAGTACGTCCAGTACGAGGGCTTGCGCCCGGCACGCCGAGAGCACGCACCGAACACCGCTCCTTGACGGGCAAACGTTGCCTGCCGGGGCACTAGCCTGGCCCGGTGACACACGAGGCGGCGGACGACCGGACCGACCGGACCGGCCCGCAGGACGATGACCGGACCGGCGGCTGGACCGGCTGGCGCGCCGCCGCCGAGGACGCGCTGTACGGCCCGTCCGGGTTCTACCGGCGCCCGGAAGGGCCCGCGGGCCACTTCCGTACGTCGGTGCACGCCTCGCCGCTCTTCGCCCGTGCCGTGGCGCGGCTGCTGTGCCGGGTCGACGAGGCGCTGGGGCACCCGGCGCGGCTCGACTTCGTCGACATGGCGGCGGGCCGCGGCGAACTGGCCGCCGGTGTCCTCGCCGCGCTGCCCGCCGATGTCGCCGCCCGCACCCGCTGCCGGGCCGTCGAGCGCGCGGACCGCCCCGAGGGCCTTGACCACCGGATCGAGTGGCTGCCCGAGCCGCCGGAGGGGACCACGGGTCTGCTGTTCGCCAACGAGTGGCTCGACAACGTCCCCGTGGAGGTGGCCGAGACCGACGCGGCGGGCGTCCGCCGCCTGGTGTTCGTGCGCGAGGACGGCGCCGAACGGCTCGGGCCGCCCGTCGGGGGCGCTGAGGCGCGGTGGCTCGCGCGCTGGTGGCCGGCGTCCGGCGAGGGCTCCCGCGCGGAAATCGGCCTCCCCAGGGACACCGCCTGGGCCCGCGCGGTCGCCACCGTGGACCGCGGCCTCGCCGTCGCCGCCGACTACGCGCACACCGCCGCCGCGCGCCCCCCGTTCGGCACCCTGACCGGCTTCCGGGCGGGCAATCAGGTCGCGCCCGTGCCCGACGGGTCGTGCGACATCACGGCGCACGTGGCGCTCGACGCGTGCGCGCTGCCGGGCGGGCGCGCGGTCACCCAGCGGGCGGCGCTGCGCGCCCTGGGCGTCAGCGGCATCCGGCCGCCCCTGTCGCTGGCCGCCACGGACCCCGCCGGCTACGTACGGGCGCTGGCGGAGGCGGGCGCCGCCGCCGAACTCACCGCCGCGGGCGGCCTCGGCGACTTCGGCTGGCTGCTCCAGCCCGTCGCCGTACCGGCGGACCTGCTCGACGGCCTGGACCTCGGTGAGGACCTGTTTGTCGATGTCCCCGGTGAGGACCTACTTGTCGATGTCCCCGACCACGAAGAACAGTGACCCCAGGATCGCCACCATGTCCGCGACCAGCGTGCCGGGCAGCAGCTCGGTGAGCGCCTGGATGTTGTTGTACGAGGCGGAGCGCAGCTTCAGCCGGTACGGGGTCTTCTCGCCCTTGCTGACGAGGTAGTAGCCGTTGATGCCGAGCGGGTTCTCGGTCCAGGCGTAGGTGTGGCCCTCGGGCGCCTTCAGCACCTTGGGGAGCCGCTGGTTCACCGGGCCGGGCGGCAGCTCGGCGAGCCGGTCGAGGCAGGCGTCGGCGAGGGCCAGAGCGACGTGCGTCTGCTCCAGGAGGCATTCGAAACGGGCGAGGCAGTCGCCCTCCTGCCGCGTGACCACTCTCAGCGTGTCCTGGAGCTCGCCGTACGCGAGGTACGGCTCGTCCCGGCGCAGGTCGAAGTCGACGCCCGAGGCGCGCGCGATCGGGCCGCTCACGCCGTAGGCGTGCACCGCCTGTGGGGACAGCACGCCGACGCCGCGCGTCCGGCCGCGGAAGATCTCGTTGCCGAGGACCAGCTCGTCGTACACGCCCATCCGCGAGCGGACGGAGGCGACCGCCTCGCGCGCGCGGGTGGTCCATCCGGCCGGGAGGTCCTCCTTGAGACCGCCGACGCGGTTGAACATGTAGTGCATCCGCCCGCCGGAGACCTCCTCCATGACGGCCTGAAGTTCCTCGCGCTCCCGGAAGGCGTAGAAGACCGGGGTGATGCCGCCCAGTTCGAGGGGGTACGAGCCCAGGAACATCAGGTGGTTCAGCACCCGGTTGAGCTCGGCCAGCAGCGTGCGCAGCCACACCGCGCGCTCCGGCACCTCCATGCCGAGCATGCGCTCCACGGCGAGGACCACGCCCAGCTCGTTCGAGAAGGCGGAGAGCCAGTCGTGGCGGTTGGCCAGCATGACGATCTGGCGGTAGTCACGCGCCTCGAACAGCTTCTCGGCGCCGCGGTGCATGTAGCCGATGACCGGCTCCGCGTGCTCGATCCGCTCGCCGTCGAGGACGAGCCGCAGCCTGAGCACCCCGTGCGTGGACGGGTGCTGGGGCCCGATGTTGAGCACCATGTCGGTGCTCTCCGCGGCGCCGCCGATACCGACCATGGTCTCCGTCGTAGGAGTCATGGGGACAGTCTGTCGTACGTACGCTTGCGGCATGGAGACGGGGACCGCGGGGATCACCCGCAGCGCGGACGCCGAGCCGGTCTGGACCGGCCTGCCACCTGGGCTGCTGCGCATGCGACGGCTGCTGCTCGTGGTGTGGGCGGGGGTGGCCGCGCTCGGCGTGGGGCTGCTGCTCGGGCTGCTCGCCGGACCCGGCTGGGCGGCCCTCGCGCTGCTGCCGCTCGCACCGGCGCTCTGGGCGTGGCGCATGCTCGGGCGCAACTGGCGCTCCTGGCGGTACGCCGAGCGCGCGGACGACCTGCTGATCAGCCGGGGCGTGCTGTGGCGCGAGGAGACCGTGGTGCCGTACGGGCGCATGCAATTGGTCGAGGTGACCTCCGGGCCCGTGGAGCGGCACTTCGGGATCGCGAGCGTGCAGCTGCACACGGCCGCGGCGGCGACGGACGCCCGCATCCCGGGACTCGACCCGGCCGAGGCCGAACGCCTGCGGGACCGCCTCACGGAGCTGGGCGAGGCCCGATCGGCGGGCCTGTGACGACGCCGCCGACACCGCCCCCACCGACCGGGGACGGCAACGCGCGAGGCCCGCGAGCAGCACCGACCGGGCACGGCAGCGCACGAGGCCCGCAAGCAGCACCGGGCGAGGACGGCACCGCGCGAGGCTCGCAAGCAGCACCGACCGGGCACGACACCGCACAAAACCCGCAAGCAGCACCGACCGGGCACGACACCGCACAAAACCCGCAAGCAGCACCGACCGGGCACGGCAGCGCGCGAGGCCCGCAAGCAGCGCCGGGCGAGCGGCGGCTGCATCCCGTGACGCCGTTGCGGCGGACCTGGGCGCCCGTCGCCGTGCTCGCCGGGTGGGCGGCGCACGACCCCGCCCAGACGCAGGAGCAGCTGACCCGGCTCACCGCGACCACCGTGCTCGTCGCGCTGCCCGCGCTCCTCCTGGGCGGTGCCCTGTACGGCTTCCTGACCTGGTGGTTCACCCACTTCGCGGTGACCAGTACGGAACTGCGCATCCGTACCGGCCTGGTGTTCCGCCGCACCGCGCACATCCGGCTCGACCGGCTCCAGGCCGTCGACGTCACCCAGCCGCTGCTGGCCCGCGTCGCGGGCGTCGCCAAGCTCAAACTCGACGTCATAGGCGCCGACAAGAAGGACGAGCTCGCCTACCTCGGCGAGGACGAGGCCCGCGCCCTGCGCGCCGAACTCCTCGCCCGCGCCGCCGGCTTCGCACCCGAGACGGCGCACCAGGTCGGCGAGGCCCCGGCCCGCCGCCTCCTGCACGTCCCCCCGGCCGTCCTCGCCGTCTCCCTGCTGCTCACCGGCGCCACCTGGGCGTCACTGGCCGCCGCCGTCGTCGTACCGTCCCTGCTGTGGTGGGTCACCCACAGCGTGTGGACGGTCCTGGCGACGGGCCTGCCCCTGCTCGGCGCGGCGGGCGCGAGCAGCGTGGGCCGGTTCGTCACCGACTACGACTGGGCGGTGGGCGAGTCCCCGGACGGCCTGCGCATCGACCACGGCCTCCTCGACCGTACGCACGAGACGGTGCCGCCCGGCCGGGTGCAGACGGTACGGATCGTCGAACCGCTGCTGTGGCGCAGGCGCGGCTGGGTCCGGGTCGAGCTGGACGTGGCCGGGTCCGCCAACTCCGTACTCGTACCGGTCGCCCCGCGCGACGTCGCCGAGTCGCTGGTCGCGCGCGTGCTGCCGGGCGCGGTGGTGCCGGACGCGCTGTCGCGGGCTCCGCGGCGGGCCGGCTGGTGCGTACCGGTGTGGTGGCGCGGCTACGGACTCGCCATCACCGACACCGTCTTCATCGCGCGGTACGGACTGCTGCGCCGCAGCCTGGCGATCGTGCCGCACGCCAAGGTGCAGAGCGTACGGCTGCGGCAGGGGCCCTGGGCGCGCTTCAAGTCTCTGGCCGACGTCCATGTGGACACCGGCGCCGACAAGACGGTGACGGCCCGGCTGCGGGACGCCGGGGAGGCCGCCACGCTCCTCCAGTCCCAGGCCGACCGCTCCCGCACGGGGCGCCGGGAAGCGCGGCCCGACCGGTGGATGGCGCAGGGGGAGACCACGGGCGGACACGGGTGAGGGCAGGAGCGCTGCCGCTCCTGCCCTCACCCGTGTGTCCGTCCGCCCACCCCTGTACGGCGGTCCGCTCGACGGCGGTCGCCCCTGGCGGGCTCAGGAAACCGCGCTGCGCAGCTCCCCTACATTGATCTGCTCCGTCTCGTCGTGCGCGGTCAGGTCGATGACCTGGCCGACACCGCGCGCGCTCTCGTCGACGGGCTTGAACCGGTCCTCGGACTCCGCCTTGTGCACCGCGAGCGCCTCCTGGCCGACGACGTCCGCGAGATCCTCGTTCTGTACGTCGTCCAGCTCGGCCGGCGAGTCCTGCTTCTGCGTGCCGAAGAAGTCGAAGCCGCCCTCGATCCGGGGCCGCCGCCGGGGCGCCGCCGGGACGACGGCCACCGCGGTCGGCACCGTGAAGTGCCCCGAGGGTCGCACGGGCCGGCCGGGCCCGGTAGGCGGACCGTCGGGCGGCGTGACGTCGTGGGTACCTGCGGAAGCGGCCGGGGTCTGGGTCTGGGTCTGGGTCCGGGTCTGAGTCCGGGTCTGAGGCCGGCTCGGGGTCTCGGTCCGAGTGCCGGTCACGGCCGGGGTTCCGGCGTCGGTGGCGGTGTCGGTGTCGGCCGGGGTCTCGCTCACGGCGGCCGTCTTGCTGACCGCGTCCGAGTCGGCCACGGCTGCGGGGTCCGTCAGGGCCGCGGAGTCGGCTTCGGTTGCGGAGTCCGTGACGGCTGCGGAGTCGGCCGCGGCTGCGGAGCCGGTCTCGGCTTGCGAGCCGGCCTCAGCCGCCGAACCGGCCTCGGCTTCCGAACCTGCCTCAGCTTCCGAACCGGCCTCGGTCTCGGCTGCGGCCTCCGCTGCGGTCTCCGCTGCGGTCTCGGCTGCGGCCTCCGCTGTGGCCTCCGCTGCGGTCTCGGCTGCGGCCTCCGCTGCGGTCTCGGCCTGCGAGTCGGCCTCGGTCCCGACCCCGGTCTCGGTTTCCGTTACCGCTCGGCCGTCAGCTCCCGCGCCCGCGCCCACTCCCGCATCCAGTTCCGCCGCACCCGCCGCACCCTCGACACCCTCGGCCTGGGTTGTGGCTTCGGCCTCGGTCTCGATCTCGGCCTCGGTCTCGCCCTCGGCCCGCTGCCCCTGGTCCGGAGCCTCCGCCCCCTCCGCCTTGACGTTTTTCCCGTCCCCGTCCCCGTCCCCGCCCGCGATCCGGTCCAGCGCCGAGCTGGCCCGCAGGAAGAGCGAGGACCCCTCCGGAGAGAAGACCCGCGGCGACTCGGAACCTACGGAAACTTCCGCCGGTGCGGACGTCACCTCGGAGGTGGACGCCGCCTCGGAGGAAGACGCCGCTCCGGGCGCGGCCGCCGCTTCCGGTGCCGTCGCCGGTGCGGGTACGTGTACGGGTGCCGGTGACGGCGCCGCGGGCAGCGCACGCGACGGCACCGACGCCTCGATCGCGAGCTGCCGGCGGCCCTCCAGGGCGGTCGCCCGCTCCGTCTCGGCCGTGGCGTACCGCCGCAGCAGCGCCGCGTGCTCGTTGCGCAGGCCCGCCAGCTCCGCCCGCTTGGCGCGCAGCCGCTGCTCCAGCTTGCCGCGCAGCTCGCGCGACTCGTCGAGGTCGGCCTCCAGCTCGGCGACGCGTTCCTCGTGACGCCACTCGTCGCTCGCCCGCGCGCGCGTGAGGTCGGCGACCTGTTTGCCCGCCGACGCGTCCCAGCGGCGCATGACGACGCAGCCCACCGCGGTCGTCACCGCGGCACCCGCGGCCAGCCCACGGAGCCCCCATGGCTCCGTGAACAACCAAGGGCCCACGGCGCAGACGACCGAGACGCCTGCGATCACCGAGGAGGGCAGCAGCCTGTGCAAGGGCGGGGAATGGCGGTGACGTCCACGTGGCATGGCCAGAAACTTACCGCGCGTAGGCGAATGATGGTGCCCCGCGCGGTAAAAACACAGCCACCTCTCGCGCTTCACACTGCTCAGGCATCGAGAAGGTCACGACTTGGCCTCGACCCGGCCTTCACAACTATCCCGACAGGATCTCGACTTCACCTTCGCGGGGGCGATCGTCCGTCTTCGCGAGGGCGATCACCCCCCCTCGCGAAAGCCGCATTCCTCTCGCGCGGGGCGCGTCTCCTACTTGATCAATCCCTTGGACTCCAGATACTCCTTGGCCACATCGGCCTCCTTCGCACGTTCCGCGTCGACCTTGCGGTTGAGTTCCACAAGATCATCCGTCGTCAGCGTCTCGGTGAGCTTTCCGAGGGCGTCGGCTATCTCCTGGTCACCGGCGTCCTTGGCGTTGACCACCGGGAGCACGTTGTCCGCGTTCTGGAGCTTCTTGTCGTCGTCCAGGAGCACCAGGTCGAAGTTGTCCAGCGTGGCGTCCGTGGTGGTGGTCAGCACGAGCTGGTCCGTGCCGTTCTTGACCGCCTGCTTGGACTGGGTGGTACCGACACCCTTCGGGTCGATTCCGGTGACATCGATCCCGTACGTCTTCTTCAGACCGGGGGCGCAGAACGGACGCGTCTCGCATTCGTCACCGGCCGCGATCTTGACCTTGACCCCCGACTTACCCAGATCCGAAAGGGACTTGAGGTTGTGCTTCTTCGCGAATTCGGTGCTCACCGCGAAGGCGTTCTGGTCCACCGCCCGGCCGGCCGGCAGCACCTTGAGGCCCTTCGGCTCGGCGAGCTTCTTCAGCGCGGTGACCGTGGCGTCCACATCGCTGGAGGCGACGGTCTTCGCGTCCGAGCCGTTCTCCTTCAGGTTGAGGAATTCCGCGAGCGTCGCCGCGTATTCGGGGACGACGTCGATCGCGCCCTTCTCGAGCTGCGGTTCATAGATCTCGCGGTTCTCGACGGTCTTGACGGAGACGCTGTAACCGGCATTGGCCAGCACCTGCTTGTAGAGCTCGCCGAGGACCTTGGCCTCGGTGAACCCGGCGGCGCCGACGACGAGCTCGCCCTTGCCGCCGCCCGACGCCTTGTCGGAGCCGTCGTCCTCCAGGCTGTCCCCGCCGCACGCGGTGAGCCCCACGGTCAGTGCGCCGGCGGCCACCGCCGCGACCGCCATCCGACGCGTTCTGCTGTTCATCGTGTTTCCCCTATCGACAAGTTCATAAGGTTCAAGAGTGGGCCTCCGCAGGACAAGCAGGCGGATGTCACCGAGTCGGCTCTGCCCGCTCGGCGCCACCTGACCGGTGTCGCCGGTCGGTGACACCGGTCGGTGTCACCTGACGGGCGTCACCGGGTCGTGCCGTAACGGCCGCGCATCGGGTCGAAGGCCCGGCCCGCCAGCACCAGGGCGCCCTCCACCAGCAGGGCGAGCACCGCCACCAGAAACGCGCCCGCCACCACCTGCGGCGTGTTCTGAAGACTGAAACCGGCGGTGATGATGCGGCCGAGGCCGCCCTCGCCGGCCGCCGCGGCGAGCGTCGCCGTGGCGATGATCTGCACCGTGGCGGAGCGCACCCCGGTCAGGATCAGCGGGTACGCCAGCACCAGTTCCACCTGCCGGAATATCTGGCCGCCGCTCATGCCCATCCCCCGCGCGGCCTCCACCACGGACCGGTCCACCTCGCGCATCCCGATGTACGCGTTCGTCAGCAGCGGCGGGAGCGCGAAGAGCACCAGCGCGATCAGCGTCGGCAGGTCCCCGTGGCGGCCGAGCGGGGTGAGCGTGAGCAGCACCAGCACGGCCAGTGTGGGCACCGCACGGCCCACGTTCGACACGTTGACCGCGAGGGCGCCGCCCTTGCCGATGTGCCCGAGCCACAGCGCGAGCGGCAGCGCGATCAGGCAGGAGACGGCGAGCGTGACCCCGCTGAAGTACAGGTGCTCGGCGAGCCGGTGCCAGACCCCCTTCTCCCCCTGCCAGTTCCCGCTCGTCGCCAGCCAGTCGTACGCACCCGATATCGCGTTCATGCCGCATCAGCCACCTTGGCGGGGACCGCCGGGCCCCGGCGTATTCGAGAGGTGCGGCCGGCCCGGGTCCAGGGCGTGAGCAGCCGCTGGAGACCGAGCAGCAGCAGGTCGGCCAGGAGGGCGAGCAGCACGCAGATCACGGAGGCCGTGAGCACCTGCGCCTTGAAGTCGCTGTGCAGCCCGCTGACGATGAGCGTGCCGAGGCCGCCGTAGTCCACGATGTACCCCACGGTGGTCAGGGCGACGGTCGAGACCGTGGCGATGCGCACGCCGGCGAGGACCGAGGGCAGCGCCAGCGGCAGTTCGACCTCCCACAGCAGCCGCGCCGGTCCGTACCCCAGTCCGCGCGCGGCCTCGCGGGCCTCCTCGGGGACGGCCTGGAGCCCCGCCAGGATGTTGCGCACCAGGATCGTCAGCGAGTACAGCACGAGGCCCGTGATCACCAGGGACGCCGAGAGCCCGAACAGGGGCAGCAGCAGCGAGAACATGGCGAGGGACGGGATCGAGTACAGGACGGTCGTCACGCCGAGGACCGGGCCGGCGAAGCCGCGGTACCGCCGCGCCAGCAGGGCCAGCGGGAAGGCCACGACGACTCCGATCGCGACCGAGGCCACCGTGATCCACACGTGCTGCACCGTCGCGTCGACGAGCTCCTGGCTGCGGGAGCGGAGGTACTCCCCGCAGATCCAGTCGTTGGCCACCAGGCAGTTCTGCTCGCTCACGCCGCCCCACCTCCCCCGAAACCCGCGAACGTATGTCAGTCGACCGCACAGTCACACAAGGTTGTGACCTGCTGGCGACCCTAACGCGCGGCACTGACAATGGCCGAGAGCCGCCGTAACGGCGAAACACCGCATTCACACAACGCCCGCCGCCCTCGGCCACAATGGGGAGCCATGATCCGGTTCGAGAACGTCACCAAGCGCTACGCGGACGGCACCACGGCCGTCGACGACCTGTCCTTCGAGGTCGCCGAGGGGGAACTGGTCACGCTGGTCGGCCCTTCGGGCTGCGGCAAGACGACCACGATGAAGATGGTGAACCGGCTCATCGAGCCGACGAGCGGCCGGATACTCCTGGACGGCGATGACATAGCCGCCGTCGACCCCGTCGAGCTGCGCCGCCGGATCGGCTACGTCATCCAGCAGATCGGCCTGTTCCCGCACAAGACGGTCCTCGACAACACCGCGACCGTCCCGCACCTGCTCGGCGTCAAGCGCGCCAAGGCCCGCGAGCGCGCCGCGGAACTGCTCGACCTGGTCGGCCTCGACCCGTCGGTGTACGGCGACCGCTACCCCGAGCAGCTCTCCGGCGGCCAGCGCCAGCGCGTCGGCGTGGCCCGCGCCCTGGCCGCCGACCCGCCGGTACTGCTCATGGACGAGCCGTTCGGAGCCGTCGACCCGGTGGTCCGCGAGCACCTCCAGAACGAGTTCCTGCGCCTCCAGCAGTCCGTCCGCAAGACCGTGCTCTTCGTCACGCACGACATCGAGGAGGCGGTACGCCTCGGCGACCGCATCGCCGTCTACGGCGCCGGGCGCATCGAGCAGTTCGACACCCCGTCGGCCGTCCTCGGCGCCCCGGCGACCGGCTACGTGGCGGACTTCGTGGGCGCGGACCGCGGCCTGAAGCGGCTGTCGGTGACGCCCATCGAGGAGGGCGACCTCGAACAGCCGCCGGTGGTCCGCCTGGACGACCCGCTGCCCCGGAAGCTGGACGCGCGCTGGGCGGTCGTCCTGGACGCGGACGGCGACCTGCACGGCTGGATCTCCGAGGAGCACGCGCGCGCGGGAACCGGCACGGTCCGCGAGCACGCCCGCCGCATGGAGGCGTGGCTGCCGGTGGGCGCCTCCCTCAAGCAGGCGTTCTCGACGATGCTCCAGCACGACGCCGGGTGGATCGCCGTCATCGACGAGCGCAGCGAGGGCCGCTTCCTGGGGGTGCTCACCCCGGCCCGGCTGCACGAGGCGCTGCGCCGCTCGACGACCGCGGACGCCCGGGACATCGCCCGCGCAGACGTCGAACTGGAGACGGTGAGCCACCCCTGAAGTCCGCGGGGAGCCACGGCTCAGCGGTCGCTCAGCCGGCCGCTGAGCCACTGGAGCGTCGCGGGGATCTCGCGCCGCCAGGTGTTGAAGTTGTGCCCGCCGCTGTCGAGGATGATCGACGAGATCCGGGTGGGCCGCTTCGACTTCACCAGCTCTGTGAACTTCAGGGTGTCCTCGTAGCCGGCCTCGCCCTGCCTGCTGCTGGTGACGAGCAGTGAGGTGTCCGGCGCGGGCCGGTGCTTGAGGTACCACCACAGGTCGGCCTCGTCGCGCACGCGCGCGTGGCCGTGGAAGAGATCGCCCGTCGTGGCGTCGACGGGCGCCTTGTAGTACGCCGACAGGCCCGCCCCGGCGGCGTACGTCCCGGGGTGGTGCAGGGCGAGCTTCAGCGCGCAGTAGCCGCCCGTGGAGTCGCCGACGGTCCCCCAGCCGCCGGGTTTCTTCGCCACCCGGTAGTGGGCCGACACGGCTTCGGGGAGGTCGTCGGCGAAGAACGACTCGGTGCGCGGGCCGCTCGGTACGTCCACGCACTCGGTGTCCCTGGGCGGTGCCACCGTCGGCCGCAGCATGACGAGGATCATCGGCTGCATCCGCCCGGTCTTGGCCAGTTCGTGCGCCGTCTGCGGATAGTGCAGCCCCTTGACGAGGGCTTCCGCGGTGCCCGGGTAGCCGGTGAGGACGGTGACCGCGGGGAACGTACGCGTGCGGTACCGCGCCTGGAAGTACTCGGGCGGCAGGTACACGTACGCGGGGGTGGCGATGTGCGTGGTCCGGCCCACGATGTCGACCTGCTGGATCTGGCCGCCGGTCCGCGGCCGCGCTCCGCCGGGCACGTTGACCCGCCGGACGCCGACGACCTGGAGCGGGCCGCCGTCCGCGTCCCCGGGGGTGTGGTCGACGACCACGCCCTGGCCGTTCTCCCGGCCGAAGAGGTCCGCCCAGCTGGCGTAGAACCCGAACGCCTGGTTGGCGCAGAGCCCGATCGAGGCGAAGACCGCCACCTGTGTGGCGAGCAGCAGCCCCACACGGCCGCTGACGGCCCGCCAGGTGCGCCGCGCGAGGCGGGGCCACAGCCAGACCGTGCCGACGAACAGCAGCACGGCACAGAGCACCGCCAGTACCAGCACCTTGTTGCTCGTGAGACCCATGGACTTCCTGCCTGCGCTTTCCGTCCCGTGGCCCGCGCCGCTCCGCGCGGCTGCTTGCCCCGGACTTTTCTCGCCTTTTAAACCGGCTTTCCGACGGGGAGTGAACCTGGCCCCCCAAGACACCGTCCTAGAGGGCGCAATGTCGCCGGATGCCGGATTGGCACCGGATTCAAAGGTCTCTCGCAGAACTACGGGATGCGATGTCTGTCAGGATAGATGGGGAAATGTCGGGCAAGGTTCCTGCCCGGTCCGGGCGTTCCGGCCGGACGCGGCGCATACTCGGCGGCCCCCGCCCCGAGGCGGTCCCCGCCCTCGTCTCCAGGGCCTGCACGCTCGTCGGTCTCCTGGACATCGCCGCCGGCGCCTTTCCCCACTTCCGGCACAGCCGCATGCACGCCCTCGCCGAGGTGCTGCCGGGTGCGCTCGGCCCGTTCGCCGCCGCCCTCTCGCTCAGCGCCGGCGTGCTCCTGCTGCTCCTCGCGCACGGGCTGCGCCGCCGCAAGCGCCGGGCCTGGCGTGCCACCGTCGTCCTCCTCCCGGCCGGTGCCGTCGCCCAGTTCGTCTACCGGCACTCGCTGCTCGGCGTCCTCATCTCCGTGGCGCTGCTGGTGCCGCTGGTCCGCCACCGCGACCAGTTCGCGGCGCTGCCCGACCCGCGCAGCCGCTGGCGCGCGCTGGCCAACTTCGTCCTCATGGGCGCCGGTTCGCTGGCCCTCGGCCTCGTCATAGTGGGCGCCCACGCCCGGCGGATGGTCGGCGACCCGAGCCTGGCGGACCGCATCCAGCACGTCCTGTACGGCCTCTGCGGCGTCCAGGGGCCCGTCGACTACATGGGGCGCACTTCTTCGACGGTCGCCTTCCTGCTCGGCGCGCTCGGCCTGCTGACCGCCGTCACCACGATCTACCTGGCCTTCCGGCCCGACCACCCGGCAGCCCGGCTGACCGAGGACGACGAGAGCAGGCTGCGCGCCCTCCTGGAGCGGCACGGCGGCCGCGACTCGCTCGGCCACTTCGCGCTCCGCCGCGACAAGGCCGTCGTCTTCTCCCCCAGCGGCAAGGCCGCCGTCACCTACCGGGTCGTCTCCGGCGTGATGCTCGCCAGCGGCGACCCGATCGGCGACGTAGAGGCCTGGCCGGGCGCGATCGAACGCTTCATGGACGTGGCCAGGGCCCACTCCTGGACGCCCGCCGTCATGGGCTGCTCCGAGACGGGCGGCGAGGTCTGGACCCGCGAGACCGGCCTGGACGCCCTCGAACTCGGCGACGAGGCGGTGGTGGACGTCGCGGATTTCTCCCTGGCCGGGCGCGCGATGCGGAACGTGCGCCAGATGGTCAAGCGCATCGAGCGCGCCGGGTACCAAACCCGGGTCCGGCGCGTCCGCGACCTGAGTGAGGCCGAGCTCGACCGGGTCCGCCGGGCCGCCGAGGACTGGCGCGGCACGGACACCGAACGCGGCTTCTCCATGGCGCTCGGCCGCATCGGCGACGCCGCCGACGGCGACTGTCTCATCGCCACCGCCCACAAACAGGACGACGAGCCGGGCCCGTACGGCGATCTGAAGGCCGTACTGCACTTCGTCCCCTGGGGCACCGACGGGGCCTCCCTTGACCTCATGCGCCGCGACCGCTCGGCCGACCCCGGGATGAACGAACTGCTCATCGTGGCGTCCCTGACGGCGGCTGACCGGCTCGGCGTCGCGCGCGTGTCGCTCAACTTCGCGATGTTCCGCGCGGCCCTCGCCCGCGGCGAGAAGATCGGCGCGGGACCGGTGCTGCGCGCCTGGCGCGGACTGCTGGTCTTCCTCTCCCGCTGGTTCCAGATCGAGTCCCTGTACCGGTTCAACGCCAAGTTCCGGCCCCGCTGGGAGCCCCGCTTCATCGTCTACCGCTCCTCCGGGGACCTGCCACGCATCGGTCTCGCCGCCATGCAGGCCGAGGGCTTCGTGCACCTGCCGCTGCCCCGCCTGCTGAGCCCGCGCGCCCGGGCAGCGGCTTCCGGCGCACCCGACACAGGCGCGGAACGCAGGGTCAGCGCCGCCTGACCGCAGAGCAGGCCCGGGCGGGCGCCTCCTGCCCGAACCCCCTCGGGGCACCCGCCCGGGCCGCCGTACACCGGGGCGTCCCGCCCGTCCGGGCGGGGCGCCCCACCGGGGAAGCGGCCCCGCCCCGGGGGCCTAGGCTGGACGTATGAGCAGCAAGAGCGGGCGCGGCCAAGTGGCGGGACTGCCGACGTGGGACCGCTGCGCGGTCATGGGAGTCGTCAACGTGACGCCCGACTCCTTCTCCGACGGCGGCCGCTGGTTCGACACGACCACCGCCGTCAAGCACGGCCTCGACCTGGTCGCCGAGGGCGCCGACCTCGTGGACGTCGGCGGTGAGTCGACCCGCCCGGGCGCCACCCGCGTGGACGAGGCGGAGGAGCTGCGGCGCGTCATCCCCGTCGTCCGCGGGCTCGCCTCCGAGGGCGTCACCGTCTCCGTCGACACCATGCGCGCCTCGGTCGCCGAACAGGCGCTCGCCGCCGGAGCCGCCCTGGTCAACGACGTCAGCGGCGGCCTCGCCGACCCCGCGATGCTCCCGGTCGTCGCCGCCGCGGGCGCCCCCTTCGTGGTCATGCACTGGCGCGGCTTCCTGGCCGGCGGCAACATCAGGGGCACGTACGAGGACGTGGTCGGCGAGGTCGTCGACGAGCTCCACGCGCGCGTGGACGCCGTCCTGGCCGCCGGTGTCGCCGCCGACCGCGTCGTCATCGACCCCGGCCTCGGCTTCTCCAAGGACGTCGAGCACGACCTCGTGCTCCTCGCCCACCTGGACCGGCTGCGCGCGCTGGGCCACCCGCTGCTCGTCGCCGCCTCGCGCAAGCGTTTCCTCGGCCGGGTGCTCGCGGGCCCCGACGGCGCCCCGCCGCCCGCCAGGGAACGCGACGCCGCCACCGCCGCCGTCTCCGCGCTCGCCGCCCAGCAGGACGCGTGGGCGGTCCGTGTGCACGAGGTGCGGGCCACCGCCGACGCGGTCCGGGTGGCGCGGGCCGTGCAGGGCGCCAGGACCGCCGGGCCGGGCGGAGCAGGACTCCGGTGAGTGCCGCCCACACCGACGTCGAGGCGGTCGAACAGGCCAACACCGCCTTCTACGAGGCGATGGAGCGGGGCGACTTCGAGGAGCTGTCGTCGCTCTGGCTCACCCCGGCCGACCTCGGCTACGACGAGGAGGTCCACGACCCGGCGGACGCCGGGGTGATCTCGTGCGTGCACCCCGGCTGGCCCGTGCTCTTCGGCCGCGGCGAGGTCCTCAGGTCGTACGCGCTGATCATGGCCAACACCGAGTACATCCAGTTCTTCCTGACCGACGTGCACGTCTCCGTCACCGGCGACACCGCCCTGGTGACCTGCACCGAGAACATCCTCAGCGGCGGTCCGGCACCCGAGGACGGCGACGAGCTCGGTCCGCTCGTGGGCCAGCTCGTGGTCGCCACGAACGTGTTCCACCGCACGTCCGACGGCTGGAAGCTCTGGTCGCACCACGCGTCCCCCGTGATGGCCGAATCCGGCGACGAGGAGAGCGACGACACACCCGGTTGAGTGGGTAGGCGGGAGGGCGTGGTTGGAATCACCGGCCCATGGGTAGGGGCGGCTACCAACCCGTGAGCCGCCGTGTTCCCCGGGGGAAACAGCCGGTGAAGCCTGACGGTCTTCGCCCGGGTGCCCGCCCCCGCGACCGAGCACTGTCAGTGCCCGCAGGTAGATTCGTTCGAGGCCGGTACCGCCGACCGCACCAGGTACGTACCTGCCGCCCCCCGACGATTGCAGGAGTGATTCGCGTGGATCGTGTCGCGCTGCGCGGCCTCAAGGCCCGCGGGCACCACGGCGTCTTCCCGGAGGAACGGGCCGAGGGCCAGACCTTCGTCGTGGACCTGACGCTCGGCCTGGACACCCGGCCGGCCGCGGCCGACGACGACCTGGCGAAGACCGTGCACTACGGCATCGTGGCCGAGGAGGTCGTGGCGGTCGTCGAGGGCGACCCCGTCGACCTCATCGAGACGCTCGCCGAGCGGATCGCCCAGACCTGCCTGAAGCACGACGGGGTCCAGGAGGTCGAGGTCTGCGTCCACAAGCCGGGCGCCCCGATCACCGTCCCCTTCGACGACGTGACCGTCACCATCACCCGGAGCCGAGTATGACCGCCTTCCTGCCCGGGGGTCAGAGCGACCCGACCGTCCAGCCGGTGCCCTCCTCCGTGGTCGAGCGGGTGGACGCCGCCGATACGACCCTGTCCAACCCCCACCGGGCCGTGCTCTCCCTCGGCTCGAACCTGGGCAACCGCCTGGAGACCCTCCAGGGCGCCATCGACGCCCTGGAGGACACCCCCGGCGTCCGCGTCAAAGCGGTCTCCCCCGTCTACGAGACCGAGCCGTGGGGCGTGGCCCCGGACAGCCAGCCGAACTACTTCAACGCCGTGGTGGTGCTGAAGACGACCCTCCCGCCCTCCTCGCTCCTGGAGCGCGCGCACGCCGTGGAGGAGGCGTTCAACCGGGTCCGCGACGAGCGCTGGGGCCCGCGCACGATCGACGTCGACATCGTCGCCTACGCCGACGTGGTCTCCGACGACCCCGTGCTGACGCTCCCGCACCCGCGCGCCCACGAGCGCGCCTTCGTCCTCGCCCCCTGGTACGACGTGGATCCCGAGGCCCAGCTCCCCGGCCGCGGCCCGGTGGCCGGCCTGCTGGACGCCGTCACGCGGGAAGGCGTCGCGCCCCGCGCCGACCTGGAACTCCGGCTGCCCGAGTAATCGTTAAGGTCGAGACGGTCAGGACGACCAGAGGCCGGATTGCCGAAAGGGCGAAGGGGACAAGTGAAAGAGCTGCGCATCAGGACGCTGGCCGCCGTGTTCGTCGTGGCCGGCGTCCTGTCCTGGGCAGGCGCCCGCCTGTGGAACTCGGTGGGCACGCTCCCCAGGGTCCCGCTGGCCGCCCCGATCGTGCTGGCCCTCATCGCCGTGATCCTGCTGGCGACGGCGCTCTCCCTGCGCTCCCGGCTGCGGGCCCAGCGCGAGCGCCGGCCGGGCGCCAAGGGCGTCGAGCCCCTGATGGCGGCCCGCGCGGTGGTCTTCGGCCAGGCCAGCGCCCTGGTGGCCGCCCTGGTCGCCGGCATGTACGGGGGCACGGGCGTGTTCCTGCTGGAGTCCCTGGACATCCCGGCCCGCCGCGACCAGGCGATCTACGCCGGGTTCTCGGTCGTCGCCGGTATCGGCGTCATAGCGGCCGGCTTCTTCCTGGAGCGCGTCTGCAAGCTCCCCGAGGACGACGACGACAACGGCGGCGCGGCCCGGGCGTGAGCGAAGCCCCGCGCCCGATCGGGCGCGGGGCCGTAACTGGGCTCAGCGGGCCATGATCAGGCTCATCGCCTCGTTGCGCGTGGCGGGGTCCCGGAGCTGGCCGCGCACCGCCGAGGTGATCGTCTTCGCCCCCGGCTTGCGCACCCCGCGCATCGACATGCACATGTGCTCGCACTCCACGACGACGATGACGCCGCGCGGTTCGAGGATCTCCATCAGCGAGTCCGCCACCTGGGTGGTCAGCCGCTCCTGCACCTGCGGACGGCGGGCGTAGACGTCCACCAGCCGGGCCAGCTTCGACAGACCGGTGATCTTGCCGTCGGTGGACGGGATGTACCCGACGTGGGCGACACCGACGAACGGCACCAGGTGGTGCTCGCAGGAGCTCAGCACCTCGATGTCCTTCACCAGGACCATCTCGTCGTGCCCCAGGTCGAACGTCGTCGTCAGCACGTCCTCGGGCCGCTGCCACAACCCCGCGAAGATCTCCCTGTAGGCCCGGGCGACCCGCCCCGGTGTCTCGCGCAGCCCCTCGCGGTCCGGGTCCTCGCCGACCGCGATGAGCAGTTCGCGTACCGCGTTCTCGGCGCGCTTCTCGTCGAACTCGCCGATCGCGTTCGCGCCGTCCAGCGTCACGGGGTCGGTCATTCTGGGTCCTCGTTCCTGTGCCTTTCGCGCCTGTGGTCCAGCGCGCCAGATGCGGACATACATGAATGCCGCGCCCCCCAGGCTAGAACCTGGGGGGCGCGGCATTCATTCCGGGCCTGGTGAGGCGCCCGGGAGCCGGGTCAGCTCTCGGGACGGTCCTCCGGGGCGGCGTCCGCCGAGGGGACGGACTCCGTGGCGCCGGCGACCGCCGGGGACGAGCCGTTCGCACCGTTCGTCAGCGACAGCTCCTTGGGGGAGAGCACCGGCGGACGGGTGGACGGCGTACGCCGGGAGGAGCCGGTCCACGCCGGGCGGGCCGGGCGCTTGACGATGGGGGCGAAGACCTCGGCGATCTCCTCCTTGCCCAGCGTCTCCTTCTCCAGCAGCTGGAGCACCAGGTTGTCGAGGACGTCGCGGTTCTCCACCAGGATTTCCCAGGCTTCGTTATGCGCGTTCTCGATGAGCTTCTTGACCTCTTCGTCGACGAGCGCGGCGACCTCTTCCGAGTAGTCGCGCTGGTGCGCCATCTCCCGGCCGAGGAACGGCTCGGTGTTGTCGCCGCCGAACTTGATCGCGCCGAGCCGCTCGGTCATGCCGTACTGCGTGACCATCGCGCGGGCCGTGGCGGTGGCCTTCTCGATGTCGTTCGCGGCGCCGGTGGTCGGGTCGTGGAAGACGAGCTCCTCGGCCGCGCGGCCGCCCAGCATGTACGCGAGCTGGTCGAGCATCTCGTTGCGCGTGGTGGAGTACTTGTCCTCGTCGGGCAGGACCATCGTGTAGCCGAGCGCACGGCCCCGGGACAGGATCGTGATCTTGTGCACCGGGTCGGAGTTCGGGGACGCCGCCGCGACCAGGGCGTGCCCGCCCTCGTGGTACGCGGTGATCTTCTTCTCCTTGTCCGACATGATCCGGGTCCGCTTCTGCGGGCCCGCGACCACCCGGTCGATCGCCTCGTCCAGCATGGAGTTGTCGATCAGCTTCTTGTCGCTGCGGGCGGTGAGCAGGGCGGCCTCGTTCAGCACGTTGCTCAGGTCCGCGCCGGTGAAGCCCGGCGTACGGCGGGCGACGGCCGACAGGTCGACGTCCGGGGCGACCGGCTTGCCCTTCTGGTGCACCTTGAGGATCTCGAGACGGCCCTGCATGTCCGGGCGGTCGACCGCGATCTGCCGGTCGAAGCGGCCCGGGCGCAGCAGCGCCGGGTCGAGGATGTCCGGCCGGTTGGTGGCGGCGATCAGGATGACGCCGCCCTTCACGTCGAAGCCGTCCATCTCCACGAGGAGCTGGTTCAGCGTCTGCTCGCGCTCGTCGTGACCGCCGCCGAGGCCGGCGCCGCGGTGGCGGCCGACCGCGTCGATCTCGTCGACGAAGACGATCGCCGGGGCGTTCGCCTTGGCCTGCTCGAAGAGGTCGCGGACGCGGGACGCACCGACACCGACGAACATCTCGACGAAGTCCGAGCCGGAGATCGAGTAGAACGGGACACCCGCCTCGCCCGCGACGGCGCGCGCGAGAAGCGTCTTGCCCGTACCGGGAGGCCCGTAGAGCAGGACGCCCTTGGGGATCTTCGCCCCGACGGCCTGGAACTTCGCGGGCTCCTGGAGGAACTCCTTGATCTCCTGGAGCTCCTCGACCGCCTCGTCCGAGCCCGCGACGTCCGAGAACGTCGTCTTCGGGGTGTCCTTGGTGATGAGCTTCGCCTTGGACTTCCCGAAGTTCATGACCCGGGAGCCGCCGCCCTGCATCTGATTCATCAGGAACAGGAAGACGACGACGATCAGGACGAAGGGCAGCAGCGACAGCAGGATGCCGACGAACGCGTTCTGCTTGGTCGGCGAGACCGTGTAGCCGTCCGTGATCTGCTTGTTCTGGTACTTGTCCTGAAGGGTGCTGGCGAGGGCCACGCCCTGGTCGCCGATGTAGCTCGCCTGAATCTTCGAGCTGCCCTCGACCTTCTCGCCCTCCTTGAGCGAGACCTTGATGATCTGCTCGTCGCCGGTGGTGAGCTTGGCCGACTCGACCTTGTTGTCATTGATCGCCTGGACGACCTGGCCGGTGTCCACCGTCTTGTAGCCACCGGACGAGCCGACGACCTGCATCAACACGACCACGGCAAGGACGGCCAGCACGATCCACATGACCGGCCCACGGAAGTATCGCTTCACGTCCATCCATACGGAGCGGAGCCGCCCCGTCCCTCCTGCCATAGTGAGTTTGATAAAGACTTTTAAAGACTGTTCTTCGGACGGTACCCCAGCATTGTCACCCGAAGCCGCAGGGGACGGCTGACAATCCCGTCTACGCATGCTCCAACGGCGCGAAACCCGCTGAGGTTCCCGAAGGTCCCACGAGGTCGGGGACCGGTCGGGTCAGCCGCCGTAGACGTGGGGCGCGAGCGTACCGACGAACGGGAGGTTGCGGTACTTCTCCGCGTAGTCCAGGCCGTACCCGACGACGAACTCGTTCGGGATGTCGAAGCCGACCCACTCGACGTCGATCGCGACCTTGGCCGCCTCGGGCTTGCGCAGCAGCGTGCACACCTTGAGGGAGGCCGGCTCGCGGGAGCCGAGGTTGGAGATCAGCCAGGACAGGGTCAGCCCGGAGTCGATGATGTCCTCGACGATCAGGACGTGCTTGCCCTTGATATCGGTGTCGAGGTCCTTGAGGATCCGCACCACACCGGAGGACTGGGTGCCCGCGCCGTACGACGACACGGCCATCCAGTCCATGGTGACGGGGGTGGACAGCGCACGCGCCAGGTCCGCCATGACCATCACCGCGCCCTTGAGCACCCCGACGATCAGCAGGTCCTTGCCCGCGTACTCCGCGTCGATCTTCGCGGCCAGCTCGCCGAGCTTCGCGTCGATCTCTTCCTTGGTGATGAGCACCGACTTCAGGTCGGTGCCCATGTCTTTCGCGTCCACCCGCATCACTTTCGGTCGTCCGTCCCACCGGCTGTCCGGAGCGCCCACCCGTCCCGTGCCCGGTCCCGGTCGGGGGTCCGGTCTCAGCCTTGCCGAATCACCAGTCTGCCACCCTGCCGCTGGGCGACGACCTTGCCCGGGAGATTGATGGCTCCCTGGCCGCGCCAGCCGGTGATCAGCCGGTCGACCTCCTCGATGTGCCGGGCGAACAGCGAACCGGCCGGGGCGCCCGCCTCGATGGCGGCGCGGCGCAGCACGCGGCGGCGGACGGCGGGGGGCAGGGCGTAGAGCTTGGCGCACTCCAGGAGCCCGGCGGCGTCGCGTACGGAGGTCTCGGCCTGGCGGGCCCACGCGTCCAGGGCGTCGGCGTCGTCGCGGGAGAGCTGGGCCGTACGGGCGAGCGCCTCGACGACTCCCTTGCCGAGCGCCTTCTCCAGGGCGGGCAGGCCCTCGTGGCGCAGCCGGGAGCGGGTGTAGGCCGGGTCGGTGTTGTGCGGGTCGTCCCAGACGGGGAGCGACTGGACCATGCAGGCCTTGCGGGCGGTCTGCCGGTCGAGGCCGAGGAAGGGGCGCCGGTAGCGGCGGCTGGCCCCCGGTCCGCCCGAGACGGCCGCCATCCCGGACAGCGAGCGGATGCCGGAGCCGCGGGCGAGGCCCAGCAAAACGGTTTCAGCCTGATCGTCGCGGGTGTGGCCGAGCAGGACGGCGGCGGCGCCGTGGCGCTCCGCGGCGGCGTCCAGGGCGGCGTAGCGGGCGTCGCGGGCGGCGTTCTCGGGGCCGCCGTCGCGGCCGACGCTGACGCCGACGGCCTCGGCCGGGGACAGGCCGAGCTCGGTGAGGCGCAGCACGACGTCGTCGGCGCGCAGCTCGGAGCCGGGCTGGAGACCGTGGTCGACCGTGACACCGCCGGCGCGGATGCCGAGTTTGGGGGCCTCGAAGGCGAGGGCGGAGGCGAGCGCCATGGAGTCGGCGCCGCCGGAGCAGGCGACGAGCACGAGCGGCGCCGGGGGCGCTTCGCCGCCGGGGCGCGCGGGGCTCGGCAGCGACTGCTCGCGCGGGGCGCGGTCCGGTCCACCAGGCAGCGTCGTGCGCCGGGTGGCGGGAGCGGGCACGCGCTCGCCGCCGGGGGCGGCGGGTGGTACGGCGGCCGGGGCGTGGCCGGTGTGCGGAACGGGCACGCGCTCGCCGTCGGCGGAGTCGGTGTGCTCCGTGAGGATGTCGTGGAGTACGCGGCGCACCGCCAGGCGTATCGCCGCGACCGCTGGGTGGGGACCCATGTCCGGTTCCCTTCATGAAGTTGTCGGGGGTGAGCCCGAGGCCGGTCACTCAGAGTGTGTAGATGGTGACAGAACACGGACGTTCCCCGAGCATTGCACGCCATTGCGGGCCCCACGGTCCCTCGGACGGGTGATTGCGGAGGCGTTCACCTGTCCTCGGCCGGTTTCGCCTCACTGTTCACACGCGTCGTTCACGACTCCGCCTTGCGGTGCACCCGCGCGACCCAGTCCGCCGGTTTGGCGATCTCCGCCTTGGTGGGCAGCGTGTTCGGGGAGGTCCACACCCGGTTGAAGCCGTCCATGCCGACCTCCTCGACGACCGCGCGCACGAACCGCTCGCCGTCCCGGTACTGCCGGAGCTTGGCGTCGAGTCCGAGCAGCTTGCGCAGGGCCAGATCGAGGCGGGAGGCGCCCTTCGCGCGGCGCTGCTGGAACTTCTCGCGGATCTCGGCGACGGACGGTACGACGGCGGGTCCGACGCCGTCCATGACGAAGTCCGCGTGCCCTTCGAGCAGGGACATCACGGCGGTGAGCCGGCCGAGGATCTCCCGCTGCGCGGGGGTCTGCACCAGCTCCACCAGGGAGCGGCCGCCGTCCTCGTCGTCCTCGCCCTCGGGGCGCCCGCCCGCCAGGGTCTGCGCGGCCTCCCTGATCCGTTCCAGGACGGTCATGGGGTCGACGTCCGTCTCCCCCAAGAAAGACTGGATTTCGCCCTCGAGGTGATCACGCAGCCAGGGCACGGCCGTGAACTGGGTGCGGTGGGTCTCCTCGTGCAGACAGACCCAGAGCCGGAAGTCGTGGGGCTGCACGTCGAGTTCGCGCTCGACGTGGACGATGTTCGGTGCGACGAGCAGCAGCCGGCCGCCGCCGTTCTCCCCCGCCGGGAGCTCGCGCGTCGCCGGGGCGAACGTCTCGTACTGGCCGAGGACCCGGGAGGACAGGAACGACAGGAGCATGCCCAGCTCGACGCCGGTGACCTTGCCGCCGACGGCGCCCAGGACGGCTCCGGCGGGGCTGGAGCCGCGACGTTCCTGCATCTTGTCGAGCAGCGGCTTGAGCAGTTCCCGGAAGCCGGCGACGTTCGCCCGGACCCAGCCGGGGCGGTCGACGACGAGGACCGGGGTGTCGTGCACCCCGTCCTCGCCCATCCGGGTGAACCCCCGGACGTGCTCCTCGGAGGACTTCGCGTGCCGGCGCAGTTCCGCGACGACGGCCCTGGCCTCCTCGCGGCTCACTTCGGGTCCCGGCCGCACGAGCCGGGTCGCGGTCGCCACCGCGAGATTCCAGTCGACCATCCCAGCAGATGCGGCACCACCGATGCTCGTCATGTCTCAACGGTACGTGAGCGGGCCCGGCGCGGTGAGGGCCGAGACACCGGGGCCGGCGTCCGCGCGGAACCACCGGTGCCCATGGTGCGCCTGGACGCGCGTTGGAGCCTGTGTCATGTCCCCGGCCGGGCGCGCTCTTACCGGCAGCCGCACCCCGCGAGGGCCGCGGCCGCCCGGTCCAGGGCCTCCTGGGCGGCGATGCGGTCGGTGGTCCCGGAGGCGAGGAAGGCGAAGGCGAGCAGCCGGCCGTCGGCGTCGACCACCGTGCCCGCCAGCGCGTTGACCCCCGTCAGGGTGCCGGTCTTGGCGCGTACGACGCCGGTGGCGGGGCGGTCGGCGCCGGCCACGTACCGGTTGCTGAGGGTGCCGGTGAAGCCCGCGACCGGGAGGCCGGTGAGCACGGTGCGCAGTTCGGGTCGGTCGGGGTCGCCGGCCGCGGCCAGCAGCCGGGTGAGCAGTCCCGCGGAGAGCTTGTCCGCGCGGTTGAGGCCGCTGCCGTCGGCGAAGTCCGCGCCGGTCAGCGGGGTGTCGAGCTTCTTCAGCTGGGCGCGGACCGCGGCGGCGCCGCCCGCGAAGCTGGCCGGCTCGCCCGAGGCGAGGGCGGTCTGCCGGGCGAGGGCCTCGGCGATGTCGTTGTCGCTGTTGGTGAGCATCCGCTCGACCAGGGCGGACAGCGGCGGCGACTGGACCTTCGCGAGCTTCTCGGCGCGCCCGGTCGCCTTGGAGGGGCCGGGCGAGGTGGTCTTGATGCCGCGCTCGTGGAGCAGGCCGGCGAACGTGCGGGCGGCGTCGGCGGCCGGGTCGGCGCTGCGGGCGGCGGCACCGCTGTCGGAGCCGTCGAGCCGCCCCTCGTCGACCATCAGCGGGGTGACCTCGGCGAGGTTGCCGTCGACCCCGGTCGGCGGCGCCCCCGAGCCGCTGTACAGCGAGGTGTCGTAGGAGAGCGTGACATCGGTCAGTTTGCGCTTCTTCAGGGCGCGCGCGGTGGAGTCGGCGAGGGTGCGCAGGCTCGCCCACTCCCCCGCGTCCTTCCGAGCGGTCAGCGTCGGGTCGCCGCCGCCGACGAGCACGACCTCCTTGGTGCCGGGCTCCAGGGCGGTGCGGGTGGTGATGCGGTGGTCGGCGCCCACCGCCGTGAGCGCGGCCGTAGCGGTGGCGATCTTGGTGGTGGAGGCGGGGGTCAGCGCCCGGTCCGGGCCCTTGGCGTACAGCCGCTCGCCGGTGGCGACGTCGACGACCGCGGCGGAGCGCCCGTCGCCGAGCGAGGCGTCGGCGAGCAGCGGGTCGAGCACCCCGGCGAGCGCCTTGCCTGCGGGCGCGGGCGCCGCGCCCGCGCCGGAGCCGAGGGCTGCCAGGACGGACGCCGCGCTGGGCGCGGGCTCCGGCCCGTTTCCGGACGTACCGGAATTACGTCCGTGATCTCCGCCACCCTCCAGGTCCCGCGATGCGGCCCAGTCGCGCTCCGCCGTACGCTGGCCGGAGGAGTCCCAGGGGCCCGCGGCGGTCACCACCCCGGCCGCGAGCAGCAGGCCCGCGGTGGCTGCCGCTGCTGTCAGTTGCACGGTCGTGACCTGCACGGATCGTGTCCGCACGGCGCGGACGACGCGCTCGGCGCGCGGCCGCACCATCCGCGCGACCCGCACCACATGCGGTCTCGCGGCCCGCCAAGCCCTCAGCTCTGGCACGACCACCAGCCCCTTTCGCGATCACACACCTGCGTGAGGGACACTTAACCACCAGAACTATGTGCTGATCATGGAGGAGCCACCGGTGGAGTTCGACGTCACGATCGAGATTCCGAAGGGTTCGCGGAACAAGTACGAGGTGGACCACGAGACCGGTCGGATCCGCCTGGACCGTCGACTCTTCACCTCGACCAGCTACCCGGCCGACTACGGCTTCGTCGAGAACACCCTCGGCGAGGACGGCGACCCGCTGGACGCGCTGGTCATCCTGGACGAGCCGACCTTCCCCGGCTGTCTCATCCAGTGCCGCACGATCGGCATGTTCCGCATGACCGACGAGGCCGGCGGCGACGACAAGCTGCTGTGCGTCCCCGCGCACGACCCCCGGGTGGAGCACCTGCGGGACATCCACCACGTGTCGGAGTTCGACCGGCTGGAGATCCAGCACTTCTTCGAGGTCTACAAGGACCTGGAGCCCGGCAAGTCCGTCGAGGGCGCCAACTGGGTGGGCCGCACGGAGGCCGAGGCCGAGATCGAGCGTTCCTACAAGCGCTTCAAGGAGTCGGGCGGTCACTGACCCCCGCCCTGCCGTACGGGCCGCGCCGCCTTCCGGGTCGCGCGGCCCGTTCGTGTTTTCGTACGCATACTGAGGCATACGCAAGGTAGGCAATAGACGTAGGGACACATACGGCGGGACGGGAGCAGGTGGCGGAGCCGGAGGCGGAGGACCGCAAGCCGCAGTCGGACGAGGCGAGGAGTGCCTTCGCCCAGCCGAGCGGCCTGGTGGCGCAGGCCACGGCGGTCGAGGACGAGTCGTCGACGACGTCGGAGTTCGCGATCCCGCGCGGCCTGGACGTCCCGCAGGCGGAGGCCGAACCGGAGGGCTCGGCCTTCAGCACCCCGGACTCCTACAGCGCCCGGCAGACCCCGGCCTTCACCCCGCCGAACGGCATCCCCGCGCTGCGGACGCCCAAGGAGGCGCCCTGGCAGGACCGGATGCGCACGATGCTGCGCATGCCGGTGGCCGAGCGCCCGGCGCCCGAGATCCCGCAGAAGGCGGACGAGTCCGGGCCCGCCGTCCCCCGCGTCATGGACCTGACGCTGCGTATCGGCGAGCTGCTGCTCGCGGGCGGCGAGGGCGCCGAGGACGTGGAGGCGGCGATGTTCGCCGTGTGCCGCTCCTACGGTCTCGACCGCTGCGAGCCGACCGTCACCTTCACCCTGCTGTCGATCACCCATCAGCCGTCCCTCGTCGACGACCCGGTGACGGCCTCCCGGACGGTACGCCGCCGGGGCACCGACTACACCCGGCTGGCCGCCGTCTACCGGCTCGTGGACGACCTGAGCGACCCCGACCACGAGGCGATCACGCTGGAGGAGGCCTACCGGCGCCTGGTCGAGATACGCCGCAACCGGCACCCGTACCCGGGCTGGGTGCTGTCCACGGCGGCCGGGCTGCTGGCCGGCGCGGCCTCGCTGCTCGCCGGCGGCGGCTTCCTCGTGTTCGTCGCCGCCGCGCTCGGCGCGGTCCTGGGCGACCGGCTGGCGTGGCTGGCGGCGGGGCGCGGGCTGCCGGAGTTCTACCAGTTCACGGTCGCCGCGATGCCGCCGGCCGCGGTCGGCATCGCGCTCCAGCTCGCGCACGTGGACGTGAAGGCGTCCGCGGTGATCACCGGTGGGCTCTTCGCGCTGCTGCCCGGAAGAGCGCTGATCGCGGGCGTGCAGGACGGGCTGACCGGCTTCTACATCACCGCGTCCGCGCGCCTGCTCGAGGTCATGTACTTCTTCGTGGGCATCGTCGCCGGTGTCCTGGTGGTCCTCTACTTCGGCGTGAAGCTCGGCGCGGAGCTCGACCCCGACCAGGCGCTCAGCGACTCCCAGCGCCCGCTGCTCCAGATCGCCGCCTCGATGCTGCTGTCGCTCGCCTTCGCCGTCCTGCTCCAGCAGGAACGATCCACCGTGCTCGCGGTGACCCTGAACGGCGGGGTGGCCTGGTCGGTGTACGGCGCGATGCACTACGTCGGGGACATCTCGCCGGTCGCCTCCACGGCGGTGGCGGCCGGTCTGGTGGGCCTCTTCGGGCAGCTGCTGTCCCGGTACCAGTTCGCGTCGGCGCTGCCGTACACGACGGCCGCGATCGGTCCGCTGCTGCCCGGTTCGGCGACGTACTTCGGGCTGCTGGCGATCGCCCAGAACGACGTCGACAAGGGGCTGGTGTCGCTGTCGAAGGCGGCGGCCCTGGCGCTGGCGATCGCCATCGGGGTGAATCTGGGCTCGGAGATCTCCCGGCTGTTCCTGCGGGCGCCGGGGCCGGGCTTCGCGGACCGCCGCGCGGCCAAGCGGACGCGCGGCTTCTGACCCTCCGCGGGGCGGAGTGGTACTAGCGCTTGGCGTGCCGGCCGCGCTGGCCCTGCGCCTGGCCCGGCCCCTGGCCACCCGGCCCCTGGCCCTGTCCCTGGCCCGGCGGGACAGCGCCCGGGGCGTCCACGGCGGCGGCCGCCTCCTTCTTGTTCTTGCTGCGGGCCCGCAGGAACTCGATGGCGATGGGCACCACCGAGACGAGGACGATCAGGATCAGGATCGCCTCGATGTTCTCGTGCACGAAGTCGATGTTGCCCAGCCAGGAGCCGAGCAGCGTGACACCCGCGCCCCACAGGACGCCACCGATGATGTTGTACGTGATGAACGAGCGGTACCGCATGCCGCTGACGCCGGCGATGATCGGCGTGAACGTCCGCACGATGGGCACGAAGCGGGCCAGGACCAGGGACTTCGGGCCGTACTTCTCGAAGAACTCGTGGGCCTTGACCACGTTCTCCTGCTTGAAGAGGCGGGAGTCGGGCCGGGTGAAGAGCGAGGGTCCGACCTTCTTGCCGAAGAGATAGCCCGCCTGGTCACCGGCGATCGCCGCGAGGCAGATCAGCGCGATGGCCGCCCACAGCGGGAAGTCCAGCTGCTTGGACGTGATCAGCAGGCCGCAGGTGAACAGCAGCGAGTCGCCCGGCAGGAAGAAGCCGATGAGCAGGCCGGACTCGGCGAAGACGATGAGCAGCAGGCCCCAGATGCCGAACGTGTCCAGGAGGTAGTTCGGATCCAACCAGCTTGGTCCGAGGGCAAGCGTCGTCGTCACGGTGCCGGGCTCCTGAGAAGTGAAGAAGGACGAGGGGCGGTTCGGTCGGGCCGCACAAAGCTATCAACGCCTTGTGTCGCCGCCAGGTTCCACCGGTGCCCGAAGGACGCACTGTGGCCTTACTGGGATCCGGCTGTGAGTCCGGGACGGCCGGGTTCCCCTCTTTTTGCCGCGGAATGCGGTGCGGCCCCCGCGGCGCGGATTCCGGGAGGCCGCACCGTCAGCCCTGCGGTGCCCGCGGTGCCCGCCGGTCGGCGTTCGCCGTGATGGCGTCGCGCAGGTGCTCGGCAAGGCCCGGCCGCATGGAGTCGTAGAACGCCTTGAAGCGCTCGTCGGACACGTACATCTCGCCGAGGCACCGGTGCGTGTCGTACGGGCACTCGTAGAACCAGGTGCGGATGTGCTGCCGGTGTTCCTCGGCCATGTCCGTGGCCGCCTCGCCGGAGGGCGGCTCACCGGCGGCCATCAGGGCGGCGTAGCGCTCGCTCCAGTCGGCCACCTCGGCCTGCATGCGCTGCCAGTCCTCCTTGGTGTACCGGACGGCGCGGCGCTGCGACTCGGCGTACTCCGCCGTGCCGCCCCAGCGCGCCTCCGCCTCCTCGGCGTACTGCTCGGGGTCCTTCTCCCCGAAGACCTCGAACTTCTCCTCGGGAGTGAGGTTGATGCCCATCGTGCGTGCCTCCATGGCCTTCTCGACGGCCGCCGCCATCCTCCGCAGTTTCTCGATCCGGGCGGTCAGCAGTTCGTGCCGGCGGCGCAGGTGCGCGCGCGGGTCCGTCTCCGGGTCGTCGAGCAGGGCGGCGACCTCTTCGAGCGGGAAGCCCAGCTCCCGGTAGAACAGGATCTGTTGCAGCCGGTCGAGGTCGGCGTCGCTGTAGCGCCGGTGTCCCGCGTGGCTGCGCCCGCCCGGTACGAGCAGGCCGATCTCGTCGTAGTGGTGCAGGGTGCGCACCGTGACCCCGGCGAAACCGGCGACCTGTCCCACTGAGTAGCCCACTTCCGCTCCTTTCCGTGTACGCACTTCAGAGTGGGACCTCACGCCGCGTGAGGTGCAAGCCGGATTCCGCGGGGCGCCGTAAGTGCCGTCGCGCGGGGCGTTGTGCGGCTTTTACCCGCCTAAGGTAGGGATCGCCGGACCGGCGACCACTCCCAGGGAGGCTCTGATGCCGCTCCACCGAGGTCACGAGAAGCCCGACGAGCGTCCGCTCTCCGTCAATCCGCTGCGCGGGGAGACGAACCCGGTGAGCGGCATGACCGAGGCGCCGCCCCGGCACCGGCTGCCGGACGGTCCGCTGGCGCCCACGACGGCGTACCAGGTGGTCCACGACGAGCTGATGCTGGACGGCAACGCCCGGCTCAACCTCGCCACCTTCGTCACCACGTGGATGGAGGAGCAGGCCGGGCTGCTGATGGCCGAGTGCCGGGACAAGAACATGATCGACAAGGACGAGTACCCGCGCACCGCCGAGCTGGAGCGGCGCTGCGTGGCGATGCTCGCCGAGCTGTGGAACGCGCCCGACCCGTCCGAGGTGATCGGCTGCTCCACGACCGGGTCGAGCGAGGCGTGCATGCTCGCCGGGCTCGCCCTCAAGCGCCGCTGGGCGCAGCGGAACGCGGACCGCTACCCGGGTGCCCGCCCGAACCTCGTGATGGGCGTCAACGTCCAGGTCTGCTGGGAGAAGTTCTGCACCTTCTGGGAGGTCGAGGCCCGGCAGGTGCCCATGGAGGGCGACCGGTTCCACCTCGACCCCGAGGCCGCCGCCGAGCTGTGCGACGAGAACACCATCGGGGCCGTCGGCATCCTCGGCTCTACCTTCGACGGCTCCTACGAGCCCATCGCCGACCTGTGCGCGGCGCTCGACCGGCTCCAGGAGCGGACCGGCCTCGACGTCCCCGTGCACGTCGACGGCGCGTCCGGCGCGATGGTCGCGCCGTTCCTCGACCCGGACCTGGTCTGGGACTTCCGGCTGCCGCGGGTGGCGTCGGTCAACACCTCGGGGCACAAGTACGGGCTGGTGTACCCGGGTGTCGGCTGGGCCCTGTGGCGCTCGGCCGACGCGCTGCCGGAGGAACTCGTCTTCCGGGTGAACTACCTGGGCGGCGAGATGCCGACGTTCGGGCTGAACTTCTCCCGGCCCGGCGCCCAGGTCGCCGCGCAGTACTACACGTTCCTGCGGCTGGGCCGCGAGGGCTACCGGACCGTGCAGCAGGCCACCCGGGACGTGGCCCGCGGCCTCGCCGGGCACATCGAGGCCCTGGGCGACTTCCGGCTCCTCACCCGCGGCGACGAGCTGCCGGTGTTCGCCTTCACCACCCGGGACGAGGTGACGGCGTACGACGTCTTCGACGTGTCCCGGCGGCTGCGCGAACGGGGCTGGCTGGTGCCCGCGTACACCTTCCCGGCGCACCGCGAGGACCTGTCCGTGCTGCGCGTGGTCTGCCGCAACGGCTTCTCGGTGGACCTCGCCGAGCTGTTCGTGGAGGACCTGGGGCGGCTGCTGCCGGAACTGCGCCGGCAGCCGCGCCCGTCGCCCCGGGACGAGGGCGCGGCGGTCGGGTTCCACCACTGAGTGACGCGTACGGCGGTTCCCCCGCGCTCAGCCGTCGAGCCTGTTGAAGCGCCGTACCGCCAGCGGGAGGAAGACCGCCAGCAGTCCCAGGGGCCACAGCACGGCCGCCCAGACGTGGCCCGGCTCCCCGCCGGGCCCGCCGAGCAGGTCCCGTACCGCGGTGGCCGTCTGCGACATCGGGTTGACGTCGACGACCGCGGCCAGCCAGTTCGGCATCGACTCCGGTGCCGCGAACGCGTTGGACAGGAAGCCGACCGGCCAGACCAGTATCTGGACGGCCTGCACGGCCTCGGGCTTCCCGGCCACCAGCGCCAGTTCGATGCCGATCCACAGCATGGCGAACCGGAACAGCAGGAGCAGCCCCATGGCTCCCGCGAAGGCCCCGGCGCCGCCGTGCGCCCGCCAGCCGAGCGCGTACGCGACCCCGGTCAGCACGGCCAGACCGGCCGCCGACTGGAGCATGTCGGCGGCCGACCGGCCCACGAGCACCGCCCCGTCGGCCATCGGCATCGACCGGAAGCGGTCGATCACGCCCTTGTCGAGGTCCCGGGTGACGGCCAGCATCGTGCCCTCCAGACCGAAGGCCATGGTGAGGGCCAGCATCCCGGGGACCAGGTAGCCGACATAGTCGCCGCTCACCTCCCGGCCGCCGCCGACCAGGTAGCCGAACATCAGCAGCAGCATCACCGGGAAGGCCAGGCCCACCAGCAGCGGCGCCGGCTGCCGCGCCCAGTGGGCGAGTTCGCGGCGGGTCATGGTCCAGCAGTCGCCCAGCGCGTACGTGCTCACACGGCCTCCTTCGCACGGTCGTCCCCGGCAGCGGGGCCGTCCCCGGCGGTGGTGGTGCCGTCCCCGGTCAGGCGCAGGAACACCTCGTCCAGCGTCGGGCGGCGCAGTGCCACGTCCGCCGCCTCGATCCCGGCGTCCGCCAGCGCCCGTACGACCTCGGTGAGCGCCGCCATCCGGTCGGTGACCGGGACGCTCAGCAGCCGCCGGCCCGCGTCCACCGTGACGTCCCGGCCCGCGAAGGGCGGCAGGGCCGCCGCGGCGTCCAGCAGGCCGCCGTCCCGCAGCACCACGTCGATCCGGTCGCCGCCGGTGCGCGCCTTCAGCTCGTCCGCGGTGCCGTCGGCGACCACCCGCCCGCGGTCGACGACCGAGATGCGGTCGGCGAGCTGGTCCGCCTCCTCCAGGTACTGCGTGGTGAGCAGCACGGTGGCACCGCCGCCCACCAGGGAGCGCACCGACCGCCACACCTCCGTGCGCCCGCGCGGGTCGAGCCCGGTGGTCGGCTCGTCGAGGAACAGCACCTCCGGCTCGGTGATCAGGGTGGCGGCGAGGTCGAGACGGCGCCGCATGCCGCCGCTGTACCGCCGTACCGCCCTGGGTCCCGTCTCCGTCTCCGCGAGGCCGAAGCGCTCCAGGAGCTCGCCGGCCCGCACGCGCGCGCGGCGGGCACCCAGGTGGTGCAGCCGCCCGAACATCTCCAGGTTCTGCCGCCCGCTCAGCTCCTCGTCGAGCGCCGCGTGCTGGCCGAGCAGCCCGATGCGCCGCCGCACCTGCCGGGCCTCGCGCACCACGTCGCACCCGGCGACCGCCGCGCTGCCCGCGTCCGGCCGCGTCAGCGTGGTCAGTACGCGCACCGCGGTGGTCTTGCCCGCGCCGTTCGGGCCGAGCAGCCCGTGGACGGTGCCCCTGCCCACGGCCAGGTCCAGCCCGTCGAGGGCCGCCTTGTCCCCGTACCGCTTCCGTACGCCCTCGACGGTGATCGCGTCCGTCATCCGCGCCCCCTAGCCACTACTCAAACTTGACTACTTCGTGCTGCTGGAAGCTATGCCCGCGGGCCGCTCTGGTCAAACTTGATCAGTCAGCGTTCACGGACACCTCAGCGTGCGTCGTCCGGGTGCCACTCACCCGTGGCGTACGGGTTCTCCTCGCCGGCCGCGAGCACCCCGACGAACGGTTCACCCTCGCCCGCGAAGGTGTACGCGCCCGCCCTGACCCGGTCGATCAGACCGCGCGTCCACTCGGCGCCGGTGTCCGCGGAGTGCACCCACATGTTCATGATCTCGCCGATGTGGCCGAGCTGCCCGGGGCCGCCTTCGGGGGTGTAGTACTCGGTGACGGACGTGCGCCACTGCTCGATGGCGCGGACGCGCTCGGCCAGCAGCCCGAGGACCTCCTCGCGCTGGAGGTCGACCATGAAGCCGAGCGCGGCCGAGAGCACGTCCGGCTTCTGGTCGTACGCGGTCAGCGCCTCGCGCAGCAGCGCCAGGTACTCCTCGGTGCCCCGCTCCGTGATCTCGTACTCGGTGCGCGGCGGACCTCCGGCCGTGGACGGCGCGATCTCGTGGGCGTGCAGCAGGCCCTGCTTGGCCATCTGCTTGAGCGCGTGGTAGATCGAGCCGGGCTTGGCGTTGGACCACTCGTGCGCGCCCCAGTACTCGAGGTCGTTGCGCACCTGGTAGCCGTGGGCCCGCCCGTGCTGGCGCACCGCGCCGAGCACCAGGAGCCGGATCGTTGACATGTGCTCCAGGTTATGCCTCGCTCGCGGCGCCCTTTCGCTCCCGGTCCACCAGCTCGAACGCGGTCGCGCCGTCCAGGGACTCGCGGATGATGTCCGCGTGCCCGGCGTGCCGGGCCATCTCCGAGATCAGCCGCAGCAGCACCCAGCGCATCGAGACCCGCTCGTCCGGCGGGAACCAGGGCTGGTCGGGCAGTGGGAAGGTGGCGTCGAGATCGGGCAGGGAGCGGATGAACCGCTCGGTCTCCGCCGCGACCCCGTCCCAGTACGCGAGCTGCGACGCGACGGTCTCGCCGCCGACGAGGACGAAACACTCGCCCCAGTTCGACGCATCCCGCGTGACGGCCGGCGGTTCGCCCTTGGCACGGGCGATCCAGGTCTGCTCGACCTCCGCGACATGCTTGAGCAGCCCGGACAGCGACAGTTCACTGGCGCTCGGCCGGGTGGCCGCCCGCTCGTCGTCCAGTCCGAGCAGCGCCCGCCTGATCCCGCCGCGCTCGGCCTCCAGGAAGGCCAGCAGCGCCCCGCGCTCGTCCCCGTGCGCCTCCGCGCGAACGTGAGTGACCATGATCGGACCGCCTTCCGCTCCGTGCCCTTGCCGGGCTGTCCCGGCACGGACGAAGCTACGGGCCCTTGCGGTCAGCTTCTGTCCCCGACTCGTCCGGGGTGTCCCGCTGTTCCCGCGGGTGTCCCGAGCAGAAGGAAAAAGGGCTCATCACCGGGCCCGTGACCAGGCCCGGCAGCGGGCTCAAAAAGGGAAGCGGCTCCGGCCGTGCTGCACGGAGATCCACTTCTGGGTGGTGAAGACGTCGATCACCGCGTCGCCGTTCAGCCGGCCGATACCCGACTGCTTCTCACCGCCGAAGGCGATCAGCGGCTCGTCGTGCACGGTCCCGTCGTTGACGTGGAACATGCCGGTGTCGATCTGCTTGGCGAAGGCGATCCCACGCTCGACGTCCGCGGTGTGCACCGCGCCGCTGAGCCCGTACGGGGTGTCATTGACGATCTTGACGGCCTCCTCCTCGCTGTCGAACGGGACGAGGAGCGCCACGGGTCCGAACACCTCCTGGCGCAGGATGCCGGCGTCGGCGGGCAGGTCGGTGAGCACGGTCGGCTCGATCAGGTTGTCCGAGACCGCGCCGCGCACCAGCGCGGTGGCGCCCTCGGCGATCGCCTGCTCCACGGCGCCCGTGATCGCGTCGGCCTGCGAGGCGTTGATGACCGGGCCGATCACCGTCTCCGGGTCGCTCGGGTCGCCGGTCTTCAGGCCCTTCACCTTGGCGACGAACTTCTCGGTGAACTCGTCCAGAACCGAGCGGTCCACCAGGACCCGGTTGGCGGCCATGCAGACCTGGCCCTGGTGCACGTAACGGCTGAAGACCGCGGCGTCCACCGCGTAGTCGACGTCCGCGTCGTCGAGCACCACCAGGGCGCTGTTGCCGCCGAGTTCGAGGACCGAGCGCTTGAACTGCGAGGCGCAGACGGTGGCGACGTGGCGGCCCACCTTGTCGGAGCCGGTGAAGGAGATGACCTTGGGCACCGGGTGCTCGATGAAGGCGTCGCCGATCTCCGCGATGTCGGTGATCACGACGTTCAGCAGACCGCCCGGCAGCCCGGCGTCCTCGAAGATCTTCGCGACCAGGGAACCGCCGATGACCGGGGTGTTCTGGTGCGGCTTGAGGACGACTCCGTTGCCGAGCGCCAGGGCCGGCGCGACGGACTTCAGGGACAGCAGGAAGGGGAAGTTGAAGGGGCTGATCACCCCGACGACGCCGACCGGGACGCGGTAGACGCGGTTCTCCTTGCCGTCGGCCGGCGAGGGAAGGATTCTGCCCTCGGCCCGCAGCGGCAGCTTGACCGACTCCCGCAGGAACTCCTTGACCAGGTGCAGCTCGAAGCCCGCCTTGACACGGGTGCCGCCCAGCTCGGCGATGATCGCCTCGGTGATCTCGGGCTCGCGCTCCTCGATGATCCGCAGGGCGCTCTCGAACACGGCGCGACGCGCGTAGGGATTGGTGTCGGCCCACTGCTTCTGCGCGCGCTCGGCGGCCCGGTAGGCGGCGTCCACCTCGTCGACCGTGGCTATGGTGATCGACGCCAGTTTCTCGCCGCTGTAGGGATTGAAGTCGATGATGTCCCAGGACCCGGTGCCCTGGCGCCATTCACCGTCGATGTACTGCTGGGCGAGGTCGGTGAAGTAGGACGACATGTGATCCCTCAATCCCTGGCTGCCGGGGCAGACATACGATCAATGCCTGATCACGCGTCATCGTACTTAAGTGACTGTTGAGTTGGGGACCATCTGGGCGAGCCTGTGCCTACCCACAGGGGGGTCCGTGCACTGTATTCCGGCCACGTCCGGCACATGCCCCTGGAATGCGTCAGGAGAGCTGGAGCAGACCCCTGAGCAAGTCCCGGCTCTCGTCCGGTCCGGGGCTGTCCTGCTGCAATTCTTTGAGCGCGTTCTCGTACTGGGCGACGTCCTCGCGCTTGTCCAGGTACAGGGCGCTGGTGAGCTGTTCCAGGTAGACGACGTCGGAGAGGTCGGACTCCGGGAAGCTGAGGATGGTGAAGGAGCCGCTCTCCCCGGAGTGCCCGCCGAGGCTGAACGGCATGACCTGAAGCCGTACGTTGGGACGCTCCGAGACGTCGATCAGGTGCTGGATCTGCTCGCGCATCACCTCGCGGTCGCCGTACGGCCGGCGCAGCGCGGCCTCGTCGAGGACGCAGTGGAACTCGGGGGCGCTCTTGGAGACCAGGTGCTTCTGGCGTTCGAGCCGCAGCGCCACCCGCCGCTCGACGTCGGCGGTGCTCGCGCCCTTCATGCCGCGCGCGACCACCGCGCGGGCGTACGCCTCGGTCTGCAGCAGCCCGTGCACGAACTGCACCTCGTACGAGCGGATCGCGTGGGCGGCGCCCTCCAGGCCGACATAGGTGGGGAACCAGCTCGGCAGCACGTCCGAGTAACTGTGCCACCAGCCCGCGACGTTGGCCTCTTTCGCGAGCGAGATCAGCGAGCGGCGCTCGGCCTCGTCCGTGATCCCGTAGAGCGTCAGCAGGTCCTCGACGTCGCGCGTCTTGAAGCTCACCCGTCCCAACTCCATGCGGCTGATCTTCGATTCGGAGGCACGGATCGAGTAGCCGGCCGCTTCTCTGGTGATTCCACGCGCCTCTCGCAGGCGCCTGAGATGCGACCCAAGCAGCATGCGCCGCACCACCGAGCCACTCGACTCACCAGCGCTCACGTTCGTCCGCCCTCCCCAACCGTCTTTCGGTGGCCGAAGTCTGCCACTAAAGCACTTCGAGCTGTACTCGTTCGGTTACAGAAACAGAAAACAGCCAAAGGAGCCACACAGACTTCGATCAGCCGACTGCCAACAACCGGGAACAAGACGACAGAAGAAATGAGCCAGAAGCGGTACGGGCAGCCGCATTCCGGTCACGTGCACGTGCATCTGCCCTTGCATCTGCCGTAGGCATTCGGAACCATGGTCTTGCACCACCGCTGCATCGCCACGACCGCGAACCCCGGGAGTGCCACGCATGGGGATGAATGGATCGACCATGCTCGAGCCCTTACGGCAGGGACTTCCGCCGCTCGATCCCGCGGCCGTGTCCAACTCAGCGTCCTGCGCTCTGCCCGCCCGCTACGAAGCGGTGCGCGAGGCCCGCCAGTTCTGTCGCCGCACCCTCGAACAGTGGGACGTCGGCGACCGTTTCGACGACGTCTGCCTGGTCGTCTCCGAACTCGCGACCAACGCACTGCGGCACGCCGTGCCGTCCGGCTCCCCGCGCCACCACGCCCAGGAGCCGCCGGTACGACTGCACCTGATGCGCTGGGCGACCCGGCTGGTGTGCGCCGTACGCGACCCCAGCGACGACAGCCCGGTGGGCCCGGTCACCCGCGACGCGGACGACTCGTCCGCCGAGTCGGGCCGCGGCCTGTTCCTGGTCGACTCGTTCGCCGACAGCTGGGGCTGGCACCCGCTCGCGGGCGCGCTCAGCGGCAAGGTCGTCTGGGCCCTGTTCCGGCTGCCGACCGCCGCGCCCGTCACCGACTGACGGAGCGCGGCGCTTCCGCACGCCACGTTTCTACGCGCGTCACCGTGCGTCCCGTGCATGACCGGGGAGACCGGTCACGCACGGGACGTCAGACGGTCACGGGCACCGGTCAGGCGCCCGCCACCAGGTGGTCGAACTCGCCGTCCTTGATGCCGAGCAGCATGGCCTCGATCTCGGCGCGCGTGTAGACCAGCGCCGGCCCCTCGGGGAAGCGCGAGTTCCGTACCGCCACGTCGCCGCCGGGCAGCCGCGCGAACTCCACACAGGAGCCCTGCGAGTTGCTGTGCCGGCTCTTCTGCCAGCTCACCCCGCGCAGGGCCGTGGCCGTCATGCCGTTGTACACGTCGTCCACGTCGTACACGTCGTGGTCCACAGGTCGCTCCCCGGGTCGTGCATTGGCTGATCGGGCCATTGATGCGGTGGTCAACTGCCCCGGATCATAACTCCGTTCATGTGCAGACGCATGAGCAGATGCACGTGCACGGGGGGTGGTCCCATGGTTACAGCCACGGCCGGTCGTTGGCCGTCGTACGCAGGCCAAGCGGTCGTCGCCGACCCTGCGCCTGCCCCGGCGACCGCGGAACATGCGGTCACCGGCCCCCGTCCTCGATCTTGCGCGTCTCCGTCCGCGACCTCGTCCGCACCCGGTCGTCCGGGTCGGAACGCTCGTGCGGACACCAGTGCATGGAACTCGGATTACTCGGATTACTCGTGCAATAGAAGAAGACGCTTACCGCGGCTCCACTGTTCCAGCGGGCGCACGATGTCCGATCCTCGGCACGCCCGTCGACGGCGGCCACCCGCCCCGCACCCGCCGCCGGTCACCCCCCGCACGCAGGAAACCGCAGGTCAACGAGGTAGGGCCGCCATACCCGAGGCGGTCGACCGCCACCGGGCCATATGTCGTACCCCGCACAGGACTCTGTCCGGAACGTGCTCACGGCCACCGCCCGTACCGGCAGCCGGTACGGGCGGTGGCCAAAGGCCGGAAGCGGTGCTCACCGGGAGGAGTACGGCAGCAGGGCCATCTCCCGGGCGTTCTTGATCGCGCGGCTCAGCAGCCGCTGCTGCTGAGCGGTGACACGGGTCACTCGGCGGCTCCGTATCTTCCCGCGGTCGGAGATGAACTTCCGCAGCAGCTCGGTGTCCTTGTAGTCGATGTACGTGATCCCGGCCCGGTCGAGGGGGTTGGGGCGGGACGCGGCGGGCTTGCGAAGTGGCTTGCGGGGCACGGGAGTCAGACCTCCAGGAGGGTGTCGAAGGCGGGCGGGAGCCGCTTCCAGGCGTCGGGCCCGGCGGCGTACTCGGCGTCGGTGAGCAGGCAGGATTCGAGGAGCAGCGCGAGGCCGTCGCGGTCGAGCCCCGGCGAGGTGAAGACCAGGTGCTGGCACCGGTCGCCGTGCTCGGGGTGCCAGTCGAGCGCGGCGGCGGCCCGGCGGACCGGCGGGACCAGGTCCCAGGCGGCGTCGGGCAGCGAGGCGAGCCAGGGCCCGGCGCTCTCCACGCACAGCGCGCCCCCGGCGGCGTCCCAGTGCAGCAGCGCGTCCGGCCGGTCGGCCAGCCAGAACCGTCCGCGGCTGCGGGCCGCCGCGCAGGTCAGGTCCTCGAGCGCCGCGTACAGCCGCTCCGGGTGGAACGGCCGGCGGCGGTTCCACACCAGGGTGGCGACCCCGCACTCGTCGGCCTCGGCGGGCAGCAGCGCGCACGCCGGGTGCTGGGCCGCGGCCGCCGCCTCGACGTCGAAACCGGCGAGCGCGGCGGCGACGAGCGCCGACGGTCCGCCGGGGGCGGCGGATGCGGCGGATGCGCCGGATACGCCGGATGCGCTGGGGGCGGACGCGGCAGCTGCGTGCGGGTCCGCGGCGTACGGGTCCGCGGCATGCGAGTCCGCGGCGTACGAGTCCGCGGCGTACGAGTCCGCGGCGTACGAGTCCGTGGCGTACGAGTCCGTGGCGTACGGGTCCGTGGCGTACGAGTCCGCAGCGTGCGGGTCCGCGGCATGCGAGTCCGCGGCGGCAGTCGCTTCCGCCGGGCCGATCGGCACCTGGCGGGCCGTCGGATGGAGCTGGGCGAGCAGGGCGCGGTCCTCGTCGTCGGCCTCCGGGGAGTCGGCGAGGGCGAGGACCGGGGCGTACTCGAGCTGCCGGGCGAAGGTGTCGGCGACCGTGCGCTGGTCGGTGGCCGCCGCGGCGAGACCGCCGTCCGCCAGATCGTCGCCGTTGCCCAGGTACGGCAGCAGCAGGGCGGGATCGACGGCGGTGATCACGCCGGTCAGCCGCAGCCCGCCGGCGACCACCACCTCGGCCATCGCCTTCGGCTCCACGGAGTCCCACAGCTCGACCACGGCAAGCGGGGTGAGCCCGCCGTCCGCCAGCCGGGTCAGCTCCGGCACCAGGTCCTCGCGCAGGGCGCAGCACGCGCAGTCGTTGACGAGCGGCGCCTCGCCGGCCGACAGCATCCCGGTGGCGTCCCGGACCGTACGGACGACCGTGCCGTGCGCGGCGGTCGTGAGGTCGTGGTGGAGCGCGACGCTGCCCGGCACCCCGGCCAGCAGCCGCTCGACCGCCGCCCGCCGCGCCTCGGCGTGCAGCCCGCCGACGATCACGACGGACAGCGTCCCGGGCGGGTCCGCGAGCGGCTTCTCTGCCGGGTCGTACGGTCCCATCAGCGCTCTCCGCGCCGGCCGTACCGCCGCTCGAAACGCTCCACACGGCCCGCGGTGTCCAGCACCCGGGCGGTGCCCGTGTAGAAGGGGTGGCTCACGTTCGAGATCTCGACGTCGACGACGGGGTACGTCTGCCCGTCCTCCCACTCGACCGTCTTCTCGCTCGTCATGGTCGAGCAGGTGAGGAAGGCGTGTCCGGCGGCCCGGCCACGGAAGACGACCGGCCCGTACGCCGGGTGGATTCCCTCGCGCATCGCGGATCAGCGCTCCTCTCGGAAGTCGACGTGGCGGCCGACGACCGGGTCGTACTTGCGCAGGGTCATGCGGTCCGGGTCGTTGCGGCGGTTCTTGCGGGTGACGTAGGTGAAGCCGGTCCCGGCCGTGGACCGCAGCTTGATGACGGGCCGTAGTTCGTTGCGTGCCATGGCTGCTATGTTACTGAAAATGGTTCTCATTACCAGCCCAGATTCAACCGCTACCTGGAGAGGTGCGTCACCCTTGTCCGCCCACTGCATGCTGACCGGAGCCCGGCCGGGCTTCGGCAACTCGATCTCCCACTCCCACCGGCGCACCTCGCGCCGCTTCGACCCGAACGTCCAGCGCAAGCGCTACTGGCTGCCGAGCGAGGGCAGGTACGTACGGCTGCGGCTGAGCGCGCGCGGGATCAAGACGGTCGACACGATCGGCATCGAGGCCGCCGTGGCCCGGATCCGCGCCCGGGGGGTGCGGATCTGATGGCCAAGAAGAGCAAGATCGCGAAGAACGACAAGCGCCGGGAGACCGTCGCCCGGTACGCCGCCCGGCGGGCCGAACTGAAGGAGATCATCCGCCGGCCCGGCAGCACGGAGGCCGAACGGGCCGCTGCCGAGCGGGAGTTGCGCAGGCAGCCGCGGGACGCCAGCGCGACCCGGGTCCGCAACCGCGACAGCGTGGACGGACGCCCGCGCGGCTACTTCCGCGCCTTCGGGCTCTCCCGGGTCGGCCTGCGTGAGCAAGCACACGCAGGATTCCTTCCCGGGGTGCGCAAGTCCTCCTGGTAGCTTGCTGCGGTCGTCCCGGCGACATCGGATCACCCGGCCCATCTTGGGGGGACTACCAGTGACTTCGGCGGCATCGGCGACTTCGGCGGCCTCTAACGTGTCGGCGACTTCGGCGGCCTCTAACGTGTCGGCGACTTCGGCGGCCTCTACCGTGTCGGCGACTTCGGCGGCCTCTAACGTGTCGGCGGCTTCGGCGGCCTCTACCGTGTCGGCGGCTTCGGCGGCCTCTACCGTGTCGGCGGCTTCGGCTGCTCCGGCGGCATCAGGCGTTTCGGCGGCTTCAGCGGTCCGTGCGCGGCGGCGTACGCGTGGTGCGGCCGCGGCGGTGCTGGTGGCGGCGGCGCTCGCGCTGACCGCATGCAGCGGCGACGGTGACGACTCCGCCGGCTCCGGTGGCCAGGACGGCACGTCCGCGAGCCCGTCGGCCACCGGCACCGCCGGTACCGGCGGCACCGACGGGGGTTCGGGCGACGCCTCCGCCTCCGCGGGCAAGCTGGAGGGCAGTTGGCTGGCCACCACGGACGGCAAGGCCGTGGCGCTGGTGGTCACCGGCAAGCAGGCCGCGCTCTTCGCGACCGGCGGCGCCATGTGCAGCGGTACCTCCGGCGAGTCCGAGGGCACCACGGCGATCCGTCTGAAGTGCACGGACGGCAGCGACGACCGCACCCGCGGCACGGTCGACTCCGTCACCGCCACGACCCTCAAGGTGAACTGGGTGGGCGGGATCGGCGAGGAGACGTACCAGAAGGCCGAGGGCGGGAAGCTGCCGTCCGGGTTGGCCACGGCGAGCTCGGGGTCCTGAGAGCCGGCCTCGACGGGGCGGCTTTTCACGGGAGCGGTCGGTGTGGGCGATGATCGGTTCCGCACCGTCACGACCTCAGGGGGAACCCATGCGCGCCCTTCCGATCGCCGTCGCCGTCCTCGCGGCGGCCCTCACCCTGTCTGCCTGCGACGACAGCTCGGACGGTACGAGCGCCAAGGGCGGCAGCGGCAACGGCAACGGCAGCAGCAGCAGCAGCAGCAGCGGTGAGAACGGCGGCGGCTGCGCGGACGGTGACGTCACCGTCGAGGTCGGCCCCGGCAACGCCGCCCCGGCCGCCGGGGACACCGGCAACGTCCCGGTCACCGTCACCAGCCACGCCTCCGCCGCCTGCACCCTGAAGGGTTTCCCCGGGGTCGAACTGACCGGCGGCGGCACCTCCTGGAAGGTGCCCGAGCAGGAGTCCGCGAACCCGCAGACGGTCACGCTGAACCCGGACGAGGCGGCGGCCTTCACCCTCACCTACGTACGGGGCGAGAAGGCCGACACGGACGACACGGCCGGCACGGATGACACGAACGGCACGGACGGCACGGAGAAGAGCGCCGTCGTCGAGAAGATCAAGATCTCCCTGACCGGGACGGGCGGCGGCAAGAGCCACCCGTGGTCGTACGGCGAGGTGGCGCTGGTCGGCGCGGACACCCCGGACGCGTCGGTGAGCCCGTACCAGGTGGCCGGGGACTGACCGACCGGGGACCGGGCTGTCCACGACAAGCTGTTGACGACAGGCTGGCTACGACGGGCCGTTCACAACGGGCTGTCGACGAAAGGCTGTCCACGACGGGCCGTTTGCGACGGACGGGGTCAGCGCACCTCGGGGCGTGCCCTGACCTGGGCGCGGTCGGCCGCGGCCGACCCCTGTTCCCACCCGGCCGCGTCGCTGACGCCGCGCATCCTGGTGGTGACGGTCTCCGGGAACATCCGTTCCAGGTGCTCCGTCACCGCCACGTCGCGCGCCGCGAGCACCGGCAGCAGTTCCCCGGCACCGGTCACCCTGCCCGTCTCCGCCACCTGTTCCTCGGCGGCGGCCGCCAGCCGGTCGCCGATCCGGTGCGCGTACGCCGCCAGGAACGACTGCCGGAACGTCTTGGTGCGCTTGCGTCCACCGGCCCGCTGCGCCGCCTCCGCCCGGGCCATCGCGGCCGTCGCCTGCACGAGCAGTGAGGTGTAGAGGAGTTCGACCGCCTCCAGGTCGGGCTCGAAGCCGACGACGGTGGAAAAGCCAAGGGCGTCGTTCCACACCGCGCGGCAGCGGTTCGCCCCGGCGACCGCGTCGAGCAGGACCGCCTTGGCCGTCTCGTACGGCGGCTCGACCCCGATCCGGCAGGCGCCGGGCGCGTCCGCCGGCGCCTGCGTGCGGGCGGCGAGCAGCGCCTCGTCGATGCTGTGCCGCGCCATCAGCTCCTGCGCCTTGGCGCTCAGCGCCTCCGCCTCTTCCGGGAACCCGGTGGCCTCCGCCTTGGCGAGCAGCCCCCGGATCCGGGTCAGCATGCGGGACGGCTGGCCGTCGGCCCTGGTACCGGAGGCCGTGGCACCGGAGGCCGCCCGCCGGGCCGCGGCGAGCGGATCCGTCGGATCGCCCGGGCCCCTCGCAGCGATTCCCTCGATCGGCTCGATGGCGGGCAGTCGCAGCAGCAGCCGGTACAGCTCCAGCGCGGCGGTCGCGTACGAGAAGCGGTCGGTGCGCGGGGCCGCCGTCTCCCCGGCCGCCAGCTCGGCGAGCTGCGCCGCCCACCGGGACCCCCGCTCCCCCGGCCGCTCCTGCCCCGCCTGCGCCAGGATCAGCCGTACGACCAGGCCGAGGTGTACGTCGTCCAGTTCCCGCCGCACCAGGCGTACGACGTCGGCGGGCTGCCAGTTGCGGCGCCAGGCCAGGGCGATGAACTCCTCGCCGCGCCGGGCGAGTTCCGCGTCGGCCGCGGGGTCGGCGGCGAGCAGCGAGGCACCGGTGTCCAGGGCGGTGTCGGCATCGGTACGGGCGTAGAGCGCGACCGCGAAGGCGCGCTCGACGGTGCCGGGCGTGCTGGATGAATTGGATGTGGATGTGGATGTGCTGGATGAACCGGGCGTGCTGGACCTGCTGCTGCTCATGCCCCGATCGTGCCACGCGTCCGTGGCGGGCCCGCGCGAATGTCCGGCGGACCCGCTGCCGACGCGAGCCCCGAGGTAGTGCTTGCCCCACCCCGCGGACACCCCCTGGTGGTCGTGTGCGCGGGCGCGGCGGGCGGTTGGCTCGGGGCATGACGAACACAGCCGGCCCAACCGCCGTACGTATCCGCTCGCTGCGCCGCCATTACGGCGCCGTCGCCGCCCTGGACGGCGTCGATCTCGACTTCGCCACCGGGAGTTTCACCGCCGTGATGGGACCGTCGGGCTCGGGCAAATCGACCCTGCTCCAGTGTGCGGCGGGGCTCGACCGGCCCACCTCGGGCACGGTGACGGTGGCCGGTGTGGACCTGGCCGGGCTGAGCGAGCGCCGGCGGACGCTGCTGCGCCGCGAGCGCGTCGGCTTCGTCTTCCAGTCCTTCAACCTGCTGCCGTCCCTGACCGCCGCGCAGAACGTGGCCCTGCCGCTGCGGCTGGCCGGGCGGCGCCCGTCGCGCGGCACGGTGCGCGAGGCGCTGGACCGGGTGGGGCTCGCCGGGCGCGCCGGGCACCGGCCGTCGCAGTTGTCGGGCGGCCAGCAGCAGCGGGTCGCCCTCGCCCGGGCGCTGATCACCCGCCCCGACGTCCTCTTCGGCGACGAGCCGACGGGCGCCCTCGACACCACGACCGGCCGTGCGGTGCTGGCGCTGCTGCGTGAGCTGGTCGACCACGATGGGCGGACGACGGTCATGGTGACCCACGACCCGGTGGCCGCCTCGTACGCGGACCGGGTGGTCTTCCTGGTCGACGGCCGGGTGAGCGGCGAGCTGACGGCGCCCACGGCGGCCGGCGTCGCGGCGCGCATGACGGCGCTGGAGACGTCGGAGACGCCGGAGACATCGGAGATGTCGAAGATGTCGGGTATACCGGCGATGTCCGCGCCCGGCGTCCCCGCGGTGGCCGACCAGGAGGGTGCGCCGTGCTGACGCCGATCCTGGCCTCTCTCCGTACCCGCTGGGCGTCGCTGCTCGGGTCGTTCGTCGCGGTGGCGCTGGGCGTCGCGGTGATGACGGCGATGGGGCTCGGCCTCGCCGCGACGCTCGACGCTCCCGACCGCGCACCCCAGCGGTTCGCCGCCTCGCCGGTCGTGGTCATGGGCCGGAACACGCTCACCGTGGAGGTACGGCGCGGCCCGTCGACCGCGCACGTCACGAAGAAGCTGGCGCATCCACACCCTGTGGACAACGAACTCGTCGCGGCGCTGCGGAGATTGGGACCCGTACGGCTGGACGGTGCCGCGCGCGACGCGGTCGGGGTCGACGCACCCGCCACGGCCGTGCGCGAAGCCGTACGGAAGGCCGGGGAGGCCGGAGAGGGGGTGCGGGTGCTCACCGGGGGCGACCGGCGGCTGGCCGATCCGGACACGGAGCGCGACGCGGAGGCGCTGGTGGCGATCGACTCGCTGCTGGGGACCGCGGCCGGGGTCACCACCTTCGTCTCGGTCTTCGTGACGGCGTCGACGTTCGCCTTCGTGGTGGCGCTGCGGCGGCGGGAGTTCGGGCTGCTGCGGATGGCCGGGGCGACGCCGGGGCAGGTGCGCCGGATGCTGCTCGGGGAGGCGGCCGCGGTGGGCGCCGCCGCCTCGGCCACCGGCTGCGCACTCGGTGCGTGGGGCGCGCCCCGACTGGTGAACGCCCTGGTGGCGGGCGGGGTGGCACCATCCTGGTTCGCACGGTGGTTCACCGCGCACGGGACGCCGCACTGGCCGTACGGGGCGGCCTTCGCGACCGGGGTGCTGGTCGCCCTCGCGGGTGCGTGGACGGCGGCGCGCCGGGCCGCCCGCACCCGTCCCGCCGAGGCGCTGCGCGAGGCGGCCGTGGACACCGGCGTACTGCCGTGGTCGCGGCGCGCGCTGGGCTGCCTGCTGCTCGCGGGCGGACTCGGCCTGCTTACCTGGAAGCTCGGCTCCGCCCCCGCCGACCTGCTGAAACGCAAGACGTACACCACTCAGCCGATGCTCCTGATCACGGCGGTCGCGGCGCTGACCCCCGTACTGGTGCGGCCGCTGCTGCGGCTGGTCCGGCTGCCCGGGGCGAGCGGACTGCTGATCCGCGAGAACGCCCGCGCCTCGGTGCGCCGGACGTCCGCCGTGGCCGCTCCGGTCCTGGTCACCGTCGCACTGGCGGGCTCGTTCCTCGGGTCGGCGCAGACGGTCACCGACGCGCGGGCGCGCGAGGCACTCGACCGGACACGGGCCGACCTCGTCGTGACGGGCGACGGCTCGGGCGCCTTGCGGGTGCCGCGGATACCCGGCGCCACCGTGTCGGGCACGGCCTCCACGGCGGTGTTCGTACGGGAGGAGGGGAGCGCGCTCGTGCGTTCCGACGCGCGGGCGGTGACGGACGTGGCCGCGTTCGCCTCGCTGGCGCGGCTGCCCGTGGTGGCGGGCGACCTGCGCGACCTGGACGACCGTTCCATCGTGGTGAACGAGGAGTGGGAACGGCACGAGGTGGGCTCGCGGGTCGACGTCTGGCTCGGCGACGGCCGGCCCGCCCGGCTGCGGATCGCCGCGGTACTGGCACAGGGCACGGGCAACAACGGCGCGTACGTGACGACGGCGAACGCACCGGGAGCCGCGGTGGACCGCCTTGATGTGCGGGTGATGGACGGCGGGGACGGCGGGGACGGCGGGGACGGCGGGCATGGCGGGCATGGCGGGAGTGGCGGGAGTGGCGGGGATGGCGGACATGGCGGGCATGGCGGGCATGGGGGGCATGGCGGGCATGGCGGGGATGGCTCTGGTGGTGCGGCTCGGACGTCCGTGGCGAAAGCCGCCGTGGGAAAAGCCGCCATGGTGAGAGCCGCCCTGGTGGAAGCCCTGCGGGGGTCGGGCGGGCAGGTGCCGCAGATACGTACCCCGGCGGCCTGGTCGGCCGCGACCCACCCGCGCACCAGCCCGCAGACCCGGCTCGGACTCCTCGTCGTCCTGGGCATCGCCCTGGTGTACACCGGCATCGCGCTCGCGGGCACGCTGCTGATGGCGACCTCCGCGCGCGGCCCGGAGCTGCGCGCGCTGCGGCTGGCCGGGGCCACCCGGGGACAGGTGCTGCGGGTGGTCGCGGGCGAAGCGGCACTGGGCGTCCTCGCGGGAGCGGCCCTCGGCGCCGTCGTCACCGGTCTGAACCTCACCGCGCTACGGCTCGCCCTCGGCCGTCTCTCGGCGCCGTCCGGTGTGACCGTGCCGTGGGAGCTGGCGGGCGGATGCGTGGCGGCGTGCCTGGCGGTGGCGGTGACGGCGGCCGTGGCGGGAGCGTGGCGCCGGAGCGCGGCACCCGCGTAGGCCCCGCCTGCCCGTCCACCCCATCCGGCCACCACGCGCGCGTGGACCCCGTTCACCTGCCTGGCCGACCACGCGCGCGTAGACCCCATTCACCTGCCCGGCCGCACGTGCCTGGCCCGCCCCACCCGCCCGATCTCGCATCACGGAAACCGCTCGACGCCCCCTGACACGGGCGTCGAGCATGGCCCCATGGTCGACACATCCCTGTACGCGGCGTTCCTGGTCGCCGGTTTCGCGCTCTGCGTGACACCGGGCCCCGACATGATGTTCATAGTTGCCATGGGAGGACGGGGAGGGCCCACCACGGGCGTGATGGCCGCCCTGGGAGTGGCCTTCGCGATGCTGGTGCACGCGGTCGCCGCGATGCTGGGCCTCTCGGCGCTCTTCCACACGCTGCCGGCGCTGTACCACGTACTGCGCTGGGTGGGGGCGGCGTACCTGCTCTACCTGGCGGTGAAGGCGTTCCAGGACCGCGGGGCACTCGGGGACGCCGAGGGCGCCGTCGGTCCGGGCCGGCGGCGGGCCTTCTGGCAGGGCGCGGTGACCAACCTGCTCAACCCCAAGGTGATCCTCTTCAACATCGCCTTCCTCCCGCAGTTCGTGAACCCCCGACTGGGCCACGTGCCCGGCCAGTTCCTGGTCCTCGGCGGTTCGATGGTGGTCATGGGCTTCGCGGTCGACGGGTCGGTCGGCCTGCTCTCCGGGCGGCTGTCCCTGCTGCTGCGCCGCAGCAGGCGGGTGGCGAGGGGTCTGAACATCTTCAGCGGGACGGTGTTCACGGGGCTGGCGGTGCGCTTGGCGGCGGCGCCGAAGTAGGACGTACCCGGTGCGAAGTGGGACGTAACCGGTATGAAGTGGGACGTACCCGGTGCGAAGTGGGACGTACTCGGCGCGGGGATGAACGACAGGGAGTTGATGTCAACCTTGGGTTGACGCTCGCCGGGTGTCAACCTACGGTTGACGCATGACGACGAACCCACGCGAGGTGACGTCCGTACGCCTCGACGACCTCATCGAAGCCATCAAGAAGGTCCACACCGACGCACTCGACCAGCTCCAGGACGCGGTGATCGCCGCGGACCACCTGGGCGACGTGGCCGACCACCTGATCGGCCACTTCGTGGACCAGGCCCGTCGCTCGGGCGCGTCCTGGACGGACATCGGCAGGAGCATGGGGGTGACCCGGCAGGCGGCCCAGAAGCGGTTCGTGCCGAAGGGGCCCGGGGAGTCCTCCGACCTCGACCCCAGCCAGGGCTTCGGCCGCTACACCGCCAGGGCCAGGAGCGTGGTCATGGCCTCGCACAACGCCGCGAAGTCGGCGGGCAACCCCGAGTGCCTGCCCGAACACCTCGTCATCGGGCTCCTGGCCGAGCCCGACGCGTTCGCCGCGCGGGCGATCCTTGCGCAGGGCGTGACCCTGGAGGCCGTCCGCGAGGCCGCGACCGCCGCGCTCCCGGCGGCCGTCGAGGAGGTGCCCGAGCTGATCCCGTACGGGCCCGACGCCAAGAAGGCCCTGGAACTCACCTTCCGCGAGGCCCTGCGCCTCGGCCACAACTACATCGGCACCGAGCACATCCTGCTGGCCCTGCTGGAACACGAGAACGGCCAGGGCGTACTGAGCGGCCTCGGCATCGACAAGACGGCCGCCGAGACCCACATCACCAAGGCCCTCGCGATCATCCAGCAGCCACCGGCCCAGCAGACGGGCTGAGTGCGGAGACCACCGGACCACGATCCCGGAGTGCGCTGCTGAGGTGCGATGTCAGACCCTCCTGCGACACTCGCCGTATGACCGACCGGTGGGCGCTCGCTCCGGCCGAGGACGGCGGCGCGGAGGTCGCCGCCCTCGGCCCGGACGGGCTGCCCGCGGGCCCGGTGCACCGGGAGCCGGACCTCGCCGAGGCGGTGCGGACCCGCCCCGGCGTGGTGCGCTGGGTCTGGCGGTCGACGGCCGAGGTCTGTCCGCGCCTGCTCGCCACGGGGGTGCGAGTGGAGCGGTGCTACGACATCGAGGCCGCCGAGGCCCTGCTGCTCGGCCACGAGGGGCGCCTCGGCGAGCCCAGATCGGCGGCCGCCGCGCTGGCCAGACTCCGCGGCGGGCCCGTACCGCAGGACCCGCCGCAGCGTTCCGCCGAGCCCGGCTCCCAGTCGTCCCTGTTCGAACCGCACGCGAGCCGCCTCCCGCTGGCCGACCTGCTCGCGGTCTACGCGGAGCAGCAGCGCCGCCACGAGCGGTCGGCGCAGCCGGGACGCCTGCGGCTGCTGACGGCCGCCGAGTCGGCGGGGATGCTGGTGGCCGCGGAGATGAACCGCGCGGGGCTGCCGTGGCGGGCCGACGTCCACCGCGAGCTCCTGCACGACCTGCTCGGGGAGCGGTACGGGGGCGGGGGCGAGCCCAGACGCCTGGCCGAGCTGGCGGACGAGGTGTCGGCCGCGTTCGGCCACCGGGTGCGCCCCGACCTGCCGGCGGACGTGCTCAAGGCGTTCGCCCGGGCCGGTATCAAGCTCCGTTCGACCCGGCGCTGGGAGATCAAGGACGTCGACCACCCGGCCGTGAAACCGCTGCTCGAATACAAGAAGCTGTACCGGATCCGGGTGGCGCACGGCTGGTCCTGGCTCCAGGACTGGGTGCGCGACGGCCGCTTCCACCCGGAGTACCTGCCGGGCGGCACGGTCACGGGACGCTGGGTGACGAACGGCGGCGGCGCCCTGCAGATCCCGAAGGTGATCAGGCGCGCCGTGGTCGCCGATCCCGGCTGGCGGCTCGTCGTGGCGGACGCGGACCAGATGGAGCCGCGGGTGCTGGCGGCGATCTCCCGCGATCCGGGCCTGATGGAGGTCGCGGGCCGCGAGAGCGACCTGTACCAGTCGGTGTCGGACCGGGCGTTCGCCGGCGACCGCGACAAGGCCAAGCTCGCCGTCCTCGGCGCCGTGTACGGACAGACGTCCGGCGACGGCCTGAAGAACCTGGCCCTGCTGCGCCGCCGTTTCCCGCGCGCCGTCGCGTACGTGGACGACGCGGCGCGGGCGGGCGAGGAGGGCCGGCTGGTGCGCACCTGGCTGGGCCGCACGTGCCCACCGGCGGCGGGCTCCGCCGGGGCGGCACCGGAGGAGGCCGGCATACCGCAGTACGCCGGCGACACCGCGGAGTCCGGCGCCCCGGCCGACCAGGATGCCGGCCAGGGGGCCGACCAGCCCTGGGTCCCCGGTTACGCGTCCACCGACGCCCGCGCCCGGGGCCGCTTCGCACGGAACTTCGTCGTGCAGGGCAGCGCGGCCGACTGGGCCCTGCTGATGCTCGCCGCGCTCCGCCGCACGTGCGCGGAGCTCGCCGCCGAGCTGGTCTTCTTCCAGCACGACGAGGTGATCGTGCACTGCCCCGCCGAGGAGGCGGACACGGTGGTGACCGCGATCCGCGAGGCGGCCGCCCTCGCGGGCACCCTGACGTTCGGCGAGACCCCGGTCCGCTTCCCGTTCACGACGGCGGTGGTGGAGTGCTACGCGGACGCGAAGTGAGAAACCCACCGCGGACACGGCCGTGGACTTAATCCCGCGGCGACAGCCCCAGTTGCGGGGCCGTAGGTCCAATCGCACAGCCGTAGACCTGGTCGCGCGGCGATGGACCCAAGCACACGGCTATACCCCAGTAACACAGCTGTAGACCCAATTACACAGCTGTAGACCTAATTACACGGCCGTAGACCCAATCGCACAGCTGTAGACCTAATTACACGGCCGTAGACCCAATCGCACAGCCGTGGACCCGATCGCACGGCCGTGGACCCAATTGCACGGCCGTAGACCCGATCGCACGGCCGTGGACCCGATCGCGTACGTACTCGACCGGCCGCCGTCAGATGACCGGCGGACGTCCCAGCCGGGTGAGCCGCCACACGGTCCGCCACCGCATGGGCCGCCGCTCCCCGCCCGATGTGCGGAACCCTTCCACGAACCCGCCGAACCAGGCGCGCAGCCCGCCTGCGGAGCGGGTCCGGGCGAGCGTGACGAGCATCCAGATGCCCAGGTGGACGGGGATGAGCGGAAGCGGGAGCCGGCGCCGGACGAGCCAGACGCGGTTACGGGCGGTGACCCGGTGGTAGATGGCGTGCCGCGCCGGTGAAGTCTTGGGGTGCTGCAACAGCAGCCCGGGCTCGTACAGCACGGTCCACCCGGCGTCGGCGGCGCGCCAGGCGACGTCGGTCTCCTCGTGCGCGAAGAAGAACTCGGCGGGCCAGTCGCCGATCTCGTCGAGCATCCGCATGGAGAAGGCGTGCCCGCCGCCGAGGAACCCGGTGACGGGCCCGCCACGCATCGGATCGCGGGCGCCCACACGGGGCACGTGCCGCCGCTGGGTCTCACCGAGTTCGTCGGCGATCCGGAACCCGACGATGCCGAGCCGGGGATCGGCGGCGAAGAGCCGACCGACCTTGCGCAGCACGTCGGCGTCGACGAGGAGCCCGTCGTCGTCGAGCTCGACGACGACATCGACGTCCCCGAACTCCCGGAGCCTGGCCAGCGCCACGTTGCGCCCGCCCGGACAGCCGAGGTTCTCGTCCACCTCGATGGCGGTGACCTCCCCGGGCAGCCCGAGCCGCCCGGCGAAGTCGGGCAACGGACACCCGTTCCCCACGATGACGATGCGGACGGGCTCGACGTCCTGCTTGGCCACGGAGGCGAGCAGCGCGTCCACCTCGACGGGCCGGTTGCCCATGGTCACCACGGCCACGGCGATCCGCGGTTCTCCCACCAAGACACCCACCGCCCCATCCCCCCACCCACTCCGACAACTGCCCCCAGATGCTAGCCGTTCACCATCCGGTTCCCTGCTGTACGGCGTTGCTCCACATGTCGGGCGCGGGCACCCGGGCACGCGCCGCGTCGGGCCGCCGCCCCAGGGGGCCGTCCAGCCGATGACCGCCGATGCCTCGCGCTTCTAGGGAGTGTTTTCAATGTGCCGCTCATAGCCACTCGTTGATGGCCGCGACCAGCACGGTTGCCTCGTAGCGGACGGCGAGTTTGTCGTAGCGG
>NZ_JBHWHV010000033.1:0-76172 GCF_042732375.1 Streptomyces sp. NPDC059785
TCTATCCCGAACTCCCCGAAAGCGCCCCCGCGCTACCCAACACCACCAACACAACGGTCAGCTGACCCCCAACACCACGACGAGGGACACGACCAGCAGAAGTGCGGACGCTCCGTTTCCGCCGCTCCTCTCGAAGCGTTCTCGCGGGACGTCGCGATCAAAGTCCTCACGAAGCTGGACACATCCGGCTACGAGCCCGCGACGACCACGCTTCCCGAGGCCGACGTGATCGCGGACGAGAAGGACCGCGCGAAGCTGGAGGAGCTGAAGCAACTTTGGCTCACGGATGACGACTTCACGACCGCCGACTTCCACGCCATGCGCGCCGTCGTACTCAAGCGGATCAAGGAGCGCCAGCGGAAGACGGTCAAGCGGCCCATCGCCGTCCTGGAGGGGATCGCCGGACCGGGGGCCGAAGCCAACTGGGAGAGGCTGGAACAGGATGAGGACTACGAGCGCATGAACGCGATCTACCGCTTCCTGTTCGCGGCTGTGGTCGTGCTCCCTCCGACGAGGAAGGGCAGGGGGTTCGACACCGGCCGAGTGGACATCAAGCCGAACCCGCTGGACTGAGCAGCTTTCGGCCGCTTGGGACTCGCGTGCAGCATGGAGGCCCTCAACGTCACGTTGAGGGCCTCCATGGTCAAATCACCTCAGCTTCGTCACTTTGCTGCGAGTCCGCCTTGGTAGGTGGCGGTGTCCCGCCTTGTGATGGGACAGCGATCACCTCTGCTGATTCGTCTGCACCAACTCGCTGGTCTGCGTGGATGTCAACCGGCGCCATGATCGCGCGGTCGCGCCGTTCTTCAGGACACGCCTTGGTAGGTGACTTACTGACCTTTTTCTTCAGCTCCTCGCGCACCTTGCGGAAAGCGCGAATGACGTGGATCAGATCTGTGCTGAGTTTGACCAACTGGCCGCAAACGTGCCGGAGGATTAGGAAGGTACCGCCCAACAGAACGGTAACTGTCGATACCCATCCCACGGTGCCCATGGAGGCTCACTTTCGACCCCCTGGTGGCTGTCAGCCAATGGCTGACGATGGAGCCACCCCGAGACTCCGCTACCGGAGCCCGTCCTTTACAGGGATATGGCTATGTGCAAAGGGGCGGGAAACGGGATGGACTTGACGCAGTAAGCAAGCTGGCTCACAGCACTCTCCTCGTCAAAGGCCGTATCGATCTTCACTCGAGTGGGCTAATACGAGCCAAGGTAGAACGCCAGTGCGCTTCCTGTCCAATGTGGCTTGATAACGAGGTGAGCGTGGGGCGCGACTCCTCAATCCCTCTGGGTAGGGCCGAGGAGGCGTGCGAGTCGCGCAGCGCTCTTGGGCCCCACTCGCGTGGGGAACTTGGCTGCCTGGCGCTCGACCGCCCGAGACCATTGCTCGCTGTGGCGTCCCGTCATCGGGGCACCTCCCGCTCTTCACGGGCGACCTCACGGTTCGTGGCGATGTCTTCGGCGACTCCAGCGGCCAGGAGCGCGGCGCCGGGAGTGTGGCCGGAGCCGACGTAGCGCCAGTGGCCGTCCGTGGCCATGTCGGGCATCGCGTCGAGACCGACGTGTTCGGCGCGGTCAGCGCGGAGGGCTGCATAGGTCGTTGAGTAGGCGCGGGACTTGGTGAGGATGCGGCCGCGGTAGCCGAGGGTGTGGGTCCAGCTCCGGAGGTTCAGATGCGCATGCTCGGGCAGACCGCCGAGGCGCCAGCAGGTGCGCATGAGCGCTCGCACGTGGTTGGTGACGGGCACCGCGCTGATGTCTTCCCAGGTCGTCAGCCTGTGGTCAGTGCCGGCGCCTGTCTCCTGCGCACCTTTGGTGACGTACTTGGCTACGTAGGCGGCCACCGCGTCGTCGTCGGGTCCGTCGCCGTCGGCGCGCAGAGGGCGAGCGTCGATCTGAACGCCCCACCGCAGAGCGAGTTCACCGACGGCGGGACTGTAGGCAGTGCGGACCAGGACCCGCCGGGCGGAGGCGCGTACGGCGTCGGTGAGCCGGTCGTTAGTGCCCCAGGCCGGGGGTGCGTCGTCGGGTCCGGCCGGGCCGTCGAGGCGGACCACGGCGTGCACGTGGACGGCGGCCCGTTTCTGGTACTCGGCGACGCGGGCGAAGGACAGCCGGGCGTGGTGGGCGAAGCGGGACTGTACGAGTCCGGCCGCGGAGGCGAGGCGCCGCCGGACGTCGATGACGAACCGGTCCCAGAGCTGGGAGGCGTGCGCGTGCCACAGCACGTGGGCGGTGTAGTCGTAGCAGTCGGGGCACAGGGGTTGCCCGACAAGAGGAGCAGTCGGGGTGTGCTCCGTCCCGCAGCCCAGGGGACGGCCGTGTTCGCAAGTGCCGCCGCCGCGGCGGGGACGACATCGTTTCCCGGTCCGGTGCACGGGTCCGAAGGACGGCGCGGTCAGGGTGATGAAGAGCCGGGGCCGGTCGCGGACGGCGGTGGGGACGTTCTTGCCGCCGAGGAGGCCCGCGCGGACCAGGTGGAAGGTGTCTCCGGCGTGGAGGCGGGAGCAGGGAGCGCAGACGGTTGCCCGGCGGTTGCGGCAGCGGACGAGGAGGCGTTCTCCGGGTTCATCGCGGGTGTCGTACCGGTGGAGGACTTCGCCGGTTGTCCCGTCCAGGGTGGTGGTGGAGCCGGAGAGGTGGACGGGGTGGGCGCAGCCGCCGGTTGCGGTGATCTGTTCCAGCCAGCGGGGGAAGTGCGGGTCTTGGGCGAGGCGGATGGCGTCGCGGTCTGCTTCGGGGAGCTGACGCAGGCGCGCCGCGCGGTCGAGGGCGGCGCGCCGGTCAGCCGGGGTGTACTCCGGGGTGATGGTGGTGACCTCTCGGGGTGAGCCGCCGTAGCGGCACGGATGGTGGTGGGTGGCGCGTGGTGGGTCATGGGGAGCACCTTTCGTGCTGTGGGTAGTCGGGTGTGCTGTGGGTCAGCGGATGGTTCCGGCGCCTCGGCAGACGCGGCAGCGGCGCAGCCGTCCGGTCCAGGTCTTCCGGGCCCCGTCGCCCTTGCAGTGGGGGCACCTCACGCGAGACATGGGCATGGTGGAGCGTCCTTACTGTTCAGGTGTGGGAGAAGCCGCTGATGACCCAGGTGACGAGCCCGTGCACGGTGAAGAGGACGGGGGTCTGGCCGAGGTAGAGGCCGAAGAGGCCGACGCAGACCGCTTCCCAGGGGCGGACGTCGCGGGAGCGGACGAGGAGGACGGTGATGATCCCGAAGATCACCGCGAACGTGTACGCCGTACCTTCGTTGATCATTTGGTGTCCCCTTCCAGCGCTGTGAGAGCGCGGGTCACGGCAGGCATGTCGGGGGTCAGGGCGGAGTACCGCCGCGCCGCCGTGACGGCCTCTTCGGTGGTGGTGAGGTGGGAGCGGGCGCGGCTCCAGCCGCCGTCCGGGCCGGTGCACACGGCCACGCCGCGTTCCTCGGCGGTGATCGACTGGGCGACGGTCACGGCGTCCTTGTTGAGGTCGCCGAGGGTCATCTCGGCTGTGCCGGGGTCGTTGACGCGGTGGCAGATACGGCCGCCGAGCTGGGCGCGCAGGGCGGTGACGCCGGGGCCGAGGTCGGAGCCGACGCGTTGGCCGGCGACGACCAGGTGCATGCCGAGCGCGGCACCGAGCTGGGCCAGCCGCAGCAGCAGCGTGGAGCACTGTTCGGCCTCGGCGCGGCTGTCGCGTCTGCCATCGGACAGGTACAGCTCCGCGAGTTCGTCGACGATCACGACGACGGGCACGGGCCGCAGTTTCTCGGGCAGCTCCCAGATGGAGCGGACGCCCGCGGACCGGCACAGGCGCATCCGGTCCTGCATGTCGACGACGAGCGCAGAAAGCACGGCGACCGCCTCGCGCCGACAGGTCGTCAGGGCGGAGAGCCGTCCGGCGAACAGCCCCAGCTCCATGCCGCCCTTGCAGTCGATGCCGACCAGGGCGACGGGTTGCGGAGCGAGTTGGGTGATGAGCCGGGCCAGCAGGGTGGACTTGCCCGAGCGGGTGGCCCCGGCGATGAGCCAGTGCGGTACCAGGCGCAGGTCCATCACCCACGCCCCGCCGCTTTCCAGTGCGCCGATGAGGGCGGACAGGAGGGAGGCGGGGGCGGTCGCCAGGCCGGGCCGCTCCAGCGGATCACTGGCCGTGGCGGTCAGCAGGACGAGGCCGCGTTCCGGTGAGGTGACGCGGACGGCGTGGACCTTCCACGCGTGTACGAGGGCATCGGCGGCCTTCATGTACGTCGCCGGGGTCTGTCCGGCGTGCAGGCGCACGGTCACGGACAGGCCGAGGCAGGTCGCTCGCGGGAAGGAGATCCGCGGCGCGACCGGCCGCAGCGGGTCGCCCTTGACCATGAGATCCCCGAGCAGCCCGCGGGCCGGACGGCGGGAAACGGCGAGGTCGTTGAGCATGGCGACCTTCCGCCAGGTGAACAGCACCCGGCACGTGGTCGCCGGATACCCGGTGACGTACCAGTGCAGAGCCGGACGCTGGCGCCTGAGCAGATCGCCGAGGACGAGTGTCCAGGCGAGCCCGGCCAGCGCGAAGGCGAACACGATGGCGCCCGTCATGAGCCACCACCGCCCTTGGCCGCAGCGGGCGCCGCGGAGCCGACGACAGGTGTGATGGCGTCGGCACGGAAGCTGATCCCGTGCCGGTCGCCCATCGACCAGGCGAACGCCGTCAGCCCGGTCACCTTGAGGATCTGTCCTTCTTCGATGTTCTTGGGTTCGCCGCTCACCGCGATCTCGATGACGGAGATCCGGCGCCGGTCCTGCCGGACGGTGACGGCCACGGTGTAGACGGGATTGCCGTCGCGGTCCTTCATCACCTCCTGTGTCTCGGAGTTGCTGATCTTCACTTCCGGCGCGATGGCGCACCGCAGTACGCCCAGTCGCGTCGTGTCCACGGGAATGGACTGCATGTGCTTGGCCTCCTAGGCCAGTTGGGGACGCCAGTTACATCCTGACGTCACTTGTCCTTACGAGTTACGACCATGGAGTTCTGTACGGAAGGGGTGCAACTACTTATACTGACGAGTGACGTCGCGCGAGCGACGGTCTACGACCGACAGCAGAAGGTGCGGAGATGACGGAGATCCAACGGCCTGGAGCCCTCTACCAGCAGGTGGCCGCCGCGATCCGGGAGGCGATCCTGAACGGCGAGTTCACCCCCGGCGCCCCGCTGCCCTCCGAGGCCCAGCTCATCGAGCGCTACAAGGTGTCCCGCCCCACCGTCCGCAACGCCGTGGCAGCCCTGCGCGCCGAGGGTCTGATCGAGGTACGGCACGGCAAAGGCAGCTTCGTACGCTCTGACGGCCAGCCCACCGTCACCCTCGAACGCCGGATCAGCCGCGCCTCGGACGGGCAATTCGTGATGCCCAACGGCGCCGTCTGGGACGAGGCCGAGGAGCCGACCCCGTACCGCTCGCACACCACCAAGGCCACCGGCCAGCTCCTCGAACTCGCCGAGGAGGAAGCCCTTTTCGGCTGTGACCGGCTGCTCACCGACCCCGCCAGCGGCGCACGCGCGATGCACCGCACGTTGATTCCGTTCGAGGTGGCCGAGGGCATCCCGCAGCTCGCCGAGGCCCCCGGTCAGCAGCCCGCCTCGGTCTACGGGCTGCTCGCCCAGGCCGGGCACAAGCTGTGGTGGTCGGAGACGGTCCGCGCCCGCATGCCCCTGCCCGACGAGCGGACCGCGCTCCAGCTTCCGGACGCGACCCCGATCCTGCACCTGGCCCGCGTCACCCACGGCACCGACGACCGCCCGCTAATCCTCGAAGAACTCTGCGTCGGAGCGGACCGTGCCGAACTCGCCTACCGGATCACCGCCGACCAGCAGCCCGCACGACGCACCCGCGACTGAGGGCCGAGGGCGATCGGTCGAACCTGTCTTCACTTCCTCAAGGGCGCGCCTGCGGCACGCCGGGCCGCCCGGCCGCCCCGGCCGGGCGTGCGGCGTGGCCGCCGGTCCCGTCCGGCCGCCCGACGCCCCCGCCCGCAGCGCAGCCGAGAAGCCGGGGCGTCGACCGGCCGTCGCAGGCCGGGGTGCACGTGGCCGGGGGTCACCGGCCTCCGAGACTTTAGGCAGCCACCATGGGGCGAGCCTCGAAGAACAGGGGGCCGATCGGGCCATTGCGGGCAGCTCCAAGGACTGCCCGATCTGCTGGCGAGCGTAAGGCCCCCTGTTCACTCGCCCCATGGCAGCTCCCGCCCAAAGTCCCTCCGGCCGGCGACGTGCCCACGCGCGCCGCTCACCAGCGAAGACGCACCTCATACCGCACCGCCGTCGCCACCCGCGCACGCCTCCAGGAGCACGGCGAGCCGTTCCACCGCGTCCGGCCAGCCCGCCACGCGCACGACGCCGGGCCCGCGTTCATCCGTCGACGCGACGGCCCGCACCTGCGACAGCTCAAACCCCGCACCCAGCAGTGCGCGGTTCAGCCGGTCCGCAGCCACCCGCGCCCCGCGCCAGCCCGCCACGTAGTCGACGCCGGGCACCCACAGACCGCAGTCCGCGCCCCCGACGTCGAGACCGTCACTCAGCCAGTCCTCACCCGAGCCAGTCACCTTGCCCACCTCTGCCCCGTACTCATAGCGGATCGTCAACTCTGGTTGGCCCAAGGCAGATACGCAGCGCAACGGCCCCGGTACCATCAGGCACCGGGGACCGCTGTCCCCTCCCGGACCACCCCGGTAGCTGCCAGGCGCGGGGGTGGTCCGGTCTCGGTATGAGGTTGTGAAGCGCGGCCCCTCTCTCGGAAGGGAGCCCCTGGGGTGCTCCGAGGAGCCGCGCCCCTTGTGGCCGGAGCGGGTCAGACTCCGGCCGGTGTCCGAACCGCCCTCCGCTCCCGATCGCGTGGGAGCAGCCGGAGGAGACGGTTCGGAGATCTCTACGTCGTGGTGTTGAGGTCGAAGCGGCACCACACGGTCTTGCCGCCCGGCCCCTCCGGCGTCCACCACACCGCGTCGGTCAGCCGCTGAATGATCAGCAGTCCGCGCCCCCGGTCGGGCAACAGCGCTTCGACGAAGTCGCCCGTCAACTCCGGGGAGACGAACTCACCCGCCGGCAGATCAGGCGGAGTCGAGTCCTCATCGGCGACCCCGATGAACAGCCATCCGGGCCACGCCTTCACCAGTACGTCGATCCGCCGTGCGGCACCAGGCCGTGCCAGGCACTCGTCCGGCACCGCGTGGTGCACGACGTTGCCGACCAGCTCCGAGACGACGAGCCGGGCATCATCGACCACGTCGCCCAGGCCCCAGTCCTGGAGACAAGCCCCGACCATGACGCGCGCGGCATGCACGGTGCTCGATGACTCGTCGAAGAGCGTCATCGCCCGGAAGTGACCTGACGAGCGACTGCGCGTCGCTTCCCGCTCCTCCGTGACCGCCCGAGGGGTGTTCACTCTGCGTGCGCTCAGCCGAGTCTCCATGGCATCCCCTGCCGACATCCGACGGGCCCTGTTGCCCGTTGCTCCGTGCCGAACAGTGAACGGCGCGAGCCGTCCGACCGGGAGTGTTCACCGGGGGGTTCACATGGACACCAGCAAAGAGGAGGGGGGTTCAGTGATGAACCCCCCTCTGCCACTCCGCTGTGTCACGATGAACACTCACTGTCATTATCGGGCTGGCGGGGGAACATGAACCGAGAGCCGAACGCGCAGTTGATCACAGTCATGGCCGAGGCGAAGGTCTCGAACAAGGGACTCGCCAAACGCATGCGGGATGCCGCCGGACACCGCGGAATGAGCCTCGGGACAACGCACGTCGCCGTGCAGCGCTGGCGAGACGGAGCGGGCATTCAGCCCCAGACAGCGGCGATCATGGCGGACGTACTCGGCGCCAAGCTCAGCCGACGCATCACACCCGGAGACCTCGGCTTCTTCGACACCATCCCGCCCACCACACCCCAGCCCGTCGGCTACCCGAACACCGTCCCAGACGTCTTGTCCACGCTGGACGATCTAGCGGGCGAACGCATGGAACCCTCGGACCGCGCGCCGCTGGCCGTGGACGACGCCGACCTCAGCTCCGCCGTCCTGTCGTGGATGATCGGGCGCCCGGACGGCATCCAGGCCGACAGGCCCGCTCAGCAACGCATCGGCATGCGCGACGTACGCGCGATCAGAGACGCCGCCAGCATGTTCATGCAACTCGACTTCAAGTACGGCGGAGGTCACGGCCACAAGGCACTGCGCCACTACTTCCGCCACGAAGTACTGCCACTCCTGAACACCAGCTACAGCGAGAAGGCCGGCACCGCCCTGTTCGGCGCCGCTGCCGAGGTCTCACAACTGCTCGCCTGGACCGCGTACGACACGGGAAACCACCGGCTCGCCCACCGCTACCTGACCTCGACACTCCGCCTGTCGCAGGTCATCGACGACCGCATGTTCGGCGCCCGCATCCTCGGCAACCTCAGCCACCAGGCCAACTACCTCGGCAACCACGCCCAGGCCATCCAGCTGGCCCGCGCCGCGGTCGAGGGCGCCAAGGGCCGGGCCACCCCGCGCGCCATGGCACTCAACTCGGCGATGGAGGCACGGGCCCTTGCGAACGGAGGCGACCCCAGCGGAGCAGGCCGCGCTATGAACGAAGCAGAACGCCACTTCGACCACGCCGACACGGCCGAAGACCCCACGTGGCTCGCCTACTTCGACTCCGCGGAACTCATGGGCGAACTCTGCCACTGCTTCCGCGACCTGAAGATGCGCCGGAAATCGGTCGAGGCCGCACAGCGCGCGGTCAACGCGACCGACCCGAAGTACGCCCGCTCGCTCGGCTTCTGCCGCATGGTCCTCGCCCAGAGCCACCTACTGAGCGAAGACCTGGAAGCCGCCGTCACCACGGCCAGCCTCGCCCTGCACGGCGGCGACTCCCTCCAGTCCTCCCGCTTCCAGCGCTACGTGACCGACTTCCAGACGGAGGTCAGCACCCACGCGGCGAACCCCACCGTGATCGCTTTCAACGACCAGGTGCGCGACGCCCTCGCCCGCCTGGACGACGAGTAGGAACTACCAGGGACGCCAGTCCCGAGGCCCATCGTCATCGCGCAGACCAGCGATACGCCGACGGTACTCGGCCGCCGTCCGCTCGTCCTCCTGCACGTTCTGCATCAGCCACGTCGTCATCCCGAACTCTTGCAGACCACGCAGCGTCTCGTACCCCGGCCAGTCGTACAGATCCCGCCCGTACGCGGCCACGAAACCGGCGTACTGCTCGTCGGTCTGCCACCCAAGACTGTGATGCTCGACAGCGGTGACCATCAGATCCCACTCAGGATGATCGAAGCAGAAGGCTTCAAAGTCGATCAGGATCACCCGCCCCCGATCGTCCACCATCAGGTTCTGCACGTGGGCATCCCCGTGTACGGGTCCCTTGGGCGTCGCGAACCGCAGCTCGGCGTACTTGCCTTGCAACTCCCGCCACCGCTTCCGCAGGAAGACCCGGTCATCCTCCGGCACGACAGCCCGGTTGATCCGCGACTCCTGCTTGTCGAAAGGCTCGAACGACGGCAACTCCAGCCCGTCCGGCACGGTCAGGGAGTGCAAATCCCGCAGGACACCACCCAACTCTCCGTACGTCGCCTTCCGATCACCCTCCACGATCAAGTGCCAGAACGTCACCGGGTGACCATCGACCACGAGCGGCTGCTCAAGATCTTCAGCGACGCGGGCCGCAGGGAATCCTTCCCCGGTCAGCCACCGCGAGACGGCTACCTCGACGCGCGCTTTGGGCAGCCACTCTTCCCCGCGGGCCACCCGCACGATCACCGGGGCCGAGGCCAGCCGGAACAACGCGTTCTCTCCGAGCCGGATCAACTCAGCGTCTCTGCCCTCAAGCCTCGCGGCCTGGCACGCGGCAGCCATCACCCGCGTAGCCCGCGCCGACGTGAACCCCTCTTCCGACCGAGCAGCGCCAACCGCCATGCCCGTACCAGCTCCCCTAGTTGCGCGCGATCAACCGGCGCACGCCCACGGGTGACCAACCCAACGCACGCCAGACACGACCCCGACGGTACTGAGTCAACCAGTGCTGAGACGAGTACCAAGCTCAGGTATGCACCTTGCCTGGCACACTCGTGCCCCAACGTTCACCGCAGGCCGCGCTCGCGTGGCAGCATGTCTGTGGCGCAATAGGGTACCGATGGCAGGGAAACCTTGCAGGCTGCGTGACCTAGGCTGACGGTAGGTCGAGAGGTGGGGACGATGGCAGCATCGGGGGATACCGGGCCTGAAATAAGGTCCTTGCGGAACGAGTTCGCGCTGGAGCGGTACCGCTACCTCTTGCAGCAAATTAACGCAGTTAACGAGAACGCGCACCGCTTCCTAGCTATTTATCAGACGCTAGCTACCGGCCTCGTAACCGCATCGCTCGCTCTGTTCGTCGGTTACCGGAAATGGGAAGTGTCCCCCGGTATCGCGCGGGGCGGAGTAATCGGATTGCTCAGCCTTACCACGGTGGTCGCGGCGTTCACTTCCACATTGATTGTGGTCGGCGCTGTTGCATGGTTCGACTACCGTAACGAAGAGTGCGATATCACTGACGAGATGATCGCGCCCGGCTTCCGTGCGCGTCCACGATCTCGTAACTTTTTTCGCTGGTACGAGACTTACGTCTTGTTGTTCATTGTCGTCTCGTTGATCGTTATGTGGCTGCTTGCTGGTTTCTTCCTTCTGCCGGCGATGAAGTAAAGAAGCGAAATGCGCCTCGCTCGCGATCCACACGACGCAACACCTTGCAATCGCACTCGGCAGCTATGAGCCTCACAGACGTCGCGGACGCCGTGCACAACAACGGCCGCAGCGCCCGCCCTCTTTAGCCTCATAGAGTCGCGGCTTCACTATATATGCGACCACGAACGATGCGGCCACCAAACAGAGGAGATCAAACACTATCCGATCGCGTCCAACGCGAAGAGTCGAAGATTTGTTTGGCTGTAGCTACCTCATAAGACTCTTGCAATCTTTCAAGCCCGAGATAGCTGATGTCGAATTCCGAACCCGATAGTCTTCGATAGACTTCTTCTGTTACCTCTTTGCTGCTTAGGCCAACGTGGGTGACAAACCATGACAAAAGCAGAAAGTGCTGATTGAGTTCTTCCGGGTCGCTGAACCGCTCCTTTGCTAGGTCGACAGCCCAAGCCCACGGGTGAGCGTTGAATAGGTACTGCTCAACCCCTACCCTGACTCCGATATAGCGGTCCGAGAACCCGGTTGTCTCGACATCTCTGATGGGTAGCCTTACGACGGGACGCAGGCGGACATCCCTCTCACCCTCCAGTGACCGCACTGATAGATGTTCGACCAAATCGAGAGCCTCTCTGTTGTTTAGGCCTGATGTCCATCTAGACGCGCCTTCTTGTCGGCGCCAGGTGACGTTACAAGATCTCCGATCCATACGGCCAGAGAGAACCGCGATCTCCCACTCTTTCGCGAGATGCTCTTCCAGGAGTCCGAACCCGCTGAGGCGACTGCACAATAGTGTCCAGTGCGCTGGAATGGGGTCCTCTGCATTCCCTAGGAACTCCAGGAGTGACTGCAAGGAAACATCGGCGGGCACTTCCCGAAGCAGCGCTTCCACATGGTCAGCAAAATTACTAAGACGCATATGGATCTCGGGTAGAGCACGAATCTCTTCGATTGACGCTTTTCGTCGCACGCCTCCAACTTCCACCACGGCCAGCGGTACTCGTTGAAGTGCAGTCTGAAGGAGCCTGTATGAGCTAGGCGCCATGTTATGTGCCGTCAATGACGAAGTTAGAAACTGAGCTTCACTGCAAGCCCATGTCAGCGAGTATCCGTTTTCGCTTTGCAGTAATTCACTTTGATCTCGGATATGATCACAATATGCTTCGTATATTTTTCCAATGAGAGCGATCTTCTCAGGCGTATCATCCAGAGAAGACCTAGCGACATTGGTGCGGGGGGAGCCTTGCCCACTCACATTGACAAGGCAAAAAATTCCGTTTCGATCCTTGTATCCTGGTGCTGTGCTTTCAACACGCACGCCTTCTACACACACGCCTGGGGCAAACTGAGCACGATGGTGACCTTCGCGCCCACCAATGTATTGATCTCGAAGGAAGGCCCTTCGTGACATAGGTGGATACCGATTACTTTTGAGGAATTCCCATTGTTTGAAGAATTCATTCCATCGTAGGGCATAGGCGATTGTTGCGTTATCTTTTTCGACCACCTTCACTTGAATCTTGTTCGCAGCAAGCTGCTCGCGAGGGGCTAGCGAAGACTTGACCAAAAAGTCTTCTAGAGCCCCCTTAAGGTCGTCATAACCAATCCGCCGGTCCTCTGAACCGTCAATCACGCAGGTTACAGTGCAGCCTGGTACCACGATCCAGCGGCGCGCAGTTTCAAGGATGTCGTCAATTTCTGCGCTGGGACGCACCACCAGGCGGACGATCGTGCCGTGTGGCCTAATCGAAGCATCGACTTCTTCTTTGGGTAGGACTCTTACCAGGTATTTACCGTGAACGGAACGCAGTTCTAGTTGACGGGCCTGCTCTTCTTCCGGGTTCGAGGTGATGACTTCAACCTGATCCGCAATCATGAAAGCAGACATAACGCCGATACCGAATCGGCTAATCGGACTGAAGTTAGGGTGTTTCTTTCTGAAATCCGGCTCTTGGTAGCGACTCGATCCGGCCCTAAGGAGATTATTCTCGATGATCTCCTGTGTCATGCCGCAACCGTTGTCTCTCACCTCAAGGGTCCGGGCCTTGCTATCCCAGAAAATCCATACTTTTCCGTCGTTGCAGGTCGATAGCTCCTCCTGGAGCCGCACTGCATCGATGGAGTTCTGTAGAAGCTCTCGCAGCACAACATTGCTGTCATTGTAAAGAGTGTGCCCAGTGAGAAGGTCGAGAATCTTTTCTCGATCAATGTTGAAGTCGAACTGCCGCGGAAGGAAACCTTCTACGTGAATATTGTGCGTGTCGATGAATTTCCAAGGGAAAGTAAAGCTAGATGCAAACAGGCGATTGGAGCGGGCTACCCAATCGTGACTCATGCGCAGTTGCTGCTCTGCATATTGCAAATAGGCAATCAAGCCAAAATAGGCATTTCCATCCGTGAAGAGCGCGTGAACTTCGATACTGTCTGGGGTGAGTGACGGGTCTAGTTCTCCTTCACTGTTGACGGCTATTTTTGCTCGTACCGATGTCACTGCTTGTTGCTTGGCCCATTCCAGTTGACTGGTAGGGTCACTTGGGCTCAGGATTCGAAAAGTAATTGACGGAGTTCTGTCGCTTGTGACGTGGAGGATATCGACTGTTCGCAATAGAACGGCTGCGTATTGAACGTTCGCAGTTTGTGTTTTACGGGTCCCGTACGGCTTGGACACGCTGTATTTCGTGACGTTGTCAAGGTCGTCTAGGTGATGGCTCTCGCAGACCAGGGCGAGATCCTTACGGAAGACATAAGGAAGGCTCTCAAGTAGCCTCAAGACTTCCGTTTGCGCCGCGCCGGAGGCGCCGTACTCTGTGGTTGCATTGCCAATAATCCAATTTCGAACGCGCGCCGCATGGAAATAGCGCACAAACTCTTGATAGAGGAACCTCTCGACGTCGCCCCCTTGAGCTTGCAGTTCGCCGATGCGAGCTTTGTAGTCTCGCCCGTTATTATCGTCCGTTAGCAGTACATCTTCTTTGAACCTCGCGAAGGATGATTGGTCTCGCTGCTGGTATTCACCTCTCGTGACGAGCATGCCTAGGTCGTGAAAATAGATCGCCAGGACCGTGAGGAGCCAGTCGGTTGGAGTTAGCTGGCTCTTAGTTTCTTCCGGAATGATCCATTCAAGCGATTCGAGCATCGCATCGATGTGGCTAATGTCATGCTTTGTGTATTCTTCAAAGATGCCTCTATTTCCGATGGCGCCTAGAAGCTCTTCCAAGCTATTCCGGATTCCGAGAAGATTGATTGATTGGAATGGCTGCAAAGTGCATGCTTCCTGGGCCATCTTCTCCGCATAAGATGGAAGTGCTTCTGCCACTGGGTCCCCCAGGTCTGTCGCTAGTCATCGACGTGCTCGGCAGCTTAACGATAGCCAGTATGTTTGCTGTGTGTCCGGAGAACAGCAAATCCGGTAACGGCCACGGGGCGTCGAGGGTCTACGAGTGGCCTCGAAACATCTGAGCAGCGGCGTTTATTACGGCGTGAGCGGAACTTGACCGACGATTCCCGCAGGGCCGCGACCGGGGCGAGTTCCGCCTGGGTCTGGGCCCACAGGACCAGCCCGTACGCGGCGACGGACAGCGCCGCCCCGAGCAGGCCGAGACCGGTGAACGGCCGCAGCTTGCCCGGAAGTTCGCCGCGCCACCGGTAGGCCGCGTACGCCGGGATCGCGACGCCCTCCACCGCCATCAGCCAGGCGACGTAGCCGAGCGAGGAGCCGGAGGCGCGCACGCCGAGTCCGTCGACCACCGTGTACGCGGCGATGGACAGGCCGGTGGCCAGGGCCGCGCCGATCGCCGCCCAGTGGGGCCTGCGGCCGCGCAGTCCCCACAGGGCGACGCCGGTCAGCCCCGCGCAGGACAGCGCGATGCCCGCGGCCGCCCACCGGCCCGGGACCTCGTGCGCGAAGACGGCTGCCAGCGCGGTGACGACGAGCGGCGCGGTGCCGCGGGCGATCGGGTACGCCTGCCCGAAGTCGCCGAGCCGGAACGACCGCATCAGCAGCGCGTAGTACACGACGTGGATGACGGCGGAGACGAGCAGGTACGGCCAGGCACCGGCCGCCGGGACCGGTACGAACGGCATCAGGGCGAGGCCGATGAGTGCTCCGCCGCCCGCTATCAGCGTGAAGCCGACCAGCTTGTCGGTGATGCGGTGCGCGAGCGCGTTCCAGCCCGCGTGGGTGACCGCGGCGCACAGCACCGCGGCGGTGACCAGGGGCGTCACCGGGCGGCCCCGCGGGCGTCCGGTTTTCCGGTGCCGCGGGTGTTCGGCTTTTCGGCCCCGCGGGCGTCCGGTTTTCCGGTGCCGCGGGCGTCCGGCTTCCCGGCCCCGCGCGCGCCCGGCTCCCCGGCGCCGCCGCTCTCGCCCTCGCCCTCGGCCTCGTCCTCGCGCTCCCGCACGTCCACGAACGTGCCCCCGGCGTGCACCACGAGCGCGTCCGGCGCCATCGGGAAGACGGCGTACGGGCTGCCGGCCGCGGCCCACACCGTGTCGTGGGCCAGGAGGGAGCGGTCCGCCAGGACGCGGGTGCGGACGCGGTGTCCGAAGGGCGGGACGCCGCCGATCGCGTAGCCCGTGGTCTCGCGGACCACGTCCGCCTTCGCCCGGGTGACCTTCTCGGCCGCCAGCTCCCGCCGGACGCGTTCGACGTCCACCCGTGACGCCCCGTCCATCAGCACCAGGACGGGCACCCCGGCGTCCGGCCCGGCCGCCGCGCTCCGCAGCTGGGGCGACCCGTACGTCGTGAAGATCAGCGACTTGCAGATCTGGCTGAGGTCGCAGCCGATGGCGGCGGCGGCCTCGGCGGCGGTGCGGGTCGCCGCCGGGAACCGGCGGACCCTCGGCAGCAGTTCGCCGAGGCCCAGTTCGTACAGGGCCTCGGCGAAACGGGGTGGCGCGGTGTGTGCGTGGGCGTCTTCGGCGGAGGTCATGCACCGCACCGTAGTTGTGCGTGTACGGCGCACGCGACCGGGTTACCGCCCCGCCCACCCCGGCGGAAGGATCAGCTCCCCGCCTTCAGCAGTGCCGCCACGATCGGGCCCGCCGAGTCGCCGCCGTGGCCGCCCGCCACGACCACGCCGGCCCCCGCGAGGTCGCCCTTCCAGGCGGTGAACCAGCCGTTGGGCTCCTTCTGGTTGTCGACCTCGGCGGAGCCGGTCTTGGCGCCGTAGTCGGGGCCGAGCCCGGACATCGCCTCGGCGGCGGTGCCCGCGGCGGCCGTGTACTGGAGGAGCTCGCGCAGCTGCGACTGGGTGGAGGAGGACAGCGAGCGGGACGCCTTGGCCAGCGTGCGGTTGTCGACCTCCGGGGAGACCAGGTACGGCTGGTGGAAGGTGCCGGTCTTGGCCGTGGCGACCACCGACGCCATGTTGAGCGGGTTCATCCGGACCCCGCCCTGGCCGATCAGCGAGGCCGCCATCTGCGCGGCGCTCTGCACCGGCACCGAGCCGTCGAAGGACGGCACCCCGATCGCCCAGTTGTCCATGCCGAGCCCGAAGACCTGCTGGGCCTGCTGGGTGAGGTCGTCGTCGTCCAGCTTCTTGGCCTGCGAGATGAAGGCCGTGTTGCAGGAGCGCGCGAAGCTCGCCTTGAACGTGCCGTTCTCGATCTCGAACTTGTCGTCGTTCTGGAACTTCCAGCCGCCGTACGTCACGTACTTGGGGCACGGGTGCTGCTTGTCGGCGCTCGCGAGGCCCTTGTCGATCAGCAGCGACGACGTGACGATCTTCATCGTGGAGCCGGGGGCCAGGGAGCCCTGGAAGGCGGTGTTGAAGCCGTGCGAGGAGTTCGCCACCGCGAGGATCTCACCCGTGGAGGGGCGGATCAGGGTGACCGACGCGCGGGACTTCTTCGCGACCTGCTTCTCGGCCTCCGCCTGGAGGCCGGGGTCGAGCGTCGTCTTCACCGTGCCCGGCGTGCCCTTGCTCAGGGTGACCAGGGTCTTGTCGGACTCCTTGTCCTCGCCCTTCGCCGCCGCCTTGCGGACCACCCGCAGCTCGATGCCCGCGGTGCCGCCGGCCTTCTTGCCGTATTTCTCGCGCAGTCCGTCCAGGACCGTGCCGAGCGACGGGTAGGCGGCGGTGGTCAGCTCGCCGCCGTCCCGGTCGAGGGCCTTGACCGGCGGCGTGCCCGCCTCGCCCGTGACCAGCTTGTCGCCGTCCTTGAGATCGGGGTGCACCACGGACGGCTGCCAGCCGACCAGCGGCACTCCGTCCTCGGTCCGCCGCACGACGGTCACCTCGGAGGCGTACGACAGGGGCTTGCTCTTGCCCTTGTAGGTGACGGTGCCTTTGACGGTGAAGGGGACGGAGTCGCCCGAGCGCTTGCCGGGCGTCAGCGTCTGAAGGGTGATGCGGGCGTCCTTGCCGAAGCCGGTCAGCGCGGTCTTCGCGGCGGACGGGTCGTCGGTCAGGGCGGCGGCGTCGGCGGTCTTGCCCGCTCCCCAGGCGGTGAGGAAGCCGGCGGCCGTCGTGCGGACCTCGGCCGCCGACAGCGGGCCGGTCTTGATGGCCTGGTGCTTGGCGGTCGTGGCCGTCCGGTCGTCGGCCGCCGCACCGCCGCCGAAGAGGCTGTACGCGCCGAACGCCGCGCCGCCGACGGCCACGGCGATCAGCCCGCCGAGCACGGCCGGCCTGGTCCTGCCGCGCCCGGCGGCGCGTCTTCTGTTGCCCACTGCTGCGAGTCCTTTGCTGGTCCCCTGGATCCCCCGTGCCCTCTGGCGCCCCCGTGCCCTCACGCTCCTCGAAACGAGAGGCACCACCCTAAAGTCCCGGCACCACGGGCAAACGTTCAGCCGCCGGTCTGTAGCACAGCTGCGACGATCGGCCCCGCCGCGTCGCCGCCGTGGCCGCCCTCCTGCGTCATCGCGGCGGCGGCGATGTCACCCCGGAAGCCGGTGAACCAGCTGTTGGACTTCGACTGCCCGTCGACCTCGGCGGAGCCGGTCTTGGCGCCGATGTCACCGCTGAGCCCGGCCATCGCCTGGGCACCCGTGCCCTGGGTCGCGGTCAGCTTCATCATCTGCTTGAGCTGGGCGGCGGTGGAGCCGGACAGGCCGCGGGCGGTGGCCAGTTCACGGTCGTCGAGCTTCGGCGAGACCAGGTAGGGCTGGTGGAAGGCGCCGGTGATGGCGGTGGCGGTGACCGACGCCATGTTCAGCGGGCTCATCTGGACCTGGCCCTGGCCGATGGCGTTGGCCGCGCGGTCCGGGCCGCCGGACGCGGGGACGCTGCCGTCGAAGGAGGTGATGCCCGTCTTCCAGTTGTTCCGGCCGAGCCCGAACCGGTCCTGTGCCTCGGTGGTCAGCGACTCGTCCGTGAGCGGCTTCTCGTCGATCAGCTTGATGAAGGCGGTGTTGCACGAGCGCATGAAGCTGTTGGCGAGGGTCGCGCTCTCGTTGGCCTTCATGCCTTCGAGGTTGTGGAACTTCTGGCTCTGCCAGACGGCGGTGTCGGGGCACGGCGCCGGACCGTTCATCGAGGTGACACCGTTGTCGATGAGCATCGCGGACGTGATGATCTTCATCGTGGAGCCGGGGGCGAGGGTGCCCTCGAACGCCGCGTTGAACTCGTCCTTGCGGTGGTTGGCGACCGCGAGCACCTCACCGGTGCTGGGCTTGACCGCGACCACGGAGGACTCGTCGTACTTCTCCACGGCCCGCTCGGCCGCGCCCTGCGCGCTCGCGCTGAGCGTGGTGTGCAGCTTGCCCGGCTCGCCCTTGGCGAGGGTCACAAGCGTCTTGTCGCCCGCGTTCTCGTCGGCCCGGTGGACCGCCAGCTCGATGCCGGGGGTGCCGCCCGCCTTGTCGCCGTACTTGGTGCGCAGGACGTCCAGGATCGGGCCGAGGGAGGGGTACTTGTCCTTGGTCAGGACGGCGCCCTTACGGTCCACGGCCTCGATCGGCGGGCTCGCCGCCTCGCCGGTGACCAGCGTGTCCCCGTCCCCGAGGTCGGGATGGACCACGGTGGGCTCCCAGTCCACCAGCGCCTTGCCGGTGGTCTCCCCGCGCACCACGGTGAGCCGGGAGTAGTAACCGAAGGATTTGCTCCTGCCGTCGTACGTCACCTTCGCGGCGACCTTGTAGGGCACGGTGGCCCCCGACCCCCTGCCGGCCGTGATCTTCACCTTGGTGATGTGCGCGTCCTCGCGGAAACCGGTCAGCAGCTGCTCGGCGGCGGCGGAGTTGTTGGTCTCCTCGGCGGCGGCCGCGGCGCTGCCCTTCTCCCAGGCCGCGAAGAACTTCTCGCTGGTCTCCTTGACCTCTTCGCTGCTCGGCGGCCCGGTCTTCACGGGCGCGGGCCCGCCCGCGCCGTCGCCGCTGATCGCGGTCACCACGTTGTACGCGCCGTACCCGGCGCCGCCCACCATGACGGCGAACACACTCCCGACGATGGCGGCCTTTGCCCCCTTGCGCATGCGTCTTCCTCCCCTAGTCCTTCGCACCTTAGGCAGAGGGAGGTCACGTGTGTGAGCGCCGTTCCCGGATGGTGTCCTAAGAGAGATCAGAGGCGACCGGCCGGTCACGCATGTGAACGCCGGCGGCGCCGCCGCTCACCGCCGCCCGTCGACCAGCCCTGATTCCCAGGCCCAGGCGGCGATCTCCACCCGGTTGCGGGCGGGCAGCTTGGTCTGCACGTTGCCGAGGTGCGTCTTCACCGTGCCCACCGAGATGCACAGCTCGGCGGCGATCTCGGCGTTGGTCAGCCCTCTGGCCACCAGCCGCACCAGGTCCTCCTCCCGGGCGGACAGCGCGGACCGCGGCGCCCTGGCGGCGGGCGCGGCGCTGTGCAGCTGCCGCAGCAGCCGTACGGTGATGGCCGGGCTGACCAGCGCCTCGCCGGAGACGGCCGCCCTGATGGCCTCGACCAGCAGGGCAGGCCCCGAGTCCTTGAGCAGGAACCCGGAGGCGCCCTCGCCCAGGGCGCGCTGGACGTACTCGTCGTCGTCGAACGTCGTGACCACGACGACCTTGGGCGGGTTCACGGTGCCGGGGCGGGTCAGCCGGCGCAGGGCCTCCAACCCGTCCATGCGGGGCATGCGGATGTCCATCAGCACCACCTCGGGCCGGTGGCGCTCGGCGAGTTCCACGGCCTGCACCCCGTCCACGGCCTCCCCGACGACCTCGATGTCGTCCTCCGCGCCGAGGATCATCGCGAACCCGGCACGGACCATGGCCTGGTCGTCGGCGATCAGCACCCGGATCGTCATGACGCCACCGCCTTCGCCGCGGGCACCCTGGCCGTGGACCCCTTCGCCCGCACGGGGAGCGTCGCCTCGACACCCCAGCCGCCGCCCGTCACAGGCCCCGCCTGGACGGTGCCGCCGACCAGGCCCACCCGCTCGGCCAGGCCGGTCAGCCCGAAGCCGCTGCCGGACACGTGATGCGGCCGCCCGTCGTCACTGACCCGGACGGTGAGCCGGTCTCCCGAACGGTCCACCCGCACCCGTACCCCGGTGCAGCCGTGGGCGTGCTTGCGTACGTTGGTCAGGGCCTCCATCACCACCCGGTGCGCGGTCGTGGTCACCTCGACCGGCAGGTCGTCGAAGGTCCCGTCGATGTCGAGCCGGGCGCGGGCGCCGCCGACGGCCGAGAACTCCTCGACGAGCGAGCGCACCTCGCCGATGCCCGCCAGCGGCGTCAGCGTCACCTCCCCGTCGGTGTCGCGGAGCATCCCCACCATGTGCCGCATCGAGGTCAGCGCCTCCGAGCCCGCCTGTTCGATCCGCCGCAGCGCGGGCGGCACCAGATCGGGCCGCCGGTCCGCGATCGCCTGGGCGCCCTGCGCCTGCACGACGATGCCGGTGACGTGGTGGGCGACGAAGTCGTGCAGGTCCCGGGCGAACTCGGTCCGCTGCTCCAGGCGCAGGGCCGCCGCCTGCCGCCGCCGGTCCGCCATGAGCAGGCGCGCCCCGAGGCCGGTGCCGAGCGCCAGGACCGCCGCCAGCGCGAAGGCCAGCGCCAGGATGGTCGTGGACTGCCGGACCGAGACCGACACCGGCCGCAGCACGACCGCCGTGAACAGCATCAGCACGGCCGCCGTCGCCCACGACGGCTTCCCGCGCCGGGCGACGACCAGCAGCAGCCACACCAGCGCCGCCGGTTCGGCGAACCCCATGGGCTGCGAGGCCGGAGCGGTCCGGAAACCGAACAGGACCGAGAGGGACAGCGAGGCGAACGCGAGCACGCAGGCGGCCACCGGCAGCGCCCGGCCGCCGAGCCGGGGCGAGACGGCGACGAGGACGACGGCCGGCAGCACGACGAACGGCTTGGCGGAGGCGTACGCGTCGATCGCGTAGAAACCGCCCACCACGTCCAGTACGACGAGGCCGAGAAGGCATCCGAACAGCAGCAGCCACGCCGTCACGGGCCACAGCCGCCGGCGCTCCCCGCCCCTCACGGCCGCGCCGCTCGCCGCCTGCGCCATCTCCTCCACCATCCCTCCTGCCGACCGGCCGAAAGTCACAGCCGGCCGCACAAGATCTGTCTTTCGCCCGATCCGCCACGGGGCCCCGGCGAAGAAGAGTGGAGATCACCGGGCGGCGTTCCCACTCCAGCGTATGCACCGCTCACGGCCGCCCTTCCACCCCGCGACCCGCACAGGAGCCACACATGGATCACGCAGACACCCACCACGGCGACCGGACCGGGCGGGCACGCCCCGCCGGCGGGCCGGCGGCGGTCGAGGCCCGTGGGCTCGGCAGGAAGTACCGGCGCGGCTGGGCCCTGCGGGACGTCTCCTTCCGGCTCCCGGCCGGGCGGGTGTGCGGCCTCGTCGGCCCCAACGGCGCGGGCAAGAGCACCCTGATGGGCCTGGCCACCGGCATGAACCGGCCGACGGCCGGCGGTCTGCGGGTGTTCGGCACGGCACCGGGCTCGGCGGAGGCGGTGCGGCGCACCGCGTTCCTGACCCAGGAGAAGCCGCTGTTCAAGCGCTTCACCGTGGCCGAGACCCTGCGCCTGGGCCGCGAGCTCAACCCCCGCTGGGACCAGCGGGTCGCCGAGGACATCGTCCGCGCGGGCCAGGTGCCGCTGGAGGCGAAGATCGGCACCCTGTCCGGCGGGCAGCGCACCCGCGTCGCCTTCGCCCTCGCCTTCGGCAAACGCCCCGACCTGCTCATCCTCGACGAGCCGATGGCCGACCTCGACCCGCTGGTGCGCCGCGAGCTGATGGCCACGCTGACCGCGGAGGCCGCCGGACACGGCACGACGATCCTGATCTCCTCGCACATGCTCGCCGAGCTGGAGAACGTCTGCGACTTCCTCCTCGTCGTCGCGGACGGCACGCTGCGCCTCGCGGGCGGGGTGGACGAACTGCGCGCCGCGCACGCCCTGTTCGCCGACCCCGGCGACGGCTCGCATGCGGACCTCGCCCCGCACACGGTCGTCGAGTCCCGCGGCGACGGCAGGCCCGGCGTCCTGGTGCGGCTCGGCGCTCCGGTCGAGTACGGCGGGCGGGCCGAGCCTCCGACGCTGGAAGAACTGCTGCTCGCCTACCTGCGCTCACCCGGCGCGCCCGCGCTGATCACCCCCGGCGCCCGGGTCGGCGACATCCACGACATCATCACCCACGACCGCGAGAAGGCTGTGACGGCATGACCACGCTCACTCGGAACCCGGCCGGCCCGACGTCCGCCGGACACCCGCGCGGCCAAGGGGGCCCCGGGCGCTCCCGCCCCCGGCTCGGCGGTACGGCCTGGCTCGTCTGGCGCCAGCACCGCGCCGCGTTCTGGACCCTCATCGGCCTCACCGCGCTGTACGCGCTCGGCATGGTCTTCCTGCGCGGACAGCTCACCGACTACCTAACCTCGGTGCCGCAGAAGTCCGGCGGCGTGACGGGCGCGTTCGAGGGCCACGCCACCCGGCTCTTCGACGGCGGGACCTACCTGACGTACCTGCCCGTCCTGGCGGGCGTCTTCCTCGGCGCCCCGCTCGTCGCGGGCGACCTGGAGTCCGGCACCGCCAAGCTGGTCACCTCGCAGTCCGTCGGCAGGCTGCGCTGGCTGACCACGAAGCTCGCGATGACCGCCGGACTGCTGGTGCTGTGCACCGCCGTGCTCGCCGCCGTCTTCGAGTGGTGGTGGAGCCCGGTCAGGGGCCGCGCCGACACCGCCGACTCCCTGGCGTGGACCAGCGGCAACATCTTCGACACCACGGGGATCATGCCGGTGGCCTACGTCCTGCTGACCTTCACCGTGGGCGTGGCGGTCGGCATGGTCCTGCGCCGCACGCTGGTGTCGATGGTGGTCACACTCGGCATCACCGTGGCGATCGGGGTCGTCTGGAACCACTTCCGCCTGAGCTTCGGCAACATCGTGTCGGCCGGCACCCACGGCGGTGTCGGTGACGACGCCCCGCGTCCGAAGCTGCCACTGCACGCCGTGCAGCAGGGCCAGGGCGACTACTTCCTCACCGGCTCCGGAGAGCACCTGGACTGGACGACCTGCCTGGACCAGATGGACAGCGAGAAGGCGCACAACGCCTGCCTGGCGTCCAAGCACGTCGTCGGCTACTCCGTCGACTATCTGCCGATGTCCCAGATGCACACGATGCAGTGGATGGGCGCGGGCGTCATGCTCGCCGCCACGGCCGCCGTCGTCGCCTTCACCGTCCTGTGGGGCCGGAGGCGCCTGCTGTGACGGGCGCCGTCGGACTGCTCCGGCCCGGCTAGACCCACGTATCCAGCCACATCCGAGACCGCCACGAGTCGATCGGGATGGCGGTGCCGGTGTACAGGGGCCAGAAGTAGATGAAGTTCCAGGCGATCAGGAGGACCAGGACGCCGGCGCCCGCGGCACCCGCGACGCGGCGGCGTTCGCCGGATCCCGGCGGGCCGAGGATCGCGCCGATCATCATGGCGACGGCCAGGCACAGGAACGGCAGGAACACGACGGCGTAGAAGTAGAAGATCGTGCGCTCCTGGTACATGAACCAGGGCAGATAGCCGGCCGCGATGCCGCAGGCGATGGCGCCCGCCCGCCAGTCGCGGCGGAACGCCCAGCGCCACAGCACGTACAGCAGGGCGAAGCACGCCGCCCACCACAGCAGCGGGGTGCCGAGCGCCAGGACCTCGCGGGCGCACTTCTCGCCCGCGTCCGCCGGGCAGCCGTCCGTGCCCGGGGAGGGCGACTCGTAGAAGTACGACACCGGGCGGCCGGTGACGATCCAGCTCCAGGGGTTGGACTGGTAGGTGTGCGGCGAGGAGAGGCCGACGTGGAACTTGTAGACCTCGTGCTCGTAGTGCCACAGGCTGCGCAGCCAGTCCGGCAGGAACGTCCAGCTGCCGCCCTTGCCGTCGGTGACGGCCCAGTTGCGGAAGTAGCCGCCGCTGCCGTCGTCGGGGGAGAGGATCCAGCCGATCCAGGAGACCAGGTAGACGGCGAGCGCGACCGGCACCGTGGCCAGGAAGGTGATGCCGGTGTCGCGCTTGAGGACGGCCGTGTACGGGTGCCGGGCGCCCGCCACCCGGCGCGAGCCGGCGTCCCACAACAGGGCCATCAGGCAGAACGCGGCCGTGACGTACAGGCCGTTCCACTTGGTGCCGATGGCCAGGCCCAGCATCAGTCCGGCCGCCCAGCGCCAGGGCCGCCAGCCGAGGCGGGTGGTCTCGGCGGTGTGCGCGTCGGGGCGGACCACCCCGTGCGCGTCCGGCGGCAGCGCGGCCGCGAGCCGGGCCCGCGCCCTGTCCCGGTCGATGACCAGGCAGCCGAACGCGGCGAGCACGAAGAACATCAGCACGCCGTCGAGCAGCGAGGTGCGGCTCATCACGAAGTGCAGCCCGTCCACGGCCATCAGCGCGCCCGCGAGACAGCCGAGGAAGGTCGAGCGGAACAGGCGGCGCCCGATCCGGCACAGCATCAGCACCGACAGGGTGCCGAGCAGCGCCGTCATGAAGCGCCAGCCGAACGGGTCGAAGCCGAACATCAGCTCGCCGAGCCCGATGACGTACTTGCCGACCGGCGGGTGCACCACGTACGAGGCGTCGGCCGGGATGGTGACGTGGCCGCCGCCCTGGAGGATCAGGTCGTTGGCGTCCTTGGCCCAGTTGACCTCGTATCCGCGGTGGACGAGCGCCCAGGCGTCCTTGGCGTAGTACGTCTCGTCGAATATCACCGCCTTGGGGCTGCCCAGGTGCCAGAACCGCATCAGCCCGGCCAGCAGGGTCACCAGCAGCGGGCCGCCCCAGCCCGACCAGCGGTGGATCCGCTCGGCCGCCTCGTGGCGCAGCCCGAACGCCGCCCAGATCCGCGGCCCTGGCTCGGCGTACGGCGGCACGAGGCGGTCGCGGACATCGCTCCGGGGCCGTGCCTGGTAGCCGAATCGGCGCAGCCGCTGCTGCCACGACGGCGGCTGTTCTTCGGTGGCCTGGCCCTGCCGGGTGTCCGTGGAGGACGCGGTACTGGTCACCGCGCCATCGTAGGGAACGTCTCTGTGGGAGTCCCGTCCCCGGGCCCTGCGAGGATGGAAACGTGACAGGAACCCTAGTACTGGCAGGCACCCCCATCGGCGACGTGGCGGACGCCCCGCCCCGGCTCGCGCAGGAGCTGGCGGCGGCGGACGTCGTGGCCGCCGAGGACACCCGGCGGCTGCGCAGGCTGGCGCAGGCACTGGACGCGCAGCCGGCCGGGCGCGTGGTCTCCTACTTCGAGGGCAACGAGGCCGCCCGCACCCCGGAACTGGTCGAGGCGCTGGCCGGCGGGGCGCGGGTGCTGCTGGTCACCGACGCCGGGATGCCGTCCGTCTCCGACCCGGGCTACCGCCTGGTGGCGGCGGCGGTGGAGAAGGACATCAAGGTCACGGCCGTGCCGGGCCCGTCCGCGGTGCTCACCGCGCTGGCGCTGTCCGGGCTGCCCGTCGACCGGTTCTGCTTCGAGGGCTTCCTGCCGAGGAAGGCGGGCGAGCGGCTGTCGCGGCTGCGCGAGGTCGCGCAAGAACGGCGCACTCTCGTCTATTTCGAGGCCCCGCACCGGCTCGACGACACCCTCGCCGCGATGGCCGAGGTGTTCGGCGCGGACCGCCGCGCCGCCGTCTGCCGCGAGCTGACCAAGACGTACGAGGAAGTCAAGCGCGGGCCGCTGGGCGAGCTGGCGGTCTGGGCCGCCGAGGGCGTGCGCGGCGAGATCACCGTGGTCGTCGAGGGCGCCCCCGAGAAGGCCGGGGAGCTGGACGCGGCCGAGCTGGTGCGCAGGGTGCGGGTGCGCGAGGAGGCGGGGGAGCGGCGCAAGGAGGCCATCGCGGCGGTCGCCGCGGAGGCGGGGCTTCCCAAGCGGGAGGTCTTTGATGCCGTCGTGGCGGCAAAGAACGCGGCGCACAGCGCCCCATAGGACGGCAAAGGACGGACGGGAAGAGCAAAGCCCAGGCACCCGACCGGGACCTTCACGGCAAGAAAGGGCCAAAACGGCTCCAATAGTCGGCAGGTCCGATGCGTTCGCGCCGGGAGAGGCGTCCACTGGTTCAAGGGACGCACCCGTCCTCCGCCTCCGGTGGAAGCCCGCGGTTCCGCGAGGGACCGCGGGCCCCACGGCCACGGAGGCGCTCGTCCAGCGGGGAACTGGAGCCGGCATGAGTGAAACCGTGCATGAGTCCTACTCCTTCGCCTGCATGCGCTGCGGGCACGGCTGGGAGCAGTCGTACGAGATAGAGCACCACCTCGACCACGAGGGCACCGCGTATGTGACCTATCTCGCGAACGGGCACGCGGTGCCCTCGCCGCTGTCCAGCCCCACCTGCCAGAACTGCGACAACCACGTGGTGCGCATCATGCGCGCCGGACAGGTGTCCTCGGCGCTGAACTCGATGCACCGGCCGGGCGCCGTGCCCCGGCAGCCCGCGGCGGACGCGCCGCACGAGGCGCCGGAGCCCGCGCAGGACCACCACTGGCACCTCTCCGACCTGCTGCACCCCTTCCAGCACCGCAAGGCGGGCTGAGCCGGGGGCCGGCAGGCGGGCGGGGCACGTCCCCGGCACCGGGTTCGTAAGATCGGGGCATGCCTTCCCGAAGCGCCGAAGCCCCGCCCCTGCCGGAACCCCTCCGGGTGCCCGTCGCCGACTCGCACACCCATCTCGACATGCAGTCCGGCACGGTCGGGGAGGGGCTGGCCAGGGCCGCGTCGGTCGGCGTCACGACGGTCGTCCAGGTCGGCTGCGACCTGGCGGGCTCGCGCTGGGCCGCCGAGACGGCCGCGGCGTACGACGCCGTCCACGCGGCCGTCGCCCTGCACCCCAACGAGGCGCCGCGCATCGTGCTCGGCGATCCCGACGGCTGGTCCCGGCAGGGGGCGCGGGGGCCCGGCGGGGACGCCGCCCTCGACGAGGCGCTCGCGGAGATCGACCGGCTCGCCGCGCTGCCCCAGGTCAAGGGCGTCGGCGAGACCGGGCTCGACCACTTCCGCACCGGAGAAGAGGGCAAGGCCGCCCAGGAACGGTCCTTCCGCGCGCACATCGAGATGGCCAAGCGGCACGGCAAGGCGCTGGTCATCCACGACCGCGAGGCCCACGACGACGTGCTGCGCATCCTCAAGGAGGAGGGCGCGCCCGAGCGCACCGTCTTCCACTGCTACTCGGGCGACGCGGAGATGGCCGCGCTCTGCGCCCGCGCCGGCTACTTCATGTCCTTCGCCGGGAACGTGACCTTCAAGAACGCCCAGCAGCTGCGCGACGCGCTCGCCGTGGCACCGCTGGAACTGGTCCTGGTGGAGACCGACGCCCCGTTCCTGACGCCGGCGCCGTACCGCGGACGGCCCAACGCGCCGTACCTCGTTCCGGTCACCGTCCGGGCGATGGCGGAGGTGCGCGGCATCGGCGAGGACGCGCTGGCGTCGGCACTCGCCGCCAACACCGCCCGCGCGTTCGATTACTGAGGCATAACGCTTCCGGGGCATCCGTGCGGCACCCGGCGCGGGGGAGTGTCGTGACCCTGCGTGCCCGCGTTGCTATGGAGAGTGACGACCGCTCCGCCGGCTGCCGGTCGCCCGATCTTCCTGGAGCGTGTGTCGTCGTGAGCAATACGCAGTACGAGACGTACGGACCCGTCGGCCCGTACGCCCCGGCACTCCACGAACCGCCCGCGCCGTACCCGCCGTACGACCTGTACGGCACGTACGACGCGGCCGGGCGGTACGTCACGCCCGCGCCCCCGTACGAGGCATACGAGGCGTACGGCGTCCACGGCGGTTACGCGGACACCTACCGGCCCGCCTACGAGGAGGCGCTGTACGAAGGGCCCGAGGACACCGAAGGGTTCAAAGAGGGCGTAGGTCCAGAGGAGGCCGGGGAACCCGGGAAGCCGGGGGAGGCCGGGGACGCGGGTGACCGGGACGGCGCGCGGCGGTCCGGCGGCCGGGCCGAAGCACGAAAAGCCGAAGCACGGAAAGCCGAAGCACGAAAAGCCGAAGTACGGAAAGCCGGGGCGCGGCGGACCGAGACCCGGCGGGCCGAAGCGCGCAGGGCCGAGGCGCGCGGGGCTGGCCGCCGCAGACGCGCCGCCTCCCGCCCCGAACCGCTGCGCCGGCTGCTGCCGCAGGCGCTGGTCGTGGCGTTCCTGGCGGGCGGCACCAGCGCGTTCGTCGCCGAGGACAAGGCCGTCGAGCTGAACGTCGACGGCGAGCCGCGCACCCTGCACACCTTCGCCGACGACGTCTCCGGACTGCTCACCGAGGAGGGCGTCGACGTGGGCGGCCACGACCTGGTGGCGCCCGGTCCCGGCACCGAGCTGACCAGCGGCGACGCCATCGCGGTCCGGTACGGGCGGCCGGTGCGGCTCACCCTCGACGGGCAGCGGCGCCGGATGTGGACGACGGCCAGGACCGTGGACGAGGTGCTGCACCAGCTCGGCGTGCGCCCGCAGGGCGCGTACGTGTCGGCGGCGCGCTCCCGGCCGATCGGCCGCGCGGGGATGACGCTCGAGGTCCGCACCGAGCGGACCGTCACGATCATGGCGGACGGGCGGGCGCGCACCATCCGCACGAACGCCGCGACCGTACGGGAGACCGTCGCCCAGGCCGGGATCACCCTGCACGGGCAGGACACCACGTCCGTGCCGCCCGGCAGTTTCCCGCGCGACGGGCAGACCGTCACCGTGCTGCGGATCACCGGCACCCGGGAGATCCGCGAGGAGCCGATCCGGTTCGAGACCCGGCGGACCCAGGACCCCGAGCTGTTCCAGGGCACGGAGGTGGTCGAGCGGGCCGGACGGCCCGGGGCCCGCCGGGTCACGTACGCGCTGCGGACCGTCAACGGGGTGCGGCAGAAGCCGCGGCGGCTGAAGACCGAGGTGGTGCGCGAGCCGCGGACGCAGGTGATCAAGGTCGGCACGAAGCCGCTGCCGGACTCCGTCGCCGGGGCCGACGACCTGAACTGGCCCGCGCTCGCGCAGTGCGAGTCGGGCGGCAGGCCGGGAGCGGTGGACTCGTCCGGCACGTACGGCGGGCTCTACCAGTTCGACACGAACACCTGGCACGGGCTCGGCGGCTTCGGCCGCCCCCAGGACGCCTCGGCCGAGGAGCAGACGTTCCGCGCGAAGAAGCTCTACGTGCGCCAGGGCACCGCCCCCTGGCCGCACTGCGGCTCCCGCCTGGAGGGCTGACCGGGCCCCGGGTACGGCGTGGGCGCGGGACCGCCGCGTCCCACCCGTACCCTTGGTGCGTGAGCAGCCCCACCCCCGACGCCCTTCTGGGCCCCGCCGACGTCCGCGAACTCGCGGGCGCCCTCGGTGTGCGGCCCACCAAGCAGCGTGGCCAGAACTTCGTGATCGACGCGAACACCGTGCGGCGCATCGTCAGGACCGCCGAGGTGCGCTCCGACGACGTGGTCGTCGAGGTCGGACCCGGGCTCGGGTCCCTGACCCTGGGCCTGCTGGAGGAGGCCGAGCGGGTCGTCGCCGTGGAGATCGACGACGTGCTGGCCGGGGCGCTGCCCGCCACGGTCGCGGCCCGGATGCCCGAGCGGGCCGAGCGGTTCTCGCTGGTGCACTCGGACGCGATGCGGGTGACCGAGCTGCCGGGGCCCGCGCCCACCGCGCTCGTCGCCAACCTGCCGTACAACGTCGCCGTGCCCGTGCTGCTGCACATGCTGGAGACCTTCCCGAGCATCGAGCGCACGCTCGTGATGGTGCAGGCCGAGGTCGCCGACCGGCTCGCCGCCGCGCCCGGCAACAAGGTGTACGGCGTCCCGTCCGTGAAGGCCAACTGGTACGCCGAGGTCAAGCGCGCCGGCGCCATCGGCCGCAACGTCTTCTGGCCCGCGCCCAACGTGGACAGCGGGCTCGTCTCCCTCGTGCGGCGCCCCGCCCCGCCCACCACCTCGGCCTCGCGCCAGGAGGTCTTCGCCGTGGTCGACGCCGCGTTCGCGCAGCGCCGCAAGACCCTGCGGGCCGCTCTCGCCGGCTGGGCGGGTTCCGCGCAGGCCGCCGAAGAGGCGCTGGTCACGGCCGGTGTCTCACCGCAGGCCCGCGGCGAGGCGCTGACCGTGGAGGAGTTCGCCAGGATCGCGGAGGCGCGGCAGAAGTGAGTACGAGTGTGAGCGCGTCCGCGAGCGTGACCGTACGCGTACCGGCCAAGGTCAACGTCCAGCTCGCGGTGGGCGCCGCCCGCCCCGACGGCTTCCACGACCTGGCCAACGTCTTCCTCGCCGTCGGCCTGTACGACGAGGTCACGGTGGCGAAGGCGGACACCTTCGAGATCACCTGCGCCGGACCCGGATCCGACCAGGTGCCCCTGGACCGTACGAACCTGGCGGCGCGGGCCGCGCTCGCGCTGGCCGGGCGGTACGGGCTCGGGGAGCCGGCGGTCCGGATCCACATCGCCAAGGACATCCCCGTCGCGGGCGGCATGGCGGGCGGCTCCGCGGACGCGGCGGGCGCCCTGCTGGCCTGCGACGCACTGTGGGGCACGCACGCCTCGCGCGGTGAACTCCTCGACATCTGCGCCGAGTTGGGCAGCGACGTACCGTTCAGCCTGGTCGGCGGGGCGGCGCTCGGCACCGGGCGCGGCGAGAAGCTGGAAGTCCTCGACGTGGGCGGGGAGTTCTGGTGGGTGTTCGCGCTCGCCGACGGCGGCCTGTCGACCCCGGCCGTCTACCGCGAGTTCGACCGGCTCAGCCCGACGGCGCCCGAGCCCGTCGCGTCGCCCGCCCTGCTGGACGCGCTGCGCACCGGCGACGTGGCGGCCCTCGCCGCGACCGTCACCAACGGCCTCCAGCCCGCGGCCCTGTCGCTCTTCCCGTCCCTGCGGGCCACGCTCGACGCGGGGACGGCGGCCGGGGCGGCGGCCGCGCTGGTCTCGGGCTCGGGCCCGACGACGGCGTTCCTCGCGGCGGACGAGGCGGCGGCGCACCGGGTGGCCGAAGCCCTGGCCGCGTCCGGCACCTGCCGGGCGGTACGGGTGGCCGGCTCGCCCGCACCCGGCGCGACGCTCCTGTAGCCGCCCGCGCCCGGTCCGCGCCTCCGGGTCAGTCCGCGATCCGCAGATCCGTACAGCCGCGCCGGTCGGCGGCGAGCCGGGCGAAGGTCTTCAGGGTGGTCGCGGCGAGCTGCTCGGCCTTGGCGGTCTCGTCCTGGGCGAAGGCCGTGAACAGGGCGCGTTCCCGGTCGCCCGGGCACTTGGCGCTGGCGCGCAACGGGTCGTCCCGCTCGGTCCCGGACCCGCCCGACCACCCCCGGTCCTGGAGCCGGGCGGCCAGGGCCTGGGTGCCGTACTTGGCGGAGAAGCGGTACAGGACCCCTTCGTCGTCGCCCTGGTATTCGGGCGCCTCCGTGCCCAGCGTGCACGTCTCCCACAGGGTCCGCGGGTCGTCGTCGGTGCCGCGGGTCCACGTGACCCGTTCGTCGGCGGTCGTGCGCAGCCCGGCGCAGGCGCCCTCGGTGACCCCGGTGGCGCCGTCCGGGTCGGCGTGCAGCGCCGGCACCTTCGGCGGCCCGGACGGGGCCTTCACCGCGCAGCCCCAGCGGTCGGCGGCGCGCAGGGCGGTGGCGGCGGCCAGCTCGGCCTCCCGCTGCGGTCCGGTGCGGTCCACGCGCGGCCAGGTGTCCGCGTTGTCGTCCTCGACGTAGCCGTGGGACTGCGCCGTGACGACGATCGAACCGCCGTGCGCGCAGGGCAGTGCGGTGACGGTGTTCTTCGCGTCGGTGTAGCCGCGCCAGCCGCCGCGCAGCGGCTGCGGGGTGGAGAGCGCGCCCACGTCCTCGTACGGCAGGAAGAACTGCACGTCGTCCGAGAGCAGGCCGCTGTCCGTGCCGTCCGGGACCCGGCTGACGGTCAGGTACAGGTCGGCGACCCAGCAGAACTCGTAGCGCGCGTCGGTGCCGCCGTGCCGGATGTCGTTCTGGAACGACTCCGTGGACAGCCCGGTCAGCGCGGCCGTCTCCTCGTACGGCAGCAGCCCGTCGCAGTACGACGCGAGCCGGTCCTCCATCCGCCAGCGCTTGCCGGTGTCGCTCACCCGGTACCAGGTCCAGCCGCCGGCCAGGACGACCACCAGCGGCAGCGTCACCCACAGCGCCACCCGTCGCATCACGTGCCGTACCCGCACCGCACCGAACCCCCGTTCGTAGAGAGAAAGGCGCACGCTACCGCACCCGCCACTCCGACTACGCTTGAAAGCCGGCCCAATCCCCAGTCCCCTGGGGGCCGACCCGAGGGTGCAGTCCCGTGGCAGGAGCGAAATGGCAGTCAATCTGGTCAACGTCGAGAACGTGTCGAAGGTCTACGGCACCCGTGCCCTTCTCGACGGCGTCTCCCTCGGCGTCTCGGAGGGCGACCGGATCGGCGTGGTCGGGCGCAACGGCGACGGCAAGACGACCCTGATCCGGATGCTCGCCAAGCTGGAGGAGGCCGACACCGGGCGGGTCACCCACTCCGGCGGCCTGCACCTCGGCGTGCTGACGCAGCACGACTCCCTCGATCCCGTGGCGACGGTGCGGCACGAGGTCATCGGCGACATGGCCGACCACGAGTGGGCGGGCGTCGCCAAGATCCGCGACGTGCTGACCGGGCTCTTCGGCGGACTCGACCTGCCCGGCTTCCCGCAGGGCCTGGACACCGTGATCGGCCCGCTCTCCGGCGGCGAGCGGCGGCGCATCGCGCTCGCCAAGCTGCTCATCGAGGAACAGGATCTGATCGTCCTCGACGAGCCCACCAACCACCTCGACGTCGAGGGCATCTCCTGGCTGGCGAAGCACCTGCGCGAGCGCCGCTCGGCCCTGGTCTGCGTCACCCACGACCGCTGGTTCCTCGACCAGGTCTGCACCCGCATGTGGGACGTGCAGAAGGGCGACGTCTACGAGTACGAGGGCGGCTACTCGGACTACGTCTTCGCCCGTGCCGAGCGCGAGCGGATCGCGGCCACCGAGGAGATCAAGCGGCAGAACCTGGTCCGCAAGGAGCTGGCCTGGCTGCGCCGCGGCGCCCCCGCCCGTACGTCCAAGCCGCGCTTCCGGATCGAGGCCGCCAACGAGCTGATCGCGGACGTGCCGCCGCCGCGCGACTCCAGCGAGCTGATGAAGTTCGCCTCCTCGCGGCTCGGCAAGACCGTCTTCGACCTGGAGGACGTGACCGTCCAGGCCGGGCCCAAGGTGCTGCTGAAGCACCTGACCTGGCAGCTCGGCCCCGGCGACCGGATCGGCCTGGTCGGCGTGAACGGCGCGGGCAAGACCTCGCTGCTGCGGGCCATGGCGGAGGCCGCGCGCAGCGAGGGCGACCGGCAGCCCGCGGCCGGGCGGATCGTCACCGGCAAGACCGTCAAGCTCGCCTACCTGTCCCAGGAGGTCGCCGAACTCGACCCGGAGTGGCGGGTGCTCCAGGCCGTGCAGGCCGTCCGCGACCGGGTCGACCTCGGCAAGGGCCGGGAGATGACCGCGGGCCAGCTCTGCGAGACGTTCGGCTTCGGCAAGGAGAAGCAGTGGACGCCCGTCGGCGACCTCTCCGGCGGTGAGCGCAGGCGCCTGCAACTGCTCCGTCTGCTCATGGACGAGCCGAACGTGCTCTTCCTCGACGAGCCCACCAACGACCTCGACATCGAGACGCTGACCCAGCTGGAGGACCTGCTCGACGGCTGGCCCGGGTCGATGGTGGTCATCTCCCACGACCGGTTCTTCCTGGAGCGGACCACCGACCGGGTCTTCGCCCTGCTCGGCGACGCCACCCTGCGGATGCTGCCGCGCGGCATCGACGAGTACCTGGAGCGGCGCCACCGCATGGAGGAGGCCGCCGCTGCCGCCGCGCCCGCCGCGGCCCCGGCCGCCGCGCAGGCCAAGACCGTCTCCGCGGCGGACAGCCGTGCCGCCAAGAAGGAACTCCAGAAGATCGAGCGGCGGCTCGACAAGATTTCCGAGCGGGAGACCGCACTGCACGCGCGGATCGCCGAGAACGCCACGGACTTCGAGAAGGTGGCCGGATTCGATGCCGAGCTGCGCGAACTGGCCGGCGAGCGTGACGAGCTCGAACTGCGCTGGCTGGAGTTGGCCGACGACGCGCAGTAGCGGCGCGGGCGGCGCGCGCGCCGGGTGAAGGGCGCGTGAAGGCGCGTAACGAGGGCATCACAGGCCGGTCCTCCCTTGGGAACAGGGAGCGGACCGACCCCGTCCTGTACTGCTTTCGAGTGATAGAAAGGGCCGTCTGAGACAAGTCTGAGAACCACTCCAGCACGACCGCGGGTGGCTAAAAGTCAGTGAAGAGGGGGAGCGCTGATGACTCAGCCGCCCAACCAGCCGCCGCACGGCGGCTTCGGAGCACCGCCGAATCAGCCGCCGCAGGGCGGCTCGCAGTCACCGCACGACCAGCCGACGCAGGCGTTCGGCGCGGCGCCGCAGGACCCGCGGCAGGGGGCGGCGCCGCAGCCGCCCGTCGGCCCGCCGCGGACCCCGCCGCCCCCGTCCGCCCCGCCCGCGGGCCCTCCGGGGACCCCGCCGCCCGCGGCCGGTCCCGGCTACGGCTACCCGCAGACCCCGCCGCCCGCCTCGGGCCCCGGTTACGGCTACCCGCAGCAGCCCGGTCCGTACGCCCAGCCGGGCCCGTACGGCCAGCCGCAGCAGCCGGGTCCGTACGGGCAGCCCGGTCCTTACGGGCAGCCGCAGGGCGGGTACGGCTATCCGCAGGGCCAGTTCCCCGGCGGTCCGGTGCCGCCGCCGCCCGGCGGCGGTTCGAAAAACCCCTTCAAGGGCAAGCCAGCCATGATCATCGGTGCCGCGGTCGCCGCACTGCTCGTCATCGGCGGCACGGTGTGGGCGGTCAGCGGCGGTGACGGCGACGACGGCAAGAAGCCGGTCGCCGACAAGAGCCAGGACGCGAAGGACAAGGACTCGGACGGCAAGGTCGACGAGGGCGACGGCAGCGGTGACGGCGGCGCCGACCCGGACGACCTCAACGAGGGCCGCCAGGACGGCGAGGCCAAGGTGCTCTGGTACAAGGAGGCGCCCGACGCCCCCGGTTCCGGCGCCGACGCCCCCGGCATGTGGATCACCGACAAGACGGCGGTGAAGGCCGCGTACAAGGAGGTCGTCGCCTACAACGTCGGCAACGGCGAGCCGACCTGGGACAAGATCGAGCTGCCGCAGAAGATCTGCTCCGTCACCCCGGAGAAGTCGTCCGACGACAAGGTCGTGGTGGCGTACGAGAACGGCGCGAGCGACAGCGCCAAGTGCAACCAGCTCCAGCAGATCGACCTCGCCACCGGCAAGAAGGGCTGGACCGCGACGGTCGCCGAGGGCGGTCTCTTCGACAGCTCCCTGACCATCGGCCTGTCCATCACCGGCGACACCCTGATGGTGGGCCGCTCGCAGTCCGGCACCGCCTACGACCTGTCCACCGGCAAGAAGCTGTGGGACAAGAAGAAGTACGGCGAGGCCTGCTTCCCCTCCGCGTTCGCGGGCGGGGCCAGGCTGATCGCCGTCTCCTCCTGCGGGGCGAGCACGGACAACGAGCACGACGAGGTGCAGGAGCTCGACCCGAAGTCCGGCGCGGTCAAGTGGACCCGGCAGATGGCCAAGGGCTGGACGGTCGCCCGCACCTATTCCGTCGACCCCGTCGTCCTCTACTCCACCAACGAGGAGAAGAAGCAGTGGAACATCGCCACGCTGAAGGCCGACGGCTCGGTCCGCTCGCAGGTCGACGTGGACGAGTCGTTCGCCCCCGAGTGCGACTGGGCGATCCTCGACCGTAGCCTCCAGGGCTGCACGGGCGTCGCCGCCGACGCGGACACGCTGTACCTGCCGACCGAGGCGAAGAGCGGCGCGAACGAGGTCGTCGCGATCAGCCTGGACAGCGGCAAGGAGAAGTGGCGCACCAAGTCGCCCGCCGACGAGACGATGCTGCCGCTGAAGACGGACGGCTCGAACCTGATCGCCTACGTCGAGCCGTCCTACGACGCCGGCGGCCAGATCGTCTCGCTGCCGACCGGCGGCAGCAGCCACAAGACGACCAAGCTGCTCCAGAACCCGCAGGGCACCGCCGACATCGAGAGCAGCTTCTACTCGCGGGACATCGACTGGGTGGACGGACGCTTCTACATCTCCTCCACGCGGTTGACGGGCAACGACGAGACCAAGGAGAAGTTGATGCTGGCCTACGGCAAGTGACCACCGGCCGGCGCACCTCGATCCCGCCGAACCCTTCACCTCCCGCGCGCCCCGCGCGCCACGAACCTTCCGAGGCAGACACGTCATGACCCAGCCGCCGCCCCCGCCGCCGAACCAGCCGCCCAACCAGCCCCCGCAGCAAGGTTTCGGCGCGCCCCAGAACCCGCCCCCGGGCGGCTTCGGCGCCCCGCAGACCCCGCCGCCCGGCGGTTACGGCGCACCCCAGCAGCCCCAGCCGCCGCAGCAGGGCCCCGGTTACAGCTACCCGCAGGCCCCCCAGCCGCCGCAGACGCCGCCGCCCGCCCCGCCGCAGGGACAGCCCACGCCGCCGCCCCCGCCGCAGGGCCCGGGTTACGGCTACCCGCAGACGCCGGGCACTCCGCCGCCCACCCAGCCCGGCTACGGACCGCCGACCCCGCCGCCCACCCAACCGGGTTACGGTTACCCCGGCCAGCAGCCCCAGGGCCCCTACGGCTACCCGCAGCCGCAGACCGTGTCGATGCAGCCGCAGGCCCCCCAGGGCGGCGGCAAGAAGTCCAACAGCCAGCTCGTGATCATCGTGGCGGCCGTCGCGGCCATCGCCCTGATCGTCGGCGGCGGTGTCTGGTACGCGTCCTCGTCCGGCAAGGACGACGACAGCAAGAACACCTCCGGCTCCACCTCCGGCGGTTCGGACGGCGGTGAGGAGGGCGGCGACTCCGGCTCCACCGGCGGCGCCGCGAAGGAGAAGGTCCCGGCGAACACCAGCGCCAAGGTCCTCTTCCAGCTCCCCGCGCCGGAGATCAAGAGCGAGGACGAGATCGACAGCGTCGCCGGCTCCTGGCTCACCGAGTCGGTGTACGCCAAGGCGGGCATCAACAAGATCGTGGGTTACGAGCCCGGCAGCGGCTCCGAGAAGTGGACCCTCGACCTGCCGGGCCAGACCTGCGCGGGCTCGCCCGAGATCACCGGTGACGGGGTCGCCGCGGTGGTCACCGAGGCCGCCAAGCGCGGCAGCGACAACAAGCACGAACTGTGCACGCAGATCCTCGCCTTCAACGTCAACACCGGCAAGAAGCTGTGGACGAAGAGCGTCGACATCAGCGGCACGACGATCGCCTTCGACGAGATCTCCATCTCCGGGTCCACCGTCGCGGCCGGCGGCGGCTACAACGGCGGCGCCGCGTTCGACGTGAAGAGCGGCAAGGTGCTGTGGCAGCCGAAGGTCAGCACCTGCGAGGACGTCGGCTACGCGGGCGGCGACCAGCTCGTCGCGGTCCGCAAGTGCGGCACGTACGACAACGAGAAGTACCAGGTGCAGCTGCTCGACCCGAAGTCGGGCAGCGTGAAGTGGTCCTACAAGCTGCCCGACGGCATCGACAACGCCAAGGTCATCTCCACCAAGCCGGTGGTCTTCGGCGTGGACTCCGGTGAGATCACCGCGTCCGGTGTCACGGACGTCTTCTCGCTCGACGAGAGCGGCAAGCTGCGCACCAAGATCACGCTCGCGGACGGCAAGTACGAGCACGACTGCGGCGTCAACAAGGTTCACGACTGCAAGGGGATCACGGTCGGCAACGACAAGCTGTACGTGCCGACCAAGAGCCACGACGGCGGCGGCGACTACAGCCAGACCAACGAGATCATCTCCTTCTCGCTGGACACCGGGAAGACCACCGGCGACCGCATCGACGCAGGTGACGACTACGAGATCCGCCCGATCCGGATGGACGGCGGGAACATCCTCGCCTACAAGGACGGCCCGTACGACAAGGGCGCCCAGGTCGTCTCCGTGGACGGCAAGTCGCTGAAGGCGACGAAGCTCCTGGAGACCCCCGCCTCGGAGACGGTCCTCGACGCGATCAGCGGCATGGTGCCCGACACCTGCGAGATGCTGTACAGCGACGGCCGCCTGTTCATGGGCAAGGATCTGGTCAGCAAGCCCTACGACGCGGACGAGAAGGAGTACACGGCGCTCGGTTTCGGTGCCGAATAGCGTCCCGTCCGTTCACCTCGGCCGACGGCCCCGCCCCCACCCGGGTGCGGGGCCGCGCGCGTACTCCTGAACACTTGCGAATGGGAGGCATTTCGGTATTCCGGGGCACTTCTCACGAGTAGGGGAAGCGCAACCTCGAACAAGCGTGTAGCTTCCGGGGATGGAGAGCCGGGGGGCTCCTACGCGGGGAACCAGTGGGGATGCTCAGGGGGACTGGGGGGTTGCTCGATGGGAGTTCGGCTCATGGTGGTCGACGACCACCGACTGCTCGCCGAGGCGCTGGCCTCGGCGCTGAAATTACGCGGGCACCGGGTGCTCGCGGCGGCGGCACCGGCCGCGGGCGCGGCGGAGCTGGTGATCACCCGGGCGCCCGAGGTGTGCCTGATAGGTACCGCGACCCCGGCCGCGCCGGGGATCTTCGACCCGGTGGTGAAGATCAAGCGGGAGCGTCCGCAGGTGGCCGTCCTGGTGCTCGGCCCGGTGCCCAACCCGCGCGGCATCGCCGCCGCCTTCGCCTCCGGCGCCTCGGGTTACGTACGGCACGACGAGCGGATAGAGGGTGTCGAGCGGGCGATCATGAAGGCCAGGGCAGGTGAGGCCGCCGTGGCACCGCAGTTGCTCCAGGGCGCGTTCAGCGAACTGCTCAACCCGGCGGCGCAGCCCGACGACGAGGGGCAGCGGCTGCTCCAGATGCTCACCCCGCGCGAGGTGGAGGTGCTGGTGCGGGTGGCCGACGGTGAGGACACCCGGCTGATCGCGGCCGGCATGGGGATCGCCCCGAGCACCGCCCGCACCCATGTCCAGCGGGTCCTGATGAAGCTGGGCGTGGGCTCCCGCCTCGAGGCGGCGGCGCTCGCCGCCAGGACCGGCCTGCTCGACCGGGCGGGCCCGGTGACGAACTCGCCGCCCGTGCCCCCCGGACCGCCGGGACCCGCGGGAACGCCGGCGGGGCCGGAGTGAACTCCGGCCCCGCACGGGATGGTTACTCGCCCTCGCCGGGCGTCGGCGGCGCCGTGGGACGCAGCTTGAGCCAGACGAGGAAGAACAGACCGAGGACGAGCATCGCGAGGCCCGTCCACAGATTGATGTTGATGTCCTGGGCCTTCTTCAGGTCCTCGTCGGACGGGCTGATACCGGCGATCGTGACGATCACGCCGTAGACGACGAACAGGCCGCCGATGATCCGCCGGATGTCGAAGAGCCGGGCGGCGGTCGCCGACTTGCTCTCCAGCTCGGAGACTTCACGCTGCAATTCGGACATGGGTCATGCCTCCGATCGGGTCAGAAGGAGTACGGGACGTAGCAGGCGGCGGCGAGGACGACCGCGCCCCAGCCGAGCACGGCCGGCTTGCGGTACCAGGCGTCGTCACCGGTGGCCGGCGGCTCCTCCATACCGGGGGACCGGGTGCCGTAGACCAGGCCCGCGAGTTCGGCCGCCGGCTTCGGGGCGGTGAACAGGGTGACCACGACCATGACCACCGCGCCGGCGACGAAGCCGACGATCGCGGAGACGAAGTTGGCGCCCTGGTCACTGGGGATGTCGATGACGCCCTGCTTGTAGATCCAGAAGTAGTTGACCATCGCGGCCGTGGTGCCCGCGAGCAGGCCCCACACACCGGACTTCATGGAGGCCCGCTTCCAGAACATGCCGATGATGAAGACCACGAACATCGGCACGTTGAAGAAGGAGAAGAGCGTCTGGAGGTAGCTCATGATGTTGGAGAAGCTGGACGCGATGAACGCCGTGCCGATGGACGCGAGCACGCCGATCGCGGTGATGAGCCGGCCGAACTTCAGGTAGTAGCCGTCCTCGCGGTCCTTGACCACGTACTTCTGCCAGATGTCCGTGGTGAACACGGTGTTGAACGACGAGACGTTGGCCGCCATGCCGGCCATGAACGCGGCGAGCAGACCGGTGACCGCGATGCCGAGCACACCGTTGGGCAGCAGCTCCTGCATCAGGTACGGGATGGCGTCGTTGTACTGGAGGTCCGATCCTGCGGTGCCGATCTTCGGGACCAGGACGGCGGCGACCAGTCCGGGGATCATCACCGCGAAGACGATGAAGATCTTCGGGAAGGCGGCGATCAGCGGGGTGCGCTTGGCGGCGGACAGGTTCTTCGCGGACAGGGCGCGCTGCACCTCGGCGAAGTTGGTGGTCCAGTAGCCGAAGCCGAGCACGAAGCCGAGGCCGACGACGATGGTCAGCCAGTTGGCGCCGAGCGGATTGGCGTCACCGATGCCCGTACCGCCCCACGCCGACAGGAAGTTGTCGCCGTGGCTCTTGGTGAGCGAGTCGGACAGGCCGTCCCAGCCGCCGACCTTCTTCAGGCCGAGGATGGACAGCGGGATGAGCGCGGCGAGGATGACGAAGAACTGGAGCACCTCGTTGTAGATCGCCGAGGACAGACCGCCGACCGTGATGTACGCCAGCACGAAGACGCCGGCGACCACGATGGCCACCCACTGCGGCCAGCCGAGCAGCGCCTCGACGACGATCGCCAGGGCGTAGAGGTTGACGCCGGCGATCAGGATCGCCGCGAAGGCGAACAGGATCGAGCTCAGCAGATGTGCGGACTTGTCGAAGCGCTGGAGCAGGAACTCCGGCACCGACCGGACTTTCGAGCCGTAGTAGAACGGCATCATCACCAGGCCGAGGAAGACCATGGCCGGGATGGCGCCGATCCAGTACCAGTGGACGACCGCGACGCCGTACTGCGCGCCGGTCGCGGCCATGCCCAGGATCTCGGTGGCGCCGAGGTTCGCGGCGACGAAGGCGAGGCCGGTGACCCAGGCGGGCAGCGAGCGCCCGGACAGGAAGAAGTCGAGGCTCGTCTTCACCGAGCGGCGGGCGGCGAAGCCGATGCCCAGCACGACGACGAAGTAGATCGCCAGGATCGTGTAGTCGAGACCGTTCGTGGGGAGACGCAGGCCGTCGGCGAGCTGGACGCCTCCGGCCGGGAATGTGGGGGACTGCATAGGAACTCGCTTCGTTGCGTGAACGTATCCGACCGGAACATACGCCTCCGCGTTAAATAAATGAACACTACAAGTGATGTTCTTTGTTTGATTGTGATGTTGACGTCCGTGCGCACTTGTGGTTTGTTATGTTCGGTTCTGTTTGATGGGTGCGTTTCGATGAGTGGCACAGGGGAGTCCGGCAGTGAAGAAGACCTCGACCCGGCTGGCCGACGGTCGTGAGCTCATCTACTACGACCTGAGCGACGACACCGTCCGTGACGCGGTCGACCGGCGCCCGCTGGAGCGGACCGTCACCACGTCCGAGATCCGCCGGGACGCGCTGCTCGGCGACTCCGTCGCCATCGCCTCGCACCGCCAGGGCCGCACCTACCACCCGCCGGCCGACCAGTGCCCGCTGTGCCCCACTCAGGGCGACCGGCTGAGCGAGATCCCCGACTCCGCCTACGACGTCGCGGTCTTCGAGAACCGCTTCCCCTCGCTGGCCGGCGACTCCGGCCGCTGCGAGGTCGTCTGCTTCACCTCCGACCACGACGCGTCCTTCGCCGACCTCACCGAGGAACAGGCGGGGCTCGTCCTGGAGGCATGGACCGACCGCACCGCGGAACTGTCCCACCTCCCCTCCGTCGAGCAGATCTTCTGCTTCGAGAACCGCGGCGCCGAGATCGGCGTCACCCTCGGCCATCCGCACGGCCAGATCTACGCCTACCCCTTCACCACCCCCCGTACCGCCCTGATGCTGCGCTCGCTCGCGGCCCACAAGGAGGCCACCGGCGGCGCCAACCTCTTCGACGACGTGGTGGAGCGCGAGCTCACCGACAAGGACCGCGTCGTCCTGGAGGCCGAGCACTGGGTGGCCTTCGTGCCGTACGCGGCGCACTGGCCTTACGAGGTGCACCTCTACCCCCGGCGGCGGGTGCCCGACCTGCTCGCGCTCGACGAGGAGGCGCGCACAGAGTTCCCCCAGGTCTATCTGGAACTCTTGAGGCGCTTCGACCGGATTTTCGGCGAAGGTGAACCGCCGACGCCGTACATCGCCGCCTGGCACCAGGCGCCGTTCGGCCCGCTGGCGGAGTTCGAAGGCGTCCAGCGCGACGACTTCGCCCTCCACCTCGAGCTTTTCACCATCCGCCGCACTTCCGGCAAGCTGAAGTTCCTCGCGGGTTCCGAATCCGGCATGAACGTGTTCATCAACGACGTGCCGCCGGAGACCGCGGCCCAGCGACTGCGAGAGGTAGCGAGCAAATGAGTGGGAAGTACCTGGTCACCGGCGGAGCGGGCTATGTCGGCAGCGTGGTCGCGCAGCATCTGATCGAAGCCGGTCACGAGGTCACCGTCCTCGACAACCTCTCCACCGGCTTCCGCGAGGGCATCCCCGCGGGCGCCGCCTTCGTCGAGGGCGACATCCGCGACGCCGCCAAGTGGCTGGACTCCTCCTACGATGCCGTGCTGCACTTCGCCGCCTTCTCCCAGGTCGGCGAGTCGGTCGTGAAGCCCGAGAAGTACTGGGACAACAACGTCGGCGGCACCATGGCGCTGCTCGGCGCCATGCGCGAGGCCGGTGTGCGCAGGCTCGTCTTCTCCTCCACCGCCGCGACCTACGGCGAACCGGTGAACACTCCCATCACCGAGACCGACCCCACCGCCCCGACCTCCCCGTACGGCGCCTCCAAGCTCGCCGTCGACCACATGATCACCGGCGAGGCGGCGGCGCACGGCCTGGGCGCGGTGTCGCTGCGCTACTTCAACGTCGCCGGCGCCTACGGCGACTGCGGCGAGCGCCACGACCCCGAGTCGCACCTCATCCCGCTGGTCCTCCAGGTCGCGCAGGGCCGCCGTGAGGCGATCTCCGTCTTCGGCGACGACTACCCGACGCCGGACGGCACCTGCGTACGCGACTACATCCACGTCGCCGACCTGGCCGAGGCCCACCTCCTCGCGCTGGACGCGGCCACCTCCGGCGAGCACCTGATCTGCAACCTCGGCAACGGCAACGGCTTCTCCGTCCGCGAGGTCATCGAGACCGTCCGCCAGGTCACCGGCCACCCGGTCCCCGAGGTGGTGGCCCCGCGCCGCGGCGGCGACCCGGCCGTCCTGGTCGCCTCGGCCGCCACCGCGCGCGAGCGGCTCGGCTGGAATCCGTCCCGCGCGGACCTCGCGGGCATCGTCGCGGACGCGTGGGCGTTCGCACAGAACCGGGCCTGAACCGGCACCGGCACAGAAGGAGGAGCAGTGGCTGAGCTGGGGGTTCGCGTTCGCGAGGGCTTCGAGACGCTGTACGGGGCCGCGCCGGAGGGCGTCTGGGCGGCCCCCGGCCGGGTCAATTTGATCGGCGAGTACACGGACTTCAACGAGGGCTTCGTGATGCCGCTCGCCCTGCCGCACACGGCGGTCGCGGCGGTCTCGCGCCGCGCCGACGGCGTACTGCGGCTGCACTCGGCCGACATCGAGGGGCCGACCGTCGAGCTGCACGTCGACTCCCTGGCGCCGCTGACGAACACCAGCTGGGCCGCGTACCCGGCGGGCGTGGTGTGGGCGCTGCGCGAGGCCGGGCACGCGGCCGTCACCGGCGCCGACATCCACCTGGCCTCCACCGTGCCGACCGGCGCGGGCCTGTCCTCCTCGGCGGCCCTCGAAGTGGTGACCGCGCTCGCCCTGAACGACCTGTACGAGCTGGGGCTCACCGGCCCCGAGCTGGCCAGGATCGCCCAGCGCGCGGAGAACGACTTCGTCGGCGTGCCCTGCGGGATCATGGACCAGACGGCGTCGGCGTGCTGCACCGAGGGCCACGCCGTCCACCTCGACTGCCGCGACCTGTCCATCCGGCAGGTGCCCTTCGACCTCGCCGCCCAGGGCCTTGAGCTCCTCGTCGTCGACAGCCGGGTCAAGCACGCGCTCGGCGACGGCGCGTACGCGGAACGGCGCGAGGGCTGCGAGGAGGGCGCCCGGCAGCTCGGCGTCTCCCATCTGCGGGACGTCGCGTACGAGGACCTGGACGGCGCGCTGTCCCGGCTCTCCGACGAGCGCCTGCGCCGCTACGTGCGCCACGTCGTCTCCGACGACCACCGGGTGGAGCGGGTCATCGCCCTGCTCGACGCGGGCGACGTCCGCGCCATCGGCCCGGTGCTGACCGACGGCCACGCCTCGCTCCGCGACGATCTGCGCATCTCCTGTCCGGAGCTGGACCTGGTCGTCTCCACCGCCAACGCGGCCGGCGCGCTCGGCGCCCGGATGACGGGCGGCGGCTTCGGCGGCTCGGCGATCGTGCTCACGGAGTCCGCCGACGCGGACACCATCACCAAGGCGGTCGAGGAGGCGTTCGCCGCGGCGGGCTACTCCGCCCCGCGGGTGTTCCCGGCGGTGCCCTCGGCGGGAGCGCGGCGCCTGCGCTGAGCGCGCGTACGGACATCGGCGGGGTGGGGGGGGCCCGGCGCCCGCGCCCCCCCGGGGGGCGGGGGGGGGGGTGGGTGGGCCCCCCGCCGCGGGGCGGGGGGCGCCGGCGCGCGGGCCGCGCCCCCAAAGGGGGGGGGTCCGGGAGCCACGGCTCCCGGACCCCGCTTCTGCCGGTGCGGTTCAGAGGTAGCCCCACGTGCGGCAGATCGGCTCCAGCACCTCGGGGACCGTCTCGGGCGCGGGACGGTCCGGCTGGACGCGCCCGGAGCGGATCTTGTCGTTCCAGTCGCCGAAGCCGCCGCCGAGCACGGTGTTCTCCAGACCGGAGCCGTAGTCCAGCATGCCCGGCTCGAAGTCGAGCCCGAGGCAGGCGCAGATCCGGCGCAGCTGGGCGGCCGGGTCGGCGGTGAGGTCCTCGTAGCGCAGGACGTGACCGCCGAGCTCGGCGTGCGCCTCCTCCATGGCCTCCATGTACTTCACGACGCGCCCCGCGGCCTCGTCGAGGGAGCGGTCGGGGACGGCCTCGTGCCAGGAACGGGCCACGGCCGCCGGATGCCGGCGCAGGAACAGATAGCGGGCGTCCGGCCAGGTCTCGGCGATCCGCCGCCACTGGAAGGCGTTGCCAGGGGTCTTCTCCACGATGAACGGCTTGCCGGACCTGACGAGTTCGCGGTGCAGGGCCCGGTCCCACAGCAGCCCCTCCAGGTCCTCGTGACCGAGGCCGAGGGCGCGGAAGGAGCGCTCCGTGGGGCTGCCCGGCTTGAAGTACACCTCCAGGCCGGTCAGATGCAGTTCGTGGGAGGCGTGCAGCTGCGAATGCGCGCCCAGCATCAGACGCAGCAGCGTCGACCCGGAACGGACCGACGTCAGGATGAATACCGGCCGTTCCAGGAGCCGGTCGAGGACGGGATCCACCGGACATCGGGCCGCCTCGGCCGGCCGCGCCGGGCGCGGGCCGCGCGGTCTCGGTACGGCGCCCAGGTTCCCGGCGGCGCCCGGTGCGGGCACCCGGCGGACCTGGTAACCGGTGGTGTCGGCGAGCTTGGTGTTCAGCTTGCGCAGCAGGCTCATGGCCCGCACGGTAGGCAGCCAATCTTAGACTCACCTGAGTGCGCGGACCCGTCCGTCACACCCGTTTCACAGGCCGTGTACCAGGGGTTTCGTCAGGGTGTACTCCGTGATTCCGGGCGGGTAATCGGGGATGACGCACACCACGTCGTAGCCCTGCTTGCGGTAGAAGTCCGGGGCCTGGAAGTCCCAGGTCTCCAGGCGGGCGGCGCGGCAGCCGTGGTCGTCGCGGGCCTTGCGCTCGGCGCGGGCGAGGAGCCGGCCGCCGAGCCCGCGGCCACGGTGCGGCTCGTCGACCCAAAGGTAGGTCACGTGCAGCCAGTTCGCCCAGGTGTGCCCGACCAGGCCGCCCGCCCAAGTGCCGTCCTCGTCGAACGCCCATACCTGGAGCGGGTGTTCGCGTTCGCCAGGGGTTCCGCGCAGCGCACGCAGCACGGGTGAGGCCCGGAGGTTGGCCTCCCGCAGCCGTCGGCGCAGGAGATCGTGTCGCTCTTTGTCGACTTCTGCCTCAAGACGAAACATGTGGCTCACCATAAACGGGCCGGCCAATCAGTTCTGCAAATTAGCTTCCGCTGCCCGCTCCCGGGCCTACCCTGATGAACAGCACCGGTGGGGGCCGGTGCTGATCAGGGGGCGAGACAGTCGGGTACGACGCCCGGAGTGGGGGTAGCAGATCCAGCACGGCGGCGGCCGTGTCGGCTGCGGCACCCCACTCCTGGTCCCTGGCCTACTGGGGGCCGGAGGTGCTCCGGGCGCCGTACCCGCACCGGCCGTCCCCCGACCTGTGGGGGTTTCAGTGGTTCGCATCCGAGTCCTGGTCGTCGACGACCATCGCATCTTCGCCGAGTCGCTCGCCGCGGCCCTGGCCGCCGAGCCCGACGTCGACGTGTCCGCCGCGGGCAGCGGGCCCGCCGCCCTGCGCAGCCTGGAGCGCGCGGCGGCGGAGGGCCGCAGATTCGATGTGCTGCTCGTCGACGCCGACCTCGGCGGCAACGTGCCCGGCATGCGCCCGGCCGTCCCCGTCCAGGAGAGCAACGAGGACGGACTCGTCGACGGGATCTCCCTCGTCGCCGGCGTCCGCTCCGGCCAGCCCGGGGTGCGTACGGTCGTGCTCGCCGAGAAGGACGACCCGCGCCGCGCCGCGCTCGCCCTCCAGGCCGGCGCCTCCGGCTGGGTCGCCAAGGACTGCTCGCTGTCCCGGCTGCTCACCGTCATCCGGGGCGTGCTGCGCGAGGAGACGCATCTGCCGCCCGCGCTGCTCACCGGCGTCCTGCGCGAACTGACCGCGGCCCGCAAGCACCGCACCGAGAGCGAGCGCCTGGTGGAGTCCCTCACTCCGCGCGAGCGCGAGGTGCTGCGGTGCATGGTCGCGGGGCTCGGCCGCAAGGCCGTCGCCGAGCGGCTGTTCCTCTCCCCGCACACGGTCCGCACCCACATGCAGAACGTCCTCGGCAAGCTCGGCGTGCACTCCACGCTGGCCGCCGTCGCGCTCGCCCGCCGGGCCGGGGTGGGCCCGGTCGACCTAACCGGGGATGTTGTCGAACGGGGCGGTCAACTGGCGTAGCAGCGCGGCCAGTTCACTGCGCTGCGCCCGGCTCAGCTCGGCCAGGATGGCGCGCTCCTGGTCGAGCAGCCCGGCCAGCGACTGGTCGGCGCGGTCGCGGCCCTCGTCCGTCAGCCGCACCAGCACCCCCCGCCGGTCACTGGGGTCGGGCAACCGCTCCACCAGGCCCTTCTTCGCCAGCCGGTCGATGCGGTTGGTCATCGTCCCGGACGTCACGAGGGTCTGGGTGAGCAACTGCCCGGGGGAGAGCTGGTAGGGGTCGCCCGCGCGCCGCAGCGACGTCAGGACGTCGAACTCCCAGGGCTCCAGGCTGTGCTCGGAGAACGCCAGACGGCGTGCGCGGTCGAGATGCCGGGCCAGTCTGCTCACCCGGCTGAGCACCTCGAGCGGTTCCACGTCGAGGTCCGGGCGCTCCCGGCGCCATGCAGCGACCAGCCGATCGACCTCGTCCTCCATGACGATCAGTGTAGTCGTTGTGTCGACGTGAAGTCTCTTGACGTCAAGATACTGCGAGTGTGAGGCTGGACGAGCACCGCGGCCCCTCACCGGCGGCCACGCCACCGCGTCCGCTCCCGTATCCGCCCTGTCGTACCCGTCCGCCGTAACCAGCCCGCCGTACCGTCCCGCCATGACCGCCCGGTCGTACCGTCCCGCCGTGTCCGCCCGGCCGCACCTGCCCGCCGTGTCCGCCCGGTCGTACCTGCTCGCCGTGTCCGCCCGGCCGCACCTGCTCGCCATGACCGCCCGGCCGCACCTGCCCGCCATGACCGCCCGGCCGCACCTGCCCGCCGTGTCCGCCCCGTCGTCCCCGTTCGCCGTGTCCGCGCCGTCGTACCCGTCCCGCCATGACCGCCCCGTCGTACCCGTCCCGCCCTAAGTGCCGCACAGGAGGCTTCCCCATGCCGACCGCCGCCGATCCCTCCTGGGACCCGGGCCAGTACCTGCGCCACGCGGACCACCGCGCCCGCCCCTTCACCGACCTCCTAGCCCGCGTCCCCGACCTGCCCGGACGGCCCGCCCGCATCGCCGACCTGGGCTGCGGCCCCGGCAACGTCACCGCGCTGCTCGCCGGCCGCTGGCCCACCGCCCGCATCACCGGCTACGACAACTCGCCCGAGATGCTGGCCAGGGCCCGCGCCGACCACGAGGGCCCCACCCCCGGCGGCGGCCGGCTCGACTTCGCCACCGCCGACGCCCGTACCTGGACCCCCGAGGGGCCGTACGACCTGATCGTCAGCAACGCCACCCTGCAATGGGTCCCGGACCACACCGCGTCCTTCCCCGCCTGGGTGGACGCCCTGGCACCCGGCGGCACCTTCGCCTTCCAGGTCCCCGGCAACTTCGACTCGCCCAGCCACCGTCTGATGCGGGAACTCGCCGAATCCCCGCGCTGGAAGGACCGGCTCGCCGGGACGCTGCGCCACGACGACGCGGTCCGCACCCCCGCCGCCTACCTCGGCCACCTGATCGCCGCGGGCTGCGCGGCCGACGAGACGGACGTCTGGGAGACCACGTACCTGCATCTGCTGAAGGGCGAGGACCCGGTGCTCGACTGGGTCAAGGGCACCGGACTGCGCCCCGTCCTCACCACGCTGGGCGCGGACGCCGACGCCTTCGTCACCGACTACCGCGCCGCGCTCCGCGAGGCGTACCCGCCCACCGCCCACGGCACGGTCTTCCCGTTCCGCCGGATCTTCGCCGTCGCCCGGAAGGCGGCCTGACCGTGCTCGGCGCCGTCGTCGCCGTCGATCACGTACAGCTCGCCGCGCCGCCGGGCACGGAGGACGCGCTGCGCGCCTACTACGTGCACGTCCTCGGTATGACGGAGATCCCCAAGCCGCCGGTCCTCGCGGCCCGCGGCGGCTGCTGGTTCACCGCCGGCGCCGGAGCCGTACAGCTCCATCTCGGTATCGAGACCGACTTCCGCCCGGCCCGCAAGGCCCACCCGGGCCTGCGCGTCACCGGCATCGACGCGTACGCGGCCCGGCTCGCCGCCCGCGGCGCACGCGTGGAGTGGGACGACGAGCTCCCGGGCCACCGGCGCTTCTACTCCGAGGACCCGGTGGGCAACCGGCTGGAGTTCCTGGAACCGCGTGGCGCCGCCCCCGCGGGGTGAGACGTCAGCTCTTGCGGTGGCCTATCAGGCGGGGCTTCTGTTCCAGGCCGTCCAGGCCGTGCCAGGCCAGGTTCACCAGGTGGGCGGCGACCTCGGCCTTCTTCGGGCGGCGGACGTCCAGCCACCACTGGCCGGTCAGCGCGACCATGCCGACCAGGGCCTGCGCGTACAGCGGCGCCAGCTTGGAGTCGAAGCCGCGGCTCTTGAACTCGCGGCCCAGGATGTCCTCGACCTGGGTCGCGATGTCGGAGATGAGGGAGGCGAAGGAGCCGGTGGACTGGGGGATGGGGGAGTCGCGGACCAGGATGCGGAAGCCGTCCGTGTACTCCTCGATGTAGTCGAGGAGGGCGAAGGCCGCCTGTTCGCACAGTTCGCGGGGGTGGCCGGCCGTGAGGGAGCCGGTGACCATGTCCAACAGGCGGCGCATCTCGCGGTCCACCACCACCGCGTACAGACCTTCCTTGCCGCCGAAGTGCTCGTACACCACCGGCTTGGACACCCCGGCCTTCGCCGCGATCTCCTCCACCGACGTGCCCTCGAAGCCCTTCGCGGCGAACAGCGTGCGACCGATCTCGAGAAGCTGCTGCCGTCTCTCGGCCCCCGTCATACGGGTGCGACGCGCTCGCCGCTGCTTCTCGCCTGCCGGGGTGCTGCTGGAGTCGGTCGCCACACCGTCAATCATGCCGCGTCGGCGGTCTCCGGCTTGCGGCGGGCACCCGTCCCGTCGGTGTTGCGCCGTGAATCGATACGCGAGCGTGACGGCCAGCGCACGTCATGGGCCCAGCCGAGCCGCTCGAACCAGCGGATGATCCGCGCCGAGGAGTCGAGCTGACCGCGCTCCACACCGTGCCGCGCCGAGGTCGGGTCGGCGTGGTGCAGGTTGTGCCAGGACTCGCCGCACGACAGGACCGCCAGCCACCACACGTTCCCGGAGCGGTCCCGCGACTTGAAGGGGCGCTTGCCCACCGCGTGACAGATCGAGTTGATCGACCAGGTGACGTGATGGAGCAGCGCCACCCGAACGAGTGAACCCCAGAAGAAGGCGGTGAACGCGCCCCACCACGACATCGTCGCCAGCCCGCCGATCAGCGGCGGCAGTGCCAGCGACAGCGTCGTCCAGAACACGAACTGCCGGGAGACCGCTCGGATGGCCGGGTCCTTGATCAGATCCGGCGCGTACTTCTCCTGTGACGTCTGCTCCTCATCGAACATCCATGCGATGTGCGCCCACCACAGGCCCTTCATCAGCGCCGGCACCGTCTCGCCGAACCGCCACGGCGAATGCGGGTCCCCCTCCGCGTCCGAGAACTTGTGGTGCTTGCGGTGGTCCGCGACCCAGCGCACCAGCGGCCCCTCCACGGCCATCGAACCGGCGACCGCGAGCGCGATCCGCAGCGGACGCTTCGCCTTGAAGGACCCGTGCGTGAAGTAACGGTGGAAGCCGATGGTGATGCCGTGGCAGCCGAGGTAGTAGAAGAACACCAGCAGCGCGAGGTCCAGCCAGCTCACCCCCCAGCCCCAGGCCAGCGGCACCGCCGCCACCAGCGCCAGGAACGGGACCGTGATGAAGAGCAGCAGCGCGAGCTGTTCCACCGAACGCTTCTGCTCACCGCCCAGCGTGGCGGAGGAGGTGGAGGTGCCGTCTTGCGCCCGTGAGGCGTCGTCGATCACATCGGAGCTCGTGGTCATGGGCGTCCCCTGGGGGGTCGAGGATGTGGAGGCAGCTGCCCGGGACATGAGCCCCGGGCTCTTCCCGGCAAGCTACGGGTTTCCTACGCGTCCGTAACCTACGGCATCGTAAGTATGGCAGTGCGTAGCACGGCGGCAAGAGCCCGTGAGTCTGCGCGTCCGCATGGACACCTATCCTTGGAGTCGGTCGGACAGCGCGGTCCGCTCTGATTTTCTGCCCGGATGCCACGTCCCTAAGCGGCACCCGCCGCGCGGTCGCCACCCGGGTTCCCTCCCAGACGAGCTTCAGACGAGCTTCAACACTGCAAGGAGCCGCACCTGTGAGCAGTGCCGACGATCAGACCACGACGACCAGCAGCGAGCTGCGCGCCGACATCAGGCGCCTGGGTGATCTGCTGGGAGAGACCCTCGTCCGGCAGGAGGGTCCCGAACTCCTGGAACTGGTCGAGAAGGTCCGCCGCCTGACCCGCGAGGACGGCGAAGCCGCCGCAGAACTGCTGCGCGGCACCGAACTGGAGACCGCCGCGAAGCTGGTCCGCGCCTTCTCCACCTACTTCCACCTGGCCAACGTCACCGAGCAGGTGCACCGCGGCCGCGAACTGCGCGCCAAGCGCGCCGCCGAGGGCGGCCTCCTCGCCCGCACCGCCGACCGGCTCAAGGACGCCGACCCCGAGCACCTGCGGGAGACGGTCGCGAACCTCAACGTACGGCCCGTCTTCACCGCCCACCCCACCGAGGCCGCCCGCCGCTCCGTCCTCAACAAGCTCCGCCGTATCGCCGCCCTCCTCGAAACTCCCGTCATCGAGTCCGACCGGCGCCGCTACGACACCCGCCTCGCCGAGAACATCGACCTCGTCTGGCAGACCGACGAACTCCGCGTCGTCCGCCCCGAGCCCGCCGACGAGGCCCGCAACGCCATCTACTACCTCGACGAACTCCACGCCGGCGCCGTCGGCGACGTCCTGGAGGACCTCACCGCCGAACTGGAGCGCGTCGGCTTCCAGATCCCCGACGACACCCGCCCGCTCACCTTCGGCACCTGGATCGGCGGCGACCGCGACGGCAACCCGAACGTCACCCCCCAGGTCACCTGGGACGTCCTCATCCTCCAGCACGAACACGGCATCAACGACGCCCTGGAGATGATCGACGAACTGCGCGGCTTCCTCTCCAACTCCATCCGCTACACCGGCGCCACCGAGGAACTGCTCAGCTCCCTCCAGGCCGACCTGGAGCGGCTGCCGGAGATCAGCCCCCGCTACAAGCGCCTCAACGCCGAGGAGCCCTACCGCCTCAAGGCCACCGCCATCCGGCAGAAGCTGGAGAACACCAAGCAGCGGCTCGCCAAGGGCACCCCCCACGAGGACGGCCGCGACTACCTCGGCACCAGCGAACTCCTCGCCGACCTCACCCTCATCCAGACCTCCCTGCGCGAACACCGCGGCGGCCTCTTCGCCGAGGGCCGGATGAACCGCACCATCCGCACGCTGGCCGCCTTCGGCCTCCAGCTCGCCACCATGGACGTCCGCGAACACGCCGACGCCCACCACCACGCCCTCGGCCAGCTCTTCGACCGGCTCGGCGAGGAGTCCTGGCGCTACGCCGACATGCCCCGCGACTACCGCGGCAAGCTGCTCGCCAAGGAACTGCGCTCCCGGCGCCCCCTCGCGCCCAGCCCCGCCCCCGTCGACGCCGCCGGCGAGAAGACCCTCGGCGTCTTCCAGACCGTCAAGCGGGCCCTGGCCGTCTTCGGACCCGAGGTCATCGAGTCGTACATCATCTCCATGTGCCAGGGCGCCGACGACGTCTTCGCCGCCGCCGTGCTCGCCCGCGAGGCCGGTCTGCTCGACCTGCACGCCGGCTGGGCCAAGATCGGCATCGTGCCGCTCCTCGAGACGACCGACGAGCTCAAGGCCGCCGACACCATCCTGGAGGACATGCTCTCCGACCCCTCCTACCGGCGCCTGGTCGCGCTGCGCGGAGACGTCCAGGAGGTCATGCTCGGCTACTCCGACTCCTCCAAGTTCGGCGGCATCACCACCAGCCAGTGGGAGATCCACCGCGCCCAGCGCCGGCTGCGCGACGTCGCCCACCGCTACGGCGTACGGCTGCGTCTCTTCCACGGCCGCGGCGGCACCGTCGGCCGCGGCGGCGGCCCCTCGCACGACGCGATCCTCGCCCAGCCCTGGGGCACCCTGGAGGGCGAGATCAAGGTCACCGAACAGGGCGAGGTCATCTCCGACAAGTACCTCGTACCGTCCCTGGCCAGGGAGAACCTGGAGCTGACGGTCGCCGCCACGCTCCAGGCGTCCGCCCTGCACACCGCGCCCCGCCAGTCCGACGAGGCCCTGGCCCGCTGGGACGCCGCCATGGACGTCGTCTCCGACGCCGCCCACGCCGCCTACCGCAGCCTCGTCGAAGACCCCGACCTGCCGACGTACTTCCTGGCCTCCACGCCGGTCGACCAGCTCGCCGACCTGCACCTGGGCTCGCGGCCCTCCCGCCGTCCCGGCTCGGGCGTCTCGCTCGACGGACTGCGCGCCATCCCCTGGGTCTTCGGCTGGACCCAGTCCCGGCAGATCGTCCCCGGCTGGTTCGGCGTCGGCTCCGGGCTCAAGGCGCTGCGCGAGACCGGCCTCGACACCGTGCTCGACGAGATGCACGAGCAGTGGCACTTCTTCCGCAACTTCCTCTCCAACGTCGAGATGACCCTCGCCAAGACGGACCTGCGGATCGCCGCCCACTACGTCGACACCCTCGTCCCCGACGAGCTCAAGCACGTCTTCGACGTCATCCGCGCCGAGCACGAGCTCACCGTCGCCGAGGTCCTGCGCATCACCGGCGGACAGCAGCTCCTGGACACCCACCCCGTCCTCCAGCAGACCTTCGCCATCCGCGACGCCTACCTGGACCCGATCTCCTACCTCCAGGTCGCCCTGCTCAAGCGGCAGCGCGACGAGGCCGCGGCCGGCGCGGAGCCCGACCCGCTGCTCTCCCGCGCCCTGCTCCTGACCGTCAACGGAGTCGCGGCAGGACTGCGCAACACCGGCTGACCGGCGCTCATGACGGTGCCCCCGTTCCCGTACGCACGCGTACGGGAACGGGGGCACCGTCATGCCGGAACCGCTTCAGAGCACGACGAACGTCGCCGTCAGGAACGCCACCCCCGCGCCCGCCATCAGCCACGCCGTCCGCCGCAGCCGCAGACCGCCCGCCACCACGACCGACGCCAGCAGCAGCGCGCCCGCCAGCGGGATCCACGCGTACAGCAGCCCCGCGGGACCCGTGCGCACCGCGTGATCACCGCCCGGCTTCAGCGCGACGGAGTACGTACGCCCCTTGCGCACCGCGACCGACTTCCCGATCACGACCTCCTCGCGCGCCTGCGAACCGGGCGACACCGGCCGGTAGGGGCCCGTGCACGTATCGCCCCCGCACGCCGTGACCGTCATCGTCCCCTGCTCACGGCCCTTGGTCAGCATCACGTACTGCGCCGTGCCCCACGAACCCCACACACCCGCGACCAGGATCAGCACCGTGACCACCCCCATCACCGCGATCCGCCCGAACCGCAGCGCCGCTCGCGCGCTCTGACTGGAGGTGGCAGTGGCAGGCATGGCCGGGATCATTGGCCATGGCGCCACCACCGGTCAACTGCCGGGAACGTGACGGGCGGACAAGTCAGGAGTTGTACGAACTCTGCGCCCGCTCCAGGCCCTCGGTCACCAGAGACTCCACCGCGTCCGCCGCCCGGTCCACGAAGTAGTCCAGCTCCTTGCGCTCCGCCGACGAGAAGTCCTTCAGCACGAAGTCCGCGACTTGCTGGCGCCCCGGCGGACGACCGATCCCGAAGCGCACCCGGTGGTAGTCCGCGCCCATCGCCTTCGTCATCGACTTCAGACCGTTGTGCCCGTTGTCGCCGCCGCCCAGCTTCAGCCGCAGCGCCCCGTAGTCGATGTCCAGCTCGTCATGGACCGCCACCACGCGGTCGAGCGGCACCTTGTAGAACTCCCGCAGCGCGTTCACCGGACCGCCCGACAGGTTCATGAACGACATCGGCTTCGCCAGCACCACCCGGCGGTTCGCGGGTCCCGGCGGACCGATCCGGCCCTCGATCACCTGCGCCTGCGCCTTGCCCGCCCGCTTGAACTTCCCGCCGGTCCGCTCCGCCAGCAGATCCGCCACCATGAACCCCACGTTGTGCCGGTTCATCGCATACCCGGGCCCCGGATTGCCGAGCCCCACGATCAGCCACGGGGCATTGGCGTCGGTCGTCACGTCCCTGTCTCCCTACGTCCTCGCTGCAAACGAGCCCTGATACGCGTCGGCCGCCGCCCCGAACCGGAGCGGCGGCCGACAGCCGAGCATACGAAAAGCGATCAGGCCTCGGCGGCCGCGTCGCCCTCGCCCTCGCCCTCCTCGGAGGACTCCTCCGCCTGCGCGGCCAGCACCTGGAGGACGACCGCGTCCTCGTCGATGGCCAGCGTCGAACCGGACGGCAGCGTGATGTCCTTGGCGTGGATCGAGGCACCGGCCTCCAGACCCTCCACCGACACGGTCACCGACTCGGGGATGTGCGTGGCCTCGGCCTCGACCGGCAGCGTGTTCAGCACGTGCTCCAGCAGGTTCCCGCCCGGGGCCAGCTCGCCCTCGGTGTGCACCGGGATCTCGACCGTGACCTTCTCGCCACGCGTGACGAGCAGCAGGTCGACGTGCTCAAGGAAGCCCTTGATCGCGTCACGCTGGACGGCCTTCGGGATCGCCAGCTCGTTGCGGCCCTCGATGTCCAGGGACAGCAGAACGTTCGGCGTACGCAGCGCCAGCAGCAGCTCGTGGCCCGGCAGGGTCACGTGGACCGGCTCGGTGCCGTGACCGTAGATGACGCCCGGAACCTTGTTCTCACGGCGGATACGACGGGCAGCACCCTTGCCGAACTCGGTACGGGCCTCGGCGGCGAGCTTCACCTCGGACATGATCACTCCTCGTAGATCTGGGGAAAGGGTCACCCGGCCACGAACGGCCTGCTACGAAGAGCGCGTCGATTACGGACCGCCGCACAGAAAGTGCGGCCTCCCTCGCCGAGCAACTTCAGCAGTCTACTCGGCGACGGAGGCCGCACCAAAAGGATCTTGAAGGGGTCCCGGACCGTTCCCGCTGGTCCGGCCGCTCCTACCGCTCCGGCTGCTCCTACTGCTCCTCGAACAGGCTCGTCACCGAACCGTCCTCGAAGACCTCACGCACCGCACTCGCGATCGTCGGCGCGATCGACAGCACCGTGATCTTGTCCAGCTCCAGCTCGCCCGGCGTCGGCAGCGAGTCCGTGAACACGAACTCGCTCACCTTCGAGTTCTTCAGCCGGTCCGCCGCCGGACCCGACAGCACACCGTGCGTCGCCGTCACGATCACGTCCTCCGCACCGTGCGCGAACAGCGCGTCCGCCGCGGCGCAGATCGTGCCACCCGTGTCGATCATGTCGTCGACCAGGACGCACACCCGGCCCTTCACATCACCGACGACCTCGTGCACCGTCACCTGGTTCGCGACGTCCTTGTCCCGCCGCTTGTGCACGATCGCCAGCGGCGCGCCCAGCCGGTCGCACCAGCGGTCGGCCACCCGCACCCGGCCCGCGTCCGGCGAGACCACCGTCAGCTTCGACCGGTCGACCTTCGCACCCACGTAGTCCGCGAGCACCGGCAGCGCGAACAAGTGGTCCACGGGACCGTCGAAGAAGCCCTGGATCTGGTCCGTGTGCAGGTCCACCGTCAGGATGCGGTCCGCGCCGGCCGTCTTCATCAGGTCCGCGACCAGACGCGCCGAGATCGGTTCACGTCCACGGTGCTTCTTGTCCTGCCGCGCGTAACCGTAGAACGGCACGATCACCGTGATGCTCCGGGCGGAAGCCCGCTTCAGAGCATCGATCATGATCAGCTGCTCCATGATCCACTTGTTGATCGGGGCCGTGTGGCTCTGCATCAGGAAACAGTCGGCACCACGGGCCGACTCCTGATAGCGGATGTAGATCTCGCCATTGGCGAAATCGAAGGCCTTCGTCGGGACGACCCCGACACCCAGCTTATGGGCGACCTCCTCGGCAAGCTCGGGGTGGGCGCGGCCGGAAAAGAACATCAACTTCTTCTCGCCGGTCGTCTTGATCCCGGTCACAGCACTGTCTCCTCAGAGGTGTCTCAGCTGGGCATTCGAGAGGGCATCACAGCTGATAGGTGCGGGTGTGCACCTATCACGGTACGCCGTGTCGGACGTACCGCTTTCCGGTCAGTCTTCGCCGCCGGCCTCCCGGGAAGCCGCCTCGGCCGCCTTCGCGGCCGCGCTTCCGGGACGCTTTCGAGCCACCCAGCCCTCGATATTCCGCTGCTGGCCACGGGCCACGGCCAGCGAACCGGGCGGCACATCCTTCGTGATCACCGAGCCGGCGGCGGTGTACGCACCGTCCCCGACCGTGACAGGAGCCACAAACATGTTGTCCGAGCCCGTCTTGCAGTGCGACCCCACCGTCGTGTGGTGCTTCGCCTCGCCGTCGTAGTTCACGAAGACGCTCGCCGCGCCGATGTTCGTGTACTCGCCGATCGTCGCGTCGCCCACGTACGACAGGTGCGGGACCTTCGTACCCTCACCGATCGAGGAGTTCTTCGTCTCCACGTACGTACCCACCTTGGAGCGCAGGCCGAGCCGCGTGCCGGGACGCAGGTACGCGAACGGACCCACGGATGCCTCCGGGCCCACCTCCGCACCGTTCGCCACCGTGTTGTCCACCCGCGCGCCCGCGCCGACCCGGGTGTCCGTCAGCCGCGTGTTCGGACCGACCTCCGCGCCCTCGGCCAGGTGCGTCGCGCCCTGGAGCTGCGTGCCCGGGTGCACCACCGCGTCCCGCTCGAAGGTCACCGTCACGTCGACCCATGTCGACGCCGGGTCGAGGATGGTCACACCCGCGAGCATCGCCTGCTCGAGAAGCCGGTCGTTCAGGATCCGGCGGGCCTGGGCGAGCTGCACCCGGTTGTTGATGCCCGCGATCTCCCGGTGGTCCCCGGCCACGCACGCACCCACCCGGTGCCCCGCCTCGCGCAGGATGCCGAGCACGTCCGTCAGGTACTCCTCGCCCTGGCTGTTGTCCGTACGGACCTTGCCCAGCGCGTCCGCCAGGAGCTGCCCGTCGAACGCGAACACCCCCGAGTTGATCTCCCGGATCGCCCGCTGCGACTCGCTCGCGTCCTTGTGCTCCACGATCGCCGTCACCGCGCCGCTCACGCCGTCCCGCACGATGCGGCCGTAACCGGTCGCATCCGGCACCTCGGCCGTCAGCACCGTGACCGCGTTGCCGTCCGCGCCGTGCGTCGCCGCCAGCCGGGCCAGCGTCCCGCCGGTGAGCAGCGGGGTGTCCCCGCACACCACGACGACCGTGCCGTCCACGTCGCCGCCGAGCTCCTCCAGGCCCATCCGCACGGCGTGCCCGGTCCCGTTCTGCTCGGCCTGCACGGCGGTACGGACGGCCGGGTCGACGTCGCCGAGGTGCGCGGTCACCTTCTCGCGGGCGTGGCCCACGACGACGACCAGGCTCTCGGGTTCCAACTCTCGCGCCGCGGCGAGCACATGGCCCACCAGGGAACGTCCGCACAGCTCGTGCAGGACCTTGGGTGTGGCCGACTTCATACGGGTGCCCTCACCCGCTGCGAGAACGACTACGGCTGCCGGGGGGTTGGCGCTCACGGGTGTGCCCTTCGGCTTCGGATGGGTGAGGTGTGGACATCCGCAGGATACCGGGGCGTAGTAGGGGCGAAATGTGAACGGGCCCTGACGTTGCTGTCAGGACCCGAACCGAGCAGCTCCGCCAGCTGGATTCGAACCAGCACTACAGGGCTTCAAAGGCCCGCGGGCTACCAGTTACCCCATGGCGGATGGCTGCGTCAGACCTTACCCGAGGAGAAGGGAGCCGTGATCCCGGAGACGGCATCCACCATGCCCGTCCACCAGCCCTCGATGCGGCGGTACAGCTCGGCGCCCTGCAAGACCCGGATCACCAGGCAGCCCCGGTAGTTCTCGCCTACGTTCTTGCGGACGGTTTTGGGGTTGTGCTTCTTGATGGTCGTCTTCTGGAAAGTGGAGACGTCGACGCCGACCAGGTCGGCCCAGTACCGCTTGGCGCCCTCGATGTCTCCCGTGGCGTGGATCATGACGCGGTAGCCCACGCGCTCGTGCTCGACACCGAGGAGGTTCAGCCAAGCCAGGTAAAGCTGGATAACACCGGGGTCGCTGTTGACGAACATGACGTTCTCGCGGCGGGCGTACGGCTTGTCCTTCGACCCCTCTGCCCAGTACAGGGCGACTCCCGTGAGGAACAAGTCGCGCTCGGTCATCGTGCCGATCTCTGCGGCAGCCACAGTCTTGGTCGCTTGGCGTTTCTCGTCACGGATGGCGAGTTCGTGCTCCCATCGCTTTCGTCCCGCCAGCCTTGCCTGTTCGGACGGGTCCCGTCGCTCCGGCTTCGGCAGGTCCCGTACCCACAGGGAGATCGAGCTCTTCGAGCAGCCCAGTTCGACCTGGATCTGGTCGTACGTCCAGCCCTGGAGGCGTAGCTCGCGGGCGCGTGCCCGGACGTCGTCCTTCGCGTTCGGGCGCTTCGTCCAGTCGGGAGGCGGCTCGCCCTCCAAGAGGCGGTTGAGGAGGTCGTTGTTGTCGACGTGGAGCCGGTCGCGGATCTGGCGGCGGCTGAGGCCCGCGCGCCGCAGCGCCACCGCCTGTTCCCGCAGGCCCTCGAAGTCGGCGTACTTGCTGGACGGGCCGGACGGGCCGGATGGACTGGATGTGCCGGATGTGATTGCCATGGGCATACCGTCCGGGCGGAATGTGGGCGTCCGGTGTCGAACGGAGTGCGATTCAGCAGTTCGAGGGATAACGGGCTGTTTCGCTTCTGTTCGAATGTGGAGTGTGGTGGGGATGGGTCGCTGAAAGTCGCCGGAAAACGGGCGGCGGGCGCCCGTAGGGTGGAGGTATGACCACGACGGGGGAAGACCGGAGCGCTGCCGCGAGAGGGCCGTGGTGGTGGGCCAGGTGGCGCAGCGCCGTGCTCGACGCGGGGCTCGCGGTGGTGTCCGCGGTCGAGTGCGCGGTCGAGGGCGTTCCGTTCGCGCACGACGCGGGTCTGCCGGCGCCGGCGGGGGTGCTGTTCGGGCTGCTGGCCGGTTCGGTGCTGGTGGTGCGGCGGAAGTGGCCGATCGCCGTGGTGCTGGTCTCGATCGCCATCACGCCGGCCCAGATGGGCTTCCTGATGAGCGTCGTCGGGCTGTACACGCTGGCGGCGTCGGAGCTGCCGCGCCGGATCACCGGTGCGCTGGCGGGTATGTCGCTGGTCGGGACGCTGATCGTGACGTTCGTACAGGCGCGGCAGGGCGTGGTGCGCGGGGACTCGCCGCTGGAGGGCTGGTTCGTCCCGTTCCTCTCCATCACGACGGCGCTGGGGATGACGGCTCCGCCGGTGCTGCTGGGGCTGTACGTGGGGGCGCGGCGCCGGCTGATGGAGAGCCTGCGGGAGCGGGCGGATTCGCTGGAGCGGGAGTTGCAGCTGCTCGCGGAGCGCGCGGAGGAACGCGCGGAGTGGGCGCGCAACGAGGAGCGCACGCGGATCGCGCGGGAGATGCACGACGTGGTGGCGCACCGGGTGAGCCTGATGGTGGTGCACGCGGCGGCCCTTCAGGCGGTGGCGCGGAAGGACCCGGAGAAGGCGGTGCGCAACGCGGCGCTGGTCGGGGACATGGGCCGGCAGGCGCTGACGGAGCTGCGCGAGATGCTCGGGGTGCTGCGTACGGGCGAGGGCGCCGCGGTCCGGCCGGCACGGGCGCCGGCTCCGGCGGTGCCGTTGGCCGCGGTGGGTGCGGCGGCAGCGGCGGCGGCGTCGCGCGCGGTGGCCGAGCCGGGGGAGGGGCAGTCGGGGGACGGGCCGTGCCTCGCGGAGCTGGAGGAGCTGGTGGGTCAGTCCGCGGCGGCGGGGATGGTCGTGGACCTGTCGGTGGAGGGGGACGTGCGGGCGTACCCGGCGGAGGTGGAGCAGACGGCGTACCGCGTGGTGCAGGAGGCGTTGACGAACGTGCACAAGCACGCGGTGGGCGCGAAGACGCATGTGCGGCTGGCGCACCGGGACGCGGAGATCGCGATGCAGGTGGAGAACGAGCCGCCGCCGGAGCCGGGTCCCGCGTCCTCGGCGGGGCTGCCGAGCGGCGGCAACGGCCTGGTGGGCATGCGGGAGCGGGTGACGGCGCTGGGCGGCGTGTTCGTCTCGGGCCCGACGGACGCGGGCGGATTCCGGGTGTCGGCGGTACTGCCGGCGGGACGCTGACGCCCGGATGCCGACGTCGGCCCGCTGATGCTCGGATGCTGTCGGTGGCTCGCTGACGTCGGGCGCTGACGTTCGGAGTCCGGCGCCGCGTCGCCGACGTTCAGGGTCTGATGTCGCGTCGCCAGTGTTCAGGGTTCGATGTCGCGTCGCTGATGTTCAGGGTCTGATGCCCGCGCCGCTGATGCCGGTCGTCCCGGGGTGCGTTCGCCCGGAATCCGGGTTCCCGTCGGCCGGTGGTCAGCCCGTGGTCAGGCGGTTCGGTTCTATGCCCGAGAGCAGCGTGGTGAGGGCCTGGTCGATGGTCGGGCCGAGGTACCAGTCGCCGGTGTGGTCGAGGGTGTAGACGCGGCCCTCGGCGTCGATGGCGAGGACGCCGCCGGTGTCGGTCTCCTCGCCGAGGGGGCAGACCTCGGTGCTCAGGGCGCGGCCGAGGTCGCCGAGGGTGCGGGCCATGTGCAGACCGTGCAGGGGGTCGAAGTGCAGGGTGCCGGGGGCGACCTGGCGGCCGGCCTCCTTCGCGGTGAGGCGGAGTCCGCCGAACTCCGCCCATGCCTCCACGGCCGCGGGGAAGACGGTGTGCCGGTGTCCCGCGGGGGAGACGTGTCCGCGCAGGGTGTCGGCCCAGTACTCGGCCTGCTGTATGTCCCAGCGTCCCGGCTGCCATCCGGCGGCGCGCAGCGCGGCGTCGACGGGTACGGGGAAGCGGGTGGTGGAGGTGCGGTCGGTGTGCATCTGCCCTTCGTTCGTCAGGTGTCGTGGACCGGCGTCGCCGCCGTCGTGCGGGTGGTGCCAGTAGTGCGGGTGCTGTCAGTCGTGCGGGTGGTGCCAGTAGTGCGGGTGCTGTCAGTCGTGCGGGTACTGCGGGTGTCGCTCGGTGGTACGGGGTGGGGGTGGGGGATGTTCAGCCGTCCTGCGTGCCCGGGTCGACGACGCGTACGCCGAAGTGGTCGCTGAGTGCGGTGCAGGAACGGCAGGGCGCGGCGAAGCTGCCGTGCAGCGGGTCGCCGTCCTCGCGGATGCGGCGCGCGGTGAGCTTGGCGTGCTTGAGGGCCTTGCGGGCCTCGCCGTTGGTCATCGGCTTGCGGGCGGCCCGCTTGCTGCGGGCGGCGTCGGCGGAGGCGATGTGCCGTGAGATGAGGATCGCCTCGGCGCAGCGGCCGCTGAAGCGGTCGCGCTGGGTGCTGGTGAGGGTGTCCAGGAAGTCCTGGACCAGCGGGTGGAGCACGGGCGGCTGGTCGCCGCGGGCGGCGGTGCCGGTGAGTGTGGCGCCGCGTACGGAGAGTGCGGCGGCGACGGTGGGGAGTATCCCGTCGCGGCGGTGGAGGAGTTCCGGGACGTGGGGTGTCTCGGTGCTGCTCCAGCCGACTCGTGGGTCGCCGGACGTGCCCGTCTGCGTCGCGCTCATGGTGTTCATCCCCTCCGGCCCGCGGCGGCAGCCGCTGTTGTGACCGCCCCTCGGTGCGGAGACAGACTGCCAAATGCCCCACCCGGTGTGGAAGCTGGGGCCGTGCGACACGCCCGGTCTTAGCCGCTCGGTCACGGCAGGGTGACGGCAGGTCACGGAAGGGGGCGTGCGGTGCGGCCGTGGAAGCGGACGCCCGGTGACCGGTGCCGTCGTACCGCTTAGGCTGTCGGCATCCGCGATCCATACAGCCATTGAGAACGCCGCAGGGGGCAACCGCCATGACGACAGGTCGGCTCGGGCTGGGGGCACCTCCCGGCCGCCAGGCCGGGGGACAAGCCGCGCCGCCGAACGCGGCCTACGCCGGGCAGGTCGTGCATTTCCCGGACCCGGTCCGGGCCTCGCGTCACCCGAGAGGTGTACGGGTGGACGAGCGCGGCTATCCCGACTTCTCGCCGTACGCGCGGGCCGCGGCCGAGATCGCCGAGCCTCCGGAGGGCTTCGGCGTCGACGAGTTGAGGCTGACGGACTACGTGTCCGCGAACGCCGCGCTCGCGGCGACGGGGCACGAGCTGTGGGACACCATCCCGGCGGTGGCGACGCCGCACGGCTGGACGTGGCACCACGTACCGGGCAGTCGGCGCCTTGAGCTGGTGCCGGTCGAGGTGAAGGCGCTGCTGCGGCACCACGGCGGTCTGGCTACGGCGGCCGTGGACCAGGACAAGCGGGGCACGCGGCCGTTGCAGGAGACGCGGCCCGCGCACTTCGGGCTGCCGAAGTCGTCGGTGGCGGTGACGGAGCAGCAGGTGCTCGGGGTCGAGGAGGACCTGGGGTACCGGCTGCCGGGCCCGTACCGGTCGTTCCTGAAGGCGGCGGGCGGGTGCGCGCCGGTGGGTGCGGCGCTCGACGCGGAGCTCGGACTGCTGGTGGACCAGCCGCTGTTCACGGTGCGGGACGAGGCGGCGGTCAACGACCTCGTGTACATCAACAAGTGTCTGCGCGACCATCTGACCAAGGACTACCTGTGCGTCGGGTTCGTACAGGGCGGTCTGCTGGCCGTGAAGGTGAAGGGCGAGCGGATCGGATCCGTCTGGTTCTGTGCCTACGACGACGTCCGGGACGAGGACGCGTGGGCTCCGGCGGAGCGGGTGCAGCGGCTGCTGCTGCCGTGCGGTGACGACTTCGACCAGTTCCTGTCCCGGCTCGCGGGCAATCCGCCGGAGCTGGAGACGGTGGCGAATCTGATGGTGGACGGCGGCTTCGCGCGTGCCGTGCCGGTGTCTTCGGTGGGGGAGTGATCTTCCGATGGTGACCTTCGCGCAGGCGCAGGAGCGCGCGGAAGAGTGGATCAACGGCGACGTGGCCTCGTACCAGCACCGTGAGGTGCGGGTGCGGGAGTTCGATCTCGGCTTCGTGGTCTGGGCGGAGGACCGGGCCGAGGGCCCGCGCTCCGACGGCGGCGCGCAGCGGCTGGTGATCGCGCGGGACAGCGGCGAGGCGACGCTGTGGCCCGCGCTGCCGGTGGGCGAGGTGATCCGCCGGTACGAGGAGGAGTACGGGCTGCCGGACGCGCCGGCGCAGGCGGCTCCCGCGCCGCCGGCCCGGGTCGACCTGAACCAGACGTCGTTCCTGTTGAGCCCGCCCGAGTGGCTCCAGGAGGCGGCGGACAAGCTGGGCATCCCGGACCGCAGGTCGGAGACTTCGGGGGCTTCGGCGACTTCGGGGCCCTCGGGGTCTGCGGGGACGTCCGGTGCTTCGGACGGGGCGGGGGTCCGGTCGGACACGTCCGGCGGGGCTTCGGCGCCGGGTGCGGGTGCGCCTTCGGGCGTGGGTGCCGGGGCCGGTGCTCCCGCGGCTCCCGGTGGTGCCACGGCGTGGCCCGCCGCCGCGGCCTCCGACGAGGTGCGGGACGCGCCGCCGCAGGACCGGGTCCCGTCGGGTCCGCCGGCGGGGGCGACGCCGTGGGCCGGTACGGACACCAACGCCGACGCGGGCGAGGACCGGTCGGTGCCGCTGCCCGCGACGGTGTTCGCGCCGCCGCTGAGCGAGTCGGCCGACACCCCGCCGCCCGGGGCGACGCCGGAGGCCAAGACCGCCCTGATCGCGGGCGGCAGCCAGTTGCCGCGGACGACCGTGGCACCGGCGCTTGACGACACGGGTACGGCGGGCGGGTCGGGTACGCCGGGCGGTCCCGGTGCGCACGGTGGGCCTGGCGGTCCCGGTGCGCACGGTGGGCCTGGCGGTCCCGGTGCGCCTGGCGGTCCGGGTGCGCCTGGCGGTCCGGGTGTGTCCAGCGGGCCCGGTGGTCCCGGCACGTCCGGTGGGCCGGGTGCGCCTGCCGGGCCGGGCGGTTCGGGCGGTTCCGGTGGGCCCGGCAGCGCGGGTGGCCCGCACGGTACGCCGCCGCCGGGTGCTCCGCCGTACGGCTATCCGCAGGGTGCGGGTGGCCCGCAGGGTACGCCGCCGCCTGGTGCTCCGCCGTACGGCTATCCGCAGGGTTCGGGTGGCCCGCAGGATACGGGTGGCCCGCAGGGTGCGGGCGGTCCGCACGGCACGCCGCCGCCGGGTGCTCCGCCCTACGGCTATCCGCACGGTCCGGGCGGCGCCCCGGGTACTCCGCCGCCGGCCGGTCCGCAGGACACGCCGCCGCCCGGTGGACCGCTCGGTCCTGGCGGTACCGGGGCGTCCACGGGGCGTCCGCTGCCGCCGCACGCGGGTGACATTGCGGACGCCGCGACCAGCAAGGCGCAGCCGCCGCGCGCCGCGCGGGGCGGTGGCGCGGGCACACCGCCGCCGCCGAGCGCCCCCGGGGTGCCGGGTGCGCGGCCGGGCGCGACTCCGCCGCCGTCGGCGCCGGGTGCCCCGGGCGGACCGGCGGGCGGTTACGTGCCGACCCAGCTCGTCTCCCAGCTCGGCCCGGAGGGCCCCGGCGCTCCCGGCGCCCCGGGTACGCCCGGGGTTCCCGGAGCACCGATCCCGCCGGGCGCGCCCGGCGCCCCGACCCCGCCCGGCCCGCCCGGCCCGCCCGGTGCGCCTGGTGCTCCGGGTGGTCCGAACGCGCCGCAGCCGCCGGGTGGTACGCCCGCCGGTGGTGTGCACCACGCCGCGACGATGCTGGCCGGTCCGGCGGTCGGCGGCCCCGGCGCCCCGCCGCCCCCGGGCCCGCCCGGCGCTCCCGGCGCTCCGGGTGCCCCTGGCGCGCCTGGTGCCCCGACCCCGCCCGGCCCGCCCGGCGTTCCGGGTGCGCCCGGTGCGCCTGGCGTTCCGGGTGGTCCGAACGCGCCGCAGCCGCCGGGTGGTACGCCCGCCGGTGGTGTGCACCACGCCGCCACGATGCTGGCCGGTCCGGCCGTCGGCGGCCCCGGCGCGCCCCCGCCGCCGCAGGCCCCCGGCATCCCGCCGGGTGCCCCGCAGCCGATGCCGGGTCAGCCGATGCCGGGTCAGTCCATGCCCGGGCAGCCGATGCCGGGGCAGCAGCCGGCGTACGGCTATCCGCAGGACGGGCGGCCCATGGTGGGTCCCGGCTACCAGGCGGTGCTGCGCTACCGGGCGCACGACGGTTCGGAGCAGCAGCTCATCCGGCGTTCCGCGCCCGGCACCCCGCACCCGGAGTGGCAGATCCTGCACGAGCTGCGCGCGATGAACGTGCCGCCGCAGCAGGTGCTGGAGCTGCACACGGAGCTTGAGTCCTGCGAGCTGCCGGGCGCGTACTGCGCGCGGATGATCCGGGAGACGTGGCCGCAGGCGCGGATCACGTCCATCGCCCCGTACGGCACGGATCACGCGAGCCGTCAGGACGGGATGCATCAACTCATCGCTCATCAGGGTGAGTTGCATCAGGTGGCGGACGGTCCGGCGCGCTCCGCGCCGGTGCGGGCGCCGCTGCCGCAGGTGCATCCGGCGCCGCCGATCCCGCCGGAGGGCATCGGGCAGGAGCTGGCGGCCGCGTTCGGCCCCGGTGTCTTCCGCTTCGACCAGGCGGCGGTCTCCCGGCAGGGCGTGCCGCCGATCGTGGCGCACACGCTGGTCGTGGCGGGGCTGCCGGTCGACATGGGCCCGTTCTTCTGGGCGCAGGCGCAGCCGGGCCGTCCGGTGCCGACGCTCGCCGAGCTGGCGCAGGAACGGGGCGTGCAGCCGGGCCCGGACGCGGGGTCGTACCTGGTCATGGGCAGTGACTTCGGCAAGGCGATCTGTGTCCAGTACGGCACGGCGAACATCGTGGCCGTGCCGGTGGAGGCGGGACCCGGCGGTGCGCCGGTGCCGCCGCAGTTCGTGAACACGGGGCTGCCCGAGTTCGCGCGCTGCCTGGCGCTGCTGGGCCGGATGTGGCGGCTGCGCTACGGGCTCAACCAGGAGCAGGCGGGCCGCTGGACGCTCGACTTCCAGGCCCAGCTCGCCTCGCTCGACCCGGCGGCCCTGGGCTCGCCGGAGAGCTGGTGGTCGGTCCTGCTGGAGCAGATGTGGGACGGGCTGCTGTGACGCGCCGCTGAGCGCGGGCGCGTTCGGCGGGACGGAGACAGGAGAGGGGATCGGGCGGTACGCCCGATCCCCTCTCCTGTTTTCCTATGGATCGCCCTCTATGCCTGAGTGTCGCGGAGTGTCGCGTTATGAACACTTACGTCCGATCCGCCAAGATGTGCGCCACATCTGTGTCCGGCGGAGAGGGGTTCCAGGATGAGCAGCGCGGCACCGCCGCCGCACGGCTTCGCGACCGTGCGGCGTGGCTACTGTCCCGAACAGGTGGACGCGTACGCGGCGGCACTCTCGGACGACCGTGACGCGGCGTGGGAACGCGCCGCCCGGCTGACCGTGCTGGCCCGGGAGATGGAGGCCGAGGCCGAGCGGATGGGCGAGGTCGTCGCCGGGCTCGCCCCGCAGGAGTACGAGACCCTCGGCGACAGTGCCGTACGGCTCTTCGCGACGGTCCGGGAGGAGGCGGAGACGGTGCGCGAGGACGCCCGCGCGGAGGCCCGGCGGGTCACGGAGGAGGCCGAGGAGGCGGGGCGCCGGCTCACGGCGGAGGCGCAGGCGTACGCCGACGGGCTGCGCGAGGAGACCGACGAGCACGTCGCCGGGCGGCTGCTCGCGGCCCGTACCGAGGCGGACGGGGTACGCGTCTCGGCGCGCCGCGCGGTGAAGGAGGGCCGGGGTACGGCGCTGGCCGGGCTGCGGGAGACCCGGCAGCGCACGGAGGCGCTGATCACCGAGCAGGAGGAGGCGCAGGCGGAGCGCCTGGCGGCGGCCGATCGGGCGGCCGGGGAGCGGGCCGGGGAACTCGACGCGCACCACGAGGAGCTGGCGGCGCGTGCCGAGGCCGGTGCCGCCGAGGCGGCGCGGGCGGTGGCCGAGGCGGCGGAGGCGGCCGCGCGGACGGAGCAGGACGCCGAGGAACAGGCCGCGGCGCTGATCGCCGAGGCGCGCGCCCGCGAGGACCGCATCGCCCGCGAGACGGAACGCGTCCTGCGCGAACACGGCGAGGAATGGGACCACGTGAGCGCCCAGATGGACTCCGTGCGCAACAGCCTCACCGCGCTGACGGGCCGCGCCCCGGCGGAGTGACCTGCGAAGTGGCATACGGTCCGGGCGGTACGCCGCCCAGGTCACCGGTCCGGGTCACGTCCCGGGTCACCGGCGCGGCGTCGTCGCTCGGCGTGGAGTTCGGCCTGCCGGCGGATCCGGTCCGCCAGCGGGTCGACGCGGCGGCGCGCCGTGTACTCGTACAGCCAGATGGCCAGGCAGGTGACGGGGATCTGGAGCAGGCCGAGGAGGAGTCCGGCGGGGAGGCCGCCGGGGACCCTGCGCGTCATCACCGACGGTGCGAACGCCGACAGCAGCAGGAAGGCGGTGAAGTAGCCGAGCGCGGTGAACGCGGCGACGCGCCGCTGCCGCCGGTAGGCGCCGCGCAGGACGCGCAGGTCGCTGTGGCGGCCGAGGGGGCGGCGGTGCGGCAGCCGGGGTCCGGGCGGTTCGGGCGGTGGCGGCTGCCAGGGGTAGGTGGCGTGTGCGGGGCTCGTGTCGTGGTGGTGCGGGCGGGGCGGGCGGTGGTCCGGGGACGAGAAGGCATCGGGCATCCCGTCTCTCCTCGCGTGGCTGGGGCCCGTTGCCGGGACCGCAGGGAGCCTGGGGGTGGGCGAGGCACGTTACCCGCAGGTACAGGGCCGTGGGGCGGTTTCGCCGAAGTGCGCGGCCGGTCTGCTCCCACTGCCGCGACCTGTGCGTTACCCGCGATAACACCTACTGCTTGTGGGGCTCCTGGGCCAGGACGGGGAAGCGGCGCGGCGCCACGAACAGCAGGACCAGGAAGGCGAGTCCGGCCGCGCCCGCCGCGCCCAGGTAGACCGCGTCGACCGCGGCCGCGACGGCGCCGCGCACCCGCCCGCCGGAGTCGCCGGTGTCCAGGGCGCGGGTGACGGAGTCCAGGTCGCCCGCGCCGCCGAGCCGCGCGGCGAGCACCCCGTTGGCGACCGCCCCGAACAGGGCCGCGCCGACGGTCTGCCCGGTCTGGCGGCAGAACAGTACGGACGCCGTCGTCGTACCGCGCTCCGCCCAGCCGACGGTCGACTGCACGCCGATCAGCAGCGGCAGTTGGAACAGCCCGAGCGCGCCGCCGAGCAGCAGCATCAGCAGCGCGGGCTGCCAGGCCTCGCCCGGATACGGCAGGAACGGGAAGGCGAGCAGGAGCAGGGTCGCCGTGCCGATGCCGAGCATCGCGGTGTTGCGGAAGCCGATCCGCCGGTACACGTGCTGGCTGAGCGCCGCCGACACCGGCCAGCTCAGCGTCCAGACCGACAGGACGAATCCGGCGGCGACCGGCGCGAGCCCCAGGACCGCCTGCGCGTACGTCGGCAGGAAGACGGTCGGGGCGACCATCAGCAGGCCGAGGGCGCCGAGTGCCAGATTGACGGCGACGATGGTGCGCCGCCGCCACACCCAGCCGGGGATGATCGGCTCCGCGGCCCGCCGTTCGACGGCCACGACGACCGCCGCCAGGGCGAGTCCGCCGCCGAACAGGGCGAGCGAGGGCGGCGACAGCCACGCCCAGGCCACCCCGCCCTGCACCAGCGCGGTCAGCAGGACGCCGCCGCAGGCGAAGACGGCGAGCGCGCCCGCCCAGTCGATCCGCGGGCGGCGGCCGGTGCGGACGGTGCGCTGCGGCTCGTGCAGATGGCGCACGACCAGCCACAGGGCGAGCGCGCCGATCGGCAGATTGATCAGGAAGATCCAGCGCCAGTCGGCGTACGCGGCGAGGACGCCGCCGAGTCCGGGCCCGGCGATCGCCGAGACCGCCCACACCGTGGACAGCCTGGCCTGGATCCGCGGCCGTTCCTCCAGCGGGTACAGGTCGGCGGCGAGCGTCTGCACCGTGCCCTGGAGCGCGCCGCCGCCCAGCCCCTGGACGACCCGGAAGGCGATGAGCGCCGCCATGTTCCAGGCGGCGGCGCACAGCAGGGAACCGGCGAGGAAGACGACGCACCCCGCGACCAGGACCGGCTTGCGGCCGAAGGTGTCGGAGAGCTTGCCGTACACGGGCAGGGTGACGGTCACGGCCAGCAGATAGCCGGAGAACAGCCACGAGAACACCGAGAAGCCGCCGAGATCGCCGACGATCTGCGGTACGGCGGTGGAGACGATGGTGGAGTCGAGCGCGGCCAGCGCCATGGCCAGCATCAGGGCGGCGACGACGGCGCCCCGCCGGGTGCCCGCGGCCGCACCGCCCGCTGTGCCGGCCCGCGCGGCGGGTGTGTCCGTGTCCCCCTGGCTCACCGGAGTCCTTTCCCCCTGCACCGTGCACTCAACTGCCGCCGACATGCTCTCACTTGACCCTCCCGCCGCGGCAGGGTGGACGCTGTGTGCACCCAAGGGCTGACACGACCCTGATAAATGCTCCACCGGGGGGTGGAGAGCCCCTAGGGGTATCTCCGTACTACAGGTCGGGGAGGGTTCGTCCCGCCGGAGGACGAGGAGGACGGGCCGTCGTCCTTAACCTGGCTTTACGCCGTCGGGGGGTGGCTCGGCCCAGCGGGAGGGGTGGGGTTTTCCCCCGCTGAAGACTGCGCTGCGCACCAGCGCGCCGGACCCCCTCCCGTCGCCAGACTGATCCCACCGCACCAACGCACCTTCGCGAACCGCGGACCGCGGACCACCTCGTGACCGACATAGGAGATATACCGTGACATCGGCTGTGAGCATTCCCAGGCACGGGGGCACTGAGAGGCGTACGGCCGTTGCCGCGCGGGCGCGGCAGGTCGTGAAGGCGTACGGGTCCGGCGAGACCCGGGTCGTCGCCCTCGATCACATCGACGTGGACATCGCACGCGGGGAATTCACCGCGATCATGGGCCCCTCGGGGTCCGGCAAGTCCACCCTGATGCACTGCCTCGCCGGACTCGACACCGTCACCTCCGGGCAGATCCACCTCGCCGACACCGAGATCACCGGCCTGAAGGACAAGAAGCTCACGCGGCTCCGCCGGGACCGCGTCGGCTTCATCTTCCAGGCGTTCAACCTGCTGCCCACGCTGAGCGCGCTGGAGAACATCACGCTGCCGATGGACATCGCGGGCCGCAAGCCGGACAAGGGCTGGCTGGACCAGGTCGTGGAGACCGTCGGCCTCGCGGGCCGGCTCAAGCACCGCCCCTCGCAGCTCTCCGGCGGCCAGCAGCAGCGGGTGGCCGTGGCCCGCGCCCTCGCCGCCCGCCCCGACATCATCTTCGGTGACGAGCCGACCGGGAACCTCGACTCCCGGGCGGGCGCCGAGGTGCTGGGCTTCCTGCGCCGCTCGGTGGACGAGCTCGGCCAGACCATCGTGATGGTCACCCACGACCCGGTGGCCGCCTCGTACGCGGACCGGGTGCTGTACCTCGCGGACGGGCGCATCGTCGACGAGATGTACCGGCCGACCGCCGAGGCCGTCCTGGACCGCATGAAGGACTTCGACGCCCGGGGGCGTACGTCATGACCGTCTGGAAGACCTCGATGCGCAACTTCTTCGCGCACAAGGGACGCATGGCCCTGTCGGCCGTCGCGGTGCTGCTGTCGGTGGCCTTCGTCTGCGGCACGCTCGTCTTCACCGACACGATGGACACGACGTTCGACAAGCTCTTCGCCGCCTCCTCCGCCGACGTGACCGTCTCGCCGAAGGAGGCGACGAAGGCCGACGAGACCCCGCAGAACGGCAGGCCCGAGTCGCTGCCGGCCTCCGTCCTGGAGCGGACCCGCGCGGCGGAGGGCGTCAAGGACGCCGAGGGCGCCGTCAGTTCGCTGGACGTCACCGTCGTGAACAGCGACAACGAGAACATGGGCTCCACCACCGGCGCCCCCACGATCGCGGGCAACTGGACGAAGAACGACCTGCGTTCGATGGAGATCACCAAGGGGCGGGGACCGCGCGGCCCGACCGAGGTGATGGTCGACGCCGACACCGCCGGCAAGCACCACCTCAAGATCGGTGACGAGCTGCGCACCATAGCCGTCACCGGCGACTTCAAGGCGCGCATCGTCGGCATCGCCTCCTTCACCGTCACCAACCCCGGTGCCGCCGTCGTCTACTTCGACACCGCCACCGCGCAGCGTGAACTGCTGGGCGCCACCGGCCGGTTCACCCAGATCAACGTCACCGCCGACCAGGGTGTCAGCGACGTCCGGCTGAAGCGGACCGTCGCCTCCGCCCTCGACGGCACCGTCACGGTCCGCACGCAGCAGGAGACCACCGACGAGAACCGCTCCCAGGTCGGCGACTTCATGGACGTCATCAAGTACGCCATGCTCGGCTTCGCCGGGATCGCCTTCCTGGTCGGCATCTTCCTGATCGTCAACACCTTCTCGATGCTGGTCGCCCAGCGCACCCGCGAGATCGGCCTGATGCGGGCGATCGGCTCCTCCCGCAAGCAGGTCAACCGCTCCGTACTGGTCGAGGCGCTGCTGCTCGGCGTTGTGGGCTCGCTGCTCGGCGTCGCCGCGGGCGTCGGCATCGCCGTCGGCCTGATGAAGCTCATGTCGGCCGTGGGCATGAACCTGTCCACCGACGACCTGACGGTGAAGACGTCGACCCCGGTGGTCGGCATCGTCCTGGGCATCGTCGTCACCGTCTTCGCCGCCTACCTGCCCGCCCGCCGCGCCGGGAAGGTCTCCCCGATGGCTGCGCTGCGTGACGCCGGTACGCCGGCCGACGGCCGCGCGTCCCTCGTCCGGAGTCTGATCGGCCTGGTCCTCACCGGCGCCGGCGGCCTCGCCCTCTACTCGGCGGCCACCGCCGACAAGGCGAGCGACGGCTCCCTGGTGCTCGGCGCGGGCGTGGTGCTCAGCCTCATCGGCTTCGTCGTCATCGGCCCCGTCCTCTCGGGCGCCGTGGTCCGGGTGATCAGCGCCGTACTGCTGCGGGTCTTCGGACCCGTGGGCCGGATGGCCGAGCGCAACGCGCTGCGCAACCCGCGCCGCACCGGCGCCACCGGCGCGGCTTTGATGATCGGCCTCGCCCTGGTCGCCTGCCTCTCCGTGGTCGGCTCCTCCATGGTGGCCTCCGCGACCGAGGAACTGGACAAGTCGGTCGGCGCGGACTTCATCGTCCAGGGCAACCAGCGGATCGTGCCCCAGGCCGCGAAGGCCATGGAGTCCGTCCCCGGCCTCGAGCACGTCACCCACTACAAGTCGGTCGCGGCGAAGCTGACCTCGCCTGACGGGAAGACCGAGGCCAGCGAGGTGACGGCGGCCGACCCGTCGTACGCGGACGACCTGCGCCGCGAGACCACGGCCGGCGAACTGTCCGCGGCCTACGGCAAGGACGCCATGTCCGTCGGCTCCGACTACGCCAAGAAGCACGGCATCCGGCTCGGCTCCACGATGACCGTCGCCTTCGAGGGCGGCAGGACGGCCGAGCTGAAGGTCGCCGCGATCACCGACGACGACACCTCCATCGACCAGGGTGCCCGCTACACCAGCACCGCGACCATGCAGAAGTACGTACCGGCCGACCGGATCCCGCCGGACGAGATCATGTTCGCCAAGGCCGCGGACGGCGAGCAGGAGCAGGCGTACGCGGCGCTGAAGAAGGCCATGAAGCCGTACCCGCAGTATCAGGTGCGCGACCAGACGGACTTCAAGCAGGAGCTCAAGGACCAGATCGGGCAGCTCCTGAACATGGTCTACGGTCTGCTGGCCCTCGCGATCATCGTCGCCGTCCTGGGCGTCGTGAACACGCTCGCCCTCTCCGTCGTCGAACGGACCAGGGAGATCGGCCTGCTGCGGGCCATCGGACTGTCGCGCCGGCAGCTGCGCCGCATGATCCGCCTGGAGTCGGTCGTCATCGCCCTCTTCGGCGCCCTCCTCGGGCTCGGCCTGGGCATGGGCTGGGGCGCCACCGCGCAGCGGCTGCTCGCCCTGGAGGGTCTGAACGTCCTGGACATCCCGTGGCCGACGATCATCGGTGTCTTCATCGGCTCGGCCTTCGTGGGCCTGTTCGCCGCCCTGATCCCGGCGTTCCGGGCGGGGCGGATGAACGTACTGAACGCGATCGCCACGGACTGACAGCCGCGGCGATCGTTCTCGGGGGACGGCTCCCGGCGCACGCACCGTGCGCCGGGAGCCGCGTTTTCGGCCGAAAGTTCTGGCCTGGAGTCGCGTTTCGGGCCGGGAGCCGCGTTATTGGCTCTTGTGGGGCATGGGCCATTAATGGACATATTTCGTTGTGTGGGGAAGACCGGGACCCGGAAGCCGTGCGGAGGCCGTAACGTCTGACGGCGAGGGGGCGAGCGCCCGAGGCGCTCAAAGTCCGTTGTTCTCAGGGGGGTTGAGGGGGAGTGCGGTCGTCTTCGGTCAGGGTCTCCACCAGTGCCGCCGGCCCGGTCGGCGCGCAGCCGCGGGCCGACGCCCGGTCCAGAGCACGGGCGTCGGCCGCTGTGAGACCGCGGCGGCCCTGAGCCGAGCCGGCTCCGTCCGCACCTGTACGTCCCGTACCGCACGCGAGTCCGCGTGCCCGCCCGCTGGACCGGCCACGGGCGATGCCCTGTGACGTTTCCGCATGTGTGTGCCGCTGAGCACCCATGTCCGACCAGGAGACGAGTTCACCATGGCAAGGATCTTCATCGTCGGTTCCGGCGTCGTGGGCGCCGCCACCGGAAAGGGACTCCTGCGTGCTGAGCACGAGGTGACCTTCATCGACACGGCACCACGACGCCTGGACCACCTGCGGTCCCAGGATCTCGACGCGCGCGACGTGCTCGACCTGCGGGCCGAGCGCAGCGCGTTCGTCTTCCTCACCCTGCCCACACCCAGTACGGGCCGGGGGTACGACCTGTCCGCCTTCGAGGACGGCACCGCCGCCGTCGGCCGGGCGCTGGCCGGGGCCACGGAGCCGCATGTCGTCGTGGTCCGCTCGACCGTGCCGCCCGGCACCGCGGAGGGTGTGGCGCAGCCGCTGCTGGAGAAACACTCCGGTCGGGTCCACGGCGAGGACTTCACGCTCGCCAGCAACCCGGAGTTCCTGCGGGCGGCCTCCGCCGTCGAGGACTTCCGCCATCCGTGGATGACGGTGATCGCCTCGCGCAGCGCGCGTACGCGGGAGCGGCTTGCCGCGCTCCTCGCGCCGTTCGGCGGCGAGACCCGCTTCTTCGCCAACCCGGCCCAGGCCGAGTTCGTCAAGTGCGCGCACAATCTCTTCAACGCCACGAAGATCTCCTTCTGGAACGAGATGTGGCTGGTCAGCCGGTCCCTCGGACTCGACCTCGACCCGGTGGCACAGACGGTGGCGCGCTCCGCCGAGGCGTCGTACAACCCCGACTACGGCATCCGCGGCGGCAGCCCGTACGGCGGCGTCTGCCTCCCCAAGGACACCCGCGGCTTCCTCGGCCTGGCCGAAACCATCGGCGTGGACATGCCCCTCCTGGAAGCGGTCGTGAAGGTCAACGATGTGCTGGCGGAGGAGTCGGGAACGGGGGCGCCGTCCGGCGACGGTGACCGGATTCCGTCCGGGGCGGGTGGTGGTCCGCAGGGCGGGGCGGAGAACGGCGGCCAGACCGGGGCGGGGAGCGATGTGCTGACTGTCGGGGCGGCGTAGGCCCGGGGGGCCGGGGGACGGGGGCCGGTGGTGACCGGGTGGTTGGACTTGGCGGCTGGTCCGGCTGGTCCGGCTGGTCCGGCTGGTCCGGCTCGTTCGGCTGGGCGGTCGGTTCGGCTGGTCCGGTTGGGGCGGTCGGTTCGTCTCGGCCGGGGGCCGTTTCGGGCGGCCGGTTCGCCTTGGGCGGGCGCATCGTCTTGGGGGCCGTCCGGCTTGGGCGGGGCCGTCTCGGCGGCCGAGGTCGTGTGTGGCCGGGCCGTTCCAGGGCGGCGTCGTCTTGGGCGACCGGTTCGGCCTGGGCAGGGGCAACGGCTTGGGGGGCGTCCGGCTTGGGCGGTCGAGGTCGT